>JAEUKZ010000136.1 GCA_016793045.1 Alphaproteobacteria bacterium
TACTTCGTCAGCGTCGCGAAGAGAAGGTCGCCGGCGAAATCGCCGGTGAACGGCCTGCCGCTGCGGTTGGCGCCCTTGAGGCCCGGCGCAAGCCCGACGACCAGCAGGCGGCCGTCGACGCTGCCGAAGCTCGGTACCGGCGCGTTGTGCCAGTCCGGATGGCGCGCGCGCAGGGTTTCGCGGAGCGCCTTGAGGCGCGGGCAACGCGGGCAGTCGCGTCCGGGCGACGGCGGACCGGCCATGGCCATGACGTGCGATGCGCCCGCGCCGTCGGCGCCGGGCGGTCAGTCCTGCCCGGGATGGTCGGCGGGGGCGGGCGCTTCGATCCGCGGCTGCGGGCGCTCGCTGCGCTCGTAGCCGCGCTCGCCGCGCTCATAGGCGCGGTCCGCCGGACGGTCGTTTGCGCGATCGACGTTGCGCTGGATCTGCGGCATCAGGTCCTGCAGCTCGATGAAGGTGTCGGCCTGGCGGCGCAGCTCGTCGGCAATCATCGGCGGCTGCGTGCGGATCGTCGACACGATGCTCACGCGCACGCCCTTGCGCTGCACGGCCTCGGCGAGCCGGCGGAAATCGCCGTCGCCCGAGAACAGCACGATGTGGTCGACGCGGTCCGCGATCTCCATCAGATCGACCGCGAGCTCGATGTCCATGTTGCCCTTGACCTTGCGGCGGCCGTAGGAGTCCGTGAACTCCTTGAGCGGCTTCGTCACCATCGTGTAGCCGTTGTAGTCGAGCCAGTCGATCAGCGGACGGATCGGCGAGTACTCCTGGTCCTCGGCGAGCGCGGTGTAGTAGAAGGCGCGGATCAGGCGCGCCTTGTTCTGGAAGAGCGCCAGCAGCCGCTTGTAGTCGATATCGAAGCCGAGAGCGCGCGCCGCAGAATAAAGATTTGCGCCGTCAATGAAGAGCGCGACCCGCTCCTCCCGATAAAACGTCATCGTGTGCCACTCCTATGACCGTGATACGAATGTGCTTGAAACGTCGATGCTTGTGGAACCGGCGCGACCTTAGACGCGCGCGCGCGGACCGACAAGAGGCAACGGGCGCATTCCGCACGGACCTCACATGATCGTCGTGGCACTCGGCGCGAACCTCCCCGGACCGTCCGGCACACCCACGGATCAACTATTCGCGGCGCTCGCGGCGATCGAAGTGGGGATCGGGCGCGTCCTTCGATGCTCGCAATTTTACGAATCGGCCGCGCAGCCGCCGTCGGATCAGCCGAACTACGTGAATGCGGCGGCGGTGATCGAGACCGCGCTCGACCCGGCGGAGCTGCTCGCGGCGCTGCACGCGATCGAGGCGCAGCTCGGCCGAAGGCGCACGACGAAGAACGCGGCGCGCGCGATCGACCTCGATCTCATCGACTACGACGGCATCGTGCGCGCCGGCGCGCCGCCGGTCCTGCCTCATCCGCGGATGGCCGGGCGCGGTTTCGTGCTGCAGCCGCTCGCGGAGATCGCTCCGGGCTGGCGCCATCCGCGGACCGGTGCGAGCGTCGAGGCGATGCTCGCCGCCGTGCCGGCCACGGAGCGCGCGGCACCCCTCGGCATCCGGTGGGCTCGCGGGAACCGCACCGATCAGGTATAGAGCAGGGCAATGCTCGAATCGATCCTCGCCGGGACTCCCGTCTCGATCGGCCTTGCCGGCTGGGCCGCCTATGGTCCCGCCCTGGTCGTGTTCGTCCTGGCGGTGATCGCGCTCGCGCTGCCGCAGTCGCGCCGCCCGACCCTCGATCGCCGGCCGACCCATGTGGTGACGCGCGCCACCGACGAGCCGTCGAACCTCGCCTATCTGCCGGGCCTGCTGCTGATGATCGTCGCGGCGGGTCTGCTGTATTGGGGCGGACGGCCGCAGGTCGTCATCGCCGCCGACAGCTTCACGTGCCGGCCGTGGACGCGGCCGCTGCTGATGAGCGAGATCCGCAGCGTGCGGATCGTCGAAGTGGGCGAGCCGTCGCGCACGGTCGCCGAACTGTCGATCAGCCTCACCAGCCTGATGCGACGCGGCGGCGTGCCGACGCGGATCGAGGAGCCCGTCATCGGTCTGCTCCGCGGACGCAACGGGATCGATGCGCGCGGCGCCACGTGTCCGCTTGGCGGCCTGGCAGTCGCCGGCCGCGAGGCCGGCGCCTTGCTTACGGTCGCCTGGGGCAGGGCGAGCCTGGGCACATTGCCGGCCGCCGACGATGCCGCCGCGGTCGAGGCGTATTGCGCGAGCGCGCCCCGGCTCGGTGCGGCGTGCGCCGAGACGGTCCGGCGGGGGGCGCAGGACTGCTCCGCGACCCAGGGTCCCACCGCGCAGCTCGCCTGCCGCTACCAGTCCGCGCTGGGCGGGGCCGCGCCCGCCGCGCCGCGTCCGCCGGCTGCGGTGCCGCCCGCAGCGCCCGCCGCTCCTCCGGCGGCGGCGCCGTCGAGCCGTCCAAGCACGCCCCCGCCGGCGACGACACCCCCGACCGTGGCTCCGACGCCCGCCCCGGGGGGGCCAAGCTCGCCGCCGCCGGCGAGCCCGCCCTCGGCGACGCCGCCACCGGCTCCCCGTCCGCCGGCAACAGCCCCGACGCCCTCCGCGCCCGCCGTGCCGGGCAAGCCGCCCGCGGCGCCTGCGCCGGCCGGAAAGCCGACCGGCTCCTGAGCCGGAGGCCGCGCGCCTGCGCATTCGAATTTCGGTTCTATGTCAGGTGGATGGAGACGGCCGATGAAGCGGCGTGACGGCGCGCGGACCGTCTTCAACCAGACACTCAGCACCCTGATCCAAGAGTCGATGACTACCCTCCAAGCTGCTGACAACAGACGGGCTTTTGAGGTTTTAGCTGCAGCGACGCGGCGCCGCGCCGGCGGGCCCGAGCGTCGCGTGCCGTGCGGAAATCGCTCTGCGGAGTTGCGTGCAATTCATTGATTTTTCTGGCGCACGGGCGATATTATACCCGTTCAAATCAATCGATCGGGAGTGCACCCTGCGATGGCTCGGGTCACTGTAGAAGACTGCGTCCTCAAGATTCCCAACCGCTTCGAGCTGGTCATGCTCGCGGCGCAGCGTGCCCGGCAGATTTCGTCGGGTGGGCCTTTGGCCGTCGAGCGTGACAATGACAAAAATCCCGTCGTTGCCCTGCGCGAGATCGCCGACAGCTCGATCGATCTCGACAATCTGCGCCAGGCCGTGATCCTCGGGCTGCAGAAGCACATGGAGACCGAAGAACCGCAGGAAGACATGATGGAGGCGCTGGCCGCCGACAGCAGCGTCGCCGGCGTGTCCTTCGAATCGATCGTCGAAGGTGCCGAGCAGGAGATGTCGACCGAGGGGCCCGGCGAGGTTGCCGGTGACGCCGACATCGCCGAAGAGGAGTGAGCCTTCGCCGCCCGGCCTGAAGAGGTTACGGACGGCCGCTCCGATACGGCCGAGCGATGGCGGGCATCCGCCATGATGCGGCAATATGAACTGGTCGAGCGCGTAAAGGCCTACGATCCGAACGCGGACGAGGACGCGATCAACCGCGCCTACGTGTTCTCGGTCAAGAAGCACGGCTCGCAGTTGCGCGCCTCGGGCGACCCCTATTTCTCGCATCCGGTCGAGGTCGCGGGCATCCTCACGCGCTTCAAGCTCGACAGCGCGTCGATCATCACCGGCCTGCTGCACGACACGGTCGAAGATACGCTGACGACGCTCGACGACATCGAGCGGCTGTTCGGCGTCGAGATCGCCAAGCTCGTCGACGGCGTGACGAAGCTGTCCCGACTCGAACTGCAGTCGGACCAGACAAAGCAGGCGGAGAATTTCCGCAAGCTCGTGATCGCGATGTCGGAGGACATCCGCGTCCTCCTGGTCAAGCTCGCCGACCGCCTGCACAACATGCGCACGCTGCGCTTCATCGCCGACCCGGCGAAGCGGGCGCGGATCGCGCGCGAGACGATGGACATCTACGCGCCGCTCGCCGAGCGCATCGGCATGCACGCGCTGCAGGTCGAGCTCGAGGACCTGTCCTTCGCCGAACTCAATCCCGACGCGCGCGAGTCTGTGATGGCGCGCCTCGCCTTCCTGCGCGAGCGCGGCGGCGAGGTGGTGACGCGGGTCACCGACGAACTGCGCCGCGTCCTCGCCGAGGACGGGCTCGACGCCTACGTGTCGGGGCGCGAGAAAACGCCCTATTCGATCTGGCGCAAGATGATGCGCAAGAACGTCACCTTCGAGCAGCTGTCGGACATCATGGCGTTCCGCCTCGTCGTCGGCTCGGTGGGCGACTGCTACCGTGCGCTCGGCATCATCCATTCGCGCTACCCGGTCGTCCCCGGCCGCTTCAAGGACTACATCTCGACCCCGAAGCCCAACGGCTACCGCTCCATCCACACCAGCGTCTTCGGGCCGGAGCAGCAGCGCATCGAGGTGCAGATCCGGACCGTCGAGATGCACGAGGTCGCGGAGGTCGGCGTCGCGGCGCACTGGTCCTACAAGGGCGGCGGTCCGGCGGCGACGGACGGGCGGCAATATCGCTGGCTGCGCGAACTGCTGGACATCCTCGATCACGCCTCGAACCCCGAGGAGTTCCTCGAGCACACCAAGCTCGCGATGTTCCAGGACCAGGTTTTCTGCTTCACGCCGAAGGGCGACGTGTTCGCGCTGCCGCGCGGCGCGACGCCGGTCGACTTCGCCTATGCCGTGCACTCGGAGGTCGGCGACCATTGCGTCGGCGCCAAGATCAACGGGCGGATGATGCCGCTGCGCTCGCAGCTCAGCAACGGCGACCAGGTCGAGATCGTGACGTCGAAGGCGCAGGCGCCGTCGCCGACCTGGGAACGCTTCGTCGTCACCGGCAAGGCGCGCGCGCGCATTCGCCGCTTCGTGCGCACGCAGCAGCGCACGCAGTTCATGGCGCTGGGCAAGTCGCTGCTGCAGAAGGCGTTCAAGCAGGACGGCTACGAGTTCACCGAAAAGGCGCTCGAGGACGTCCTCAAGAACTTCAAGTGCGAGACCGTCGACGACCTCTATGCGCATCTCGGCGAAGGAACGCTGGGCGCGCGCGAGGTGATCGGCGCGGTCTTTCCGGGCAGCAAGCCCGCGGCCAAGCCCAACAACGTCGTGCCGATTCCGCGCGACCGGCGCAAGGACGGCGTCGCGCGCCGCGGCCCGGCGATGTCGATCAAGGGCCTCATCCCCGGCATGGCGATTCACTATGCCGGCTGCTGCCATCCGCTGCCGGGGGACCGCATCGTCGGCATCGTGACGACCGGCAAGGGCGTGACCATCCATACGATCGACTGCGACACGCTCGCCGGCTTCGCCGACCAGCCGGAGCGCTGGCTCGACGTCGCCTGGGACGCGAATGCGGAGGAAGCGGCGCGGATCGGCCGGATCGCCGCCGTGCTGACCAACGAGCCCGGCAGCCTCGGCGCGCTGACGACCGTGATCGCGCGCAACCACGGAAACATCACCAATCTCAAGATCACCAATCGCACCGCGCAGTTCTGGGAGATGCTGATCGACATCGAGGTGCGCGACCTCAAGCATCTGACGAACATCATCGCGGCGCTGCGGGCGACGCCCGCGATCAACTCCGTCGAGCGCGCGCGCGGCTGACGGCACATCGGGAACCGACCATGGCAACGCAGCGCAGGCTCCGGCTCGGCGTCAACATCGATCACGTCGCGACTATCCGCAACGCGCGCGGCGGCCGCCATCCCGACCCGGTGCGCGCCGCGCGGCTCGCGGTGCAGGCCGGGGCGGACGGCATCACCGCGCATTTGCGCGAGGACCGCCGCCACATCGCCGACGACGACATCGCGCGCCTGGTGCGCGAGATCGACCGGCCGCTCAATTTCGAGATGGCGGCGACCGCGGAGATGCTGCGCATCGCGTGCACCCATCGGCCGCACGCCGCCTGCCTGGTGCCGGAGCGTCGCGAGGAGCGCACGACCGAAGGCGGCCTCGACGTCGTGCGCGGCTTTGCGACCCTGAAGCCGGTCGTCGCGGAGCTGACGCAGGCCGGCATCCGCGTCTCGCTGTTCGTGGAACCGGACCCGGCGGCGCTCGACGCGGCGGTGGCGCTGAGCGCCCCGGTCGTGGAGCTTCACACCGGCGCCTATTGCCACGCCCATCTCGAAGATCCGGCGGGCGCGCGGACGGCGCGCGAGCTCGATCGCATCGTCGCCGCGGCGGCGCATGCCGAACGGATCGGCCTCGAATGCCATGCCGGCCACGGCCTGACCTTCGACACCGTCGGCCCGGTCGCGGCGATCGTCTCGATCGCCGAGCTCAATATCGGGCATTTCCTGATCGGCGAGGCCATCTTCGGCGGCCTCGACAGCGCGGTGCGGCGGATGCGCGCGCTGATGGACCAGGCGCGGAGCGCCGCGCTCGGCCAGCGCTCGGCATGATTCTCGGCCTCGGCAGCGATATCGTGGACATCCGCCGCGTCGCAGCGGTACTGGAGCGCCACGGCGAACGCTTCACGCGCCGCTTGTTCACGGACATCGAGCGCACCAAGTGTGAGGGGCGCGCGGGTCGCGCCGCGGGCTATGCCCGCCGCTTTGCCGCCAAGGAGGCCTGCGCCAAGGCCCTGGGCACGGGAATGAACGCGGGCGTATTCTGGCGCGACATGGGCGTGGTCAACCTGCCCGGCGGGCGTCCCACCCTGGTGCTGACCGGCGGCGCGCGGGTCCGGCTCGAGGCGCTGGTGCCGCCGGGATGGCGCGCGCGCATCGACCTGTCGCTCACCGACGACGAGCCCTATGCGCAGGCGATCGTCATCATCTCGGCGGAAGCGCCGGACGGCGCGGGGCGCGCGACAACTTGACAGCGTGGCGGCGGGCGGGCTTGATCCGCCGCAGCCCTGGATCTGGCCGAACGGGCCGCAGTACGAGGAGTTAGCATGTCGAATGCCGCCGGCGAACAGGGCAAGAGCAGTCCGATGAAGGCGCTTTCCGGCCTCGGCGACACCGTGAAGACGGTGCTCTGGGCCGTCGTCATCGCGCTGCTGATCCGGACCTTCGCGTTCGAATCGTTCAATATTCCGTCGAGCTCGATGGTGCCGACCCTGCTGGTCGGCGACTATCTGTTCGTCTCGAAATTCTCCTACGGCTACAGCCGCTATTCGCTGCCCTACGGGCTCGGCGGGTTCTCCGGCCGCATCTTCGAGCGCCCGGTCGAGCGCGGCGATGTCGCCGTGTTCCGCCTGCCGCGCGACCCGCGCACCGACTACATCAAGCGCATCGTCGGCCTGCCGGGCGACCGCATCCAGGTGATCAACGCCGTTCTGCACGTCAACGGCCAGCCCGTGCGGCGCGAACGGATCGAGGAGTGGGTGGAGGCCGAGGACGGCAGGATCGCCCGAGCGACCCAGTACATCGAGACCCAGCCCAATGGCCGACGCTACCGCGTGATCCAGGGCACCGAAACCGGCGCGCTCGACAACACGCAGGAATTCCTCGTGCCGCCGGCCCACTATTTCGCCATGGGCGACAACCGCAGCAACTCGCTCGACAGCCGCGTGCCCGGCGCGGTCGGCTTCATCCCGGCGGAGAACCTGGTCGGCCGCGCGGAGATCATCTTCTTTTCGACCGACGGCAGCGCCGCGTTGTGGGAGTTCTGGCGCTGGCCGGCCGCGATCCGCTACAGCCGCCTGTTCAATCGCATTGACTGACGACGGCCTTGCCGCGCTGACGGCGACGCTCGGCCATCGCTTCGCCGATTCCGGGCTGCTGCGCGCCGCGCTCGACCGCAATCGCTCCGCGCGCGGCGGCGCGATCTCGCAGCAGGAACGCCTTGAATTTCTCGGCGACCGGGTTCTCGGCCTGATCGTGGCCGACCGGTTGCTTGCGGCCTTTCCCGACGAATCTGAAGGCGCGCTGGCGCGCCGCCTGGCGGTGCTGGTAAGCCGCGATGCGCTCGCCGCCGCGGCGCGTGAGATCGGGCTCGGCCGCTTCATCGCCTTCGGGCGCGGCGAGGCGGAGACGGGCGCCGCCGACAATCCCAACGTGCTCGCCGACGCGCTCGAGGCCGTGATCGGCGCGATGTTCCGCGACGGCGGGCTCGCAGCGGCGGAGCCGTTCATCGTCAAGCACATGCTCGCCGACGGCGGCGACGCCGCGGCACCGCACGACGCCAAGAGCGCGCTGCAGGAATGGGCCCAGGGCCGCGGCCTGCCGCGGCCTTCCTATCGCGTCGTCGCCGCCGAAGGGCCCGACCACGCCCGCCGATTCACGGTCGCGGTCGAGCTGACGGGCCAGCCGGAGACGACCGCCGAGGGGACCTCGAAGCGGGCGGCCGAGCAGCGCGCCGCCGAACTGATGCTGCGCCGCCTGGAGAGCAAGCCACGATGAGCGAGACACGCTGCGGCTTCGTCGCCATGCTCGGCGCGCCCAATGCCGGCAAGTCGACCCTGGTCAATGCGCTGGTCGGCGCCAAGGTCGCGATCGTCTCGCCCAAGCCGCAGACCACGCGCTCGCGCATCGCCGCGATCGCGACCGAAGGAGCCACCCAGGTCGTCTATGCCGATCTGCCGGGCGTGTTCGCGCCCAAGCGGCGGCTCGACCGCGCGATGGTCGACGCGGCATGGCGCGGCGTCGCCGACGCCGATCTGACGCTGCTCGTCGTCGATGCGGCCGCGCCGGGCGAGGCCGCCGAAGCGGTGCGCGACGAACTGGCGCGGCGCGGCCACAAGGCGGTGCTCGTTCTCAACAAGGTCGACATCGTGGAGCGTTCGAAGCTGCTCGGCCTCGCCAAGGCGTGGAACGAGGCCTTCGCATTTTCAGCGACATTCATGGTCTCGGCGCTCACCGGCGACGGCGTCGCCGATCTGCGTGCCCATGTCGTCGCCGCGATGCCGGCCGGCCCCTGGCACTATCCGGAGGATCAGTTGGTCGACCTGCCGTCGCGCCTGCTCGCGGCGGAGATCACGCGCGAGCAGGTCTTCCTCCAGCTCCACCAGGAGCTGCCCTATTCGACCCATGTCGAGACCGAGACCTGGACCGATCAGGACGACGGCAGCGTGCGCATCGAGCAGACGGTGACGGTCGAGCGCGAAGGGCAGAAGCGGATCGTCATCGGCTCAGGCGGCATGCGGATCAAGGCGATCGGCCAGCGCGCGCGCACCGAACTCGAGGCGATTCTCGGCCGGCGCGTTCACCTGTTCCTCAACGTCAAGGTGACCGAGGGCTGGGCGGAGAAGCGCGGCGTCTACAGCGCCTGGGGCCTCGACTACAACGCGCGCTGAGGCGGCGGGGCCTGCGCCCGGCCCCTCCGGGACGTCGCGGCTAAGAGAACGCCTTGAACGTGATCAGCGTGAAGGTGTCCTTCACGCCGGGCAATTTCTGCACGCCCATCACGAAATGGCCGATGTCCTGCTCGTCGGTCAGGTAGCACTTCATCATCAGGTCGTACTGGCCTGAGATCGAGTAGACCTCCGACACCTGTTCGATGTTCTGGACCGCCTCGTCGGCGACTTCGTAGGCCCGGCCGAGTTCGCACTTCACCATGATGAAGATGGTCTGCATCGAGGTCCCCGGTCTTGCTTGAGAGGCGGCTCAGCCGACGGCGCGCCAGCCGCGCTTGAGGAAGTCGGGCACGTGATCGCCCATGCCGACGACCGCGCGGTCGTCGTCGCGGTCGCGGTGCTGGTCCTGGCGCGCGGGCGCGGGGCGCCGTGCACCCGGATCGTCGCCGGCCGCCTGTGCGCTGCCGGACTGCGTGATCGGCGCCTGGACCGGGCGGCGCGGGGCTTCGGCCCGCTCATGCCCGCGCTCATGGCCGCGTTCGCGGCGGGGCTCGCGTTCGCGGCGCGGCTCGCGCTCGCGCCGGGGCTCGCGTGGCGCGCGTTCCTCGCGCGGCGCCCGCGCCTCGCGCTGACGCGTTGCGCGCGGTGCCGGGTCGGCGGCCGCCTCCGGCGCCGCTTCGCCCGGCCCGCTCGCCGCCGGCGGTACGTCGGCTTCGAGCCGCGGGATGCGCTTGCCCAGCATCTTCTCGATCGCGGAGAGGAATTTCGATTCCTCGCTGGTCGCGAGCGTGAGCGCGCGGCCGGCACGGCCGGCGCGGCCGGTGCGGCCGATGCGGTGGACGTAGTCCTCGGCGTGGATCGGCACGTCGAAATTGAAGACGTGCGACAGGTCGTCGATGTCGATGCCGCGCGCGGCGACGTCGCTGCACACCAGCAGCGCGATCTCGTTGCGCTTGAAGGCCTCGAGCGTCTGCGTGCGCGTGCCCTGGTCCATGTCGCCGTGCAGCGCGCCGACGTTGAAGCCGTGGCGCTTCAGCGATTTGTAGAGCACGTCGACGTCGCGCTTGCGGTTGCAGAAGATCAGCGCGTTCTTGACCTGCTCGGAGCGGATCAGGCCGCGCAGGATCTCGCGCTTGGCGCGCGGCTCGACCGGCACCAGGAGCTGCGTGACCGTCGATGCCGCGGTCGCCGGCGGCGCCACCGCGACCTCGACCGGATTGGTGAGGAAGGCGTCGGCGAGGCGGCGGATCTCCGGCGGCATCGTTGCCGAGAAGAACAGGGTCTGGCGCATGCGCGGCGTCAGGCCGGCGATGCGCTCGACATCGGGGATGAAGCCCATGTCGAGCATGCGGTCGGCTTCGTCGATGACCAGGATCTTGACGTCGTTGAGCAGGATGCGGCCGCGCTCGAACTGGTCGATCAGCCGCCCCGGCGTCGCGATCAGCACGTCGACGCCGCGGTCGAGCAGCTTGTCCTGGTCGCCGTAGGAGACGCCGCCGATCAGCAGCGCCTTGGTGAGCTTGTGGTACTTGCCGTAGGTCTCGAAATTTTCGGCGACCTGCGCCGCGAGTTCGCGCGTCGGCTCGAGGATGATCGAACGGGGCATCCGCGCCTTCGCCCGGCCGCGGCCGAGAATGTCGATGAGCGGCAGCGTGAAGCCGGCGGTCTTGCCGGTACCCGTCTGCGCGCAGCCCAGCACGTCGCGTCCGGAGAGGACGTGCGGAATCGCCTTCTCCTGGATCGGTGTCGGCTGCGTGTAGCCCGCATCGGCCACCGCGCGCAGCACGTCGGCGCTGAGGCCCAAATCGGAAAATTGCATTCGGCTCTGCTTTTAAACTGCGTTGAAGTCGCCGTCACGGCGCCTATTGCGGCTGGCATGGCCCCGGAACGGAACCCAGCCTTGGGACGGCCCGCCCAGCGGCCGTTACACCGGCACAGACCGGGCGCGGCCGGATCATAGGACCTGGGTATCGCAAGTCAACCGCAGTGTTGCCGGCAAATCCGCACGAATCCGGCCCTTGCCGTGGCGGATCGCCGCATCAGCCGCTATGTTCCGGCGATGCTCCTCGAAGCCGGCCGTTCGGCCCTGATCGTGGTGGATGTCCAGGACCGGCTTGCCGCGGCGATGACCGCGGGCGAGGCGGCGATCGCGCGTTGCGCCGTACTCATGAAGGCGGCCCGGCGGCTGGCCGTGCCGATCGTCATGTCAGAGCAGTATCCCAAGGGCTTAGGCGCCACCGTGGCGGCGCTCGCGGCCCTCGCGCCGGCCGATGCGGCGATCGCCAAGCTGTCGTTTTCATGTGCGGGCGAGCCGGCCTTCGCCGCCCGCCTCGCAACGCTGGAACGCGATCAGCTCGTCCTCTGCGGGATGGAAACCCATGTCTGCGTGCTGCAGAGCGCGCTCGGGCTTGCCGCGGCCGGCGCGTGCGTCGCGGTGGTCGAGGATGCGGTGGCGTCGCGCCATCCGGCGGACAAGGCCGCGGCCCTGCGCCGGCTCGACCGGGCCGGCGTCGAGATCGTCACCAGCGAAATGGTCGTCTTCGAATGGCTCGGCCGTGCCGGCACGCCGGAATTCAAGGACCTGTCGGCGCTGATCCGGTGACCATGATCGACCTCGTCCTGCTTCCCGGACTGCTCTGCGATCGCGCGCTGTGGGCGGCGCAGATCGCCGGCCTGTCCGGCCGTGCGCGCATTGCGGTCGGCGACATCAGCGGCGCCGATACGCTCGGCGCGCTCGCGGAGGCGGTGCTTGCCGCGGCGCCGCCGCGCTTCGCGCTCGCCGGCCTGTCGATGGGCGGGTACGTCGCGTTTGAAATCGTCAGGCGCGCGCCGAAGCGCCTGGCCGGGCTCGCGCTGCTCGACACCTCGGCGCGGCCCGACACGCCCGAATATGCCGCGATGCGCCGCACGCTGATGCGCCAGGCGCAGATCGGCGCGTTCAAGGGCGTCACGCCGCGGCTGCTGCCGCGCTGGATCCATCCCGCGCACATGAAGAACGCGGCCCTGGTCGAAGCGGTCACGACGATGACGAAGCGCGTCGGCCGCGAGGCGTTCCTGCGTCAGCAGGCGGCTATTCTCGGCCGTCCGGACAGCCGGCCCGACCTGCCGCGCATCGCCTGCCCGACGCTCGTCCTGTGCGGACGCCAGGATGAGGCGACGCCGCTCGAAGTGCACGAGGAGATGGCGGCCGGCATCGCCGGCGCGCGCCTCGCGGTGATCGAGGAATGCGGCCATCTCTCGGCGATGGAGCAGCCCGACGCGGTCACCGCGGCGATGGCGGCCTGGCTCGGCACGATCGGGGATTGAACGCACGAAGCCGTTGCTTTGTGCCATTTCCGTGATTCAATGCGCGGCCATGGGCATCGGGCCGATTCGCGTCCTGGCGATCGTGGCGGCGCTTGCGGGTTGCGGCGGCGGCCGCGGCGCCGGCGTGTCGGAGGACGGCGCCGGCTTCATCAGCTGCGTGCCCTATGCGCGCCAGGCGAGCGGCATCGACATCCGCGGCGATGCATGGACGTGGTGGGACGGCGCCGCTGGCCGCTACGGCCGCGGCAAGCGACCGGCGGTGGGCGCGGTGCTGGCCTTCCAGCGGACGGGACAACTGCCGTCGGGCCATGTGAGCGTTGTCGATGCGGTCAACGGTCCGCGCGAGATTCTCGTGAACCACGCCAACTGGAACTCGACGCCCGCCTGGCGCGGCCGCGTGCAGACCGCCCAGAAGGTCGTCGACGTCTCGCCGGCGAACGACTGGTCAGCGGTGCGGGTGCAGAACCATCTCGGCAGCCTCGGCCGGATCTACCCCACCCACGGGTTCATCTATCCGTCGTCGCGGATCGTCGCCTCGCGCTGAGCGCGGTCAGGTCGCCGCGTCGACGAGCGAGTAGAGAAAGCCG
Organism: Alphaproteobacteria bacterium; assembly: GCA_016793045.1. Taxonomy (GTDB): domain Bacteria; phylum Pseudomonadota; class Alphaproteobacteria; order CACIAM-22H2; family CACIAM-22H2; genus JAEUKZ01. The sequence continues at coordinate 13,099 of JAEUKZ010000136.1, forward strand.
CCTCCGACGTCGCGCATGATCCGAAGGCGGCCGCGCACCGAGAACGGCCGCTGGGTCACCGCAACCGGCCGGCGGACGAAGACTTCCACCAGCCCGGTTTCGCCGCCGGGCGCGCAATAGGGGCAGTCGACCAGCGACGGCGACAGCAGGAACTGGCGCTGCCGGGGCGCCTCGTCGTACGGGATCATGAACCCGTCGAGCACGATCACGGTGCCGTCGAGCGCCTCGACCGCCGGCGCGATCTCCGCGACCGTGCCGTCGGGGTTGAGCTTGATGCCGGCGAGCACGCCCCACGGCGTTGCGCCGTCGCGATCCGGAACAGGGCCGAAGCGGGGGGCGCCGTGGGCGAGCGTGGCGGCCTGGGCGCCGGTTGCCATGCAGGCGAAGGCGGCGGCGCCGGCGAGGACGTGGCGGCGGCGCAGCAGCGGCAGCGCCGGCGCGCGACGGCCGTGTTCATGATGGTTCCGCAGGGCTGCGAAGCGAATCGACATCGTGATCTCCCGCAACGACAGGCGGCCCGCGAAGCCGCCGGATCGAACGACGATACACGAAAACGGCGCGCTTGACATGATGTTATATTGTTGCATTATGCGCGCCACGCGAACGGAGCATGCCCTCGTGACACGGTCAGGTTTCTCGTCCACCAGCCCCGGCGTCTTCGGATGCGGCATCGGCCCGCGCCTCGCGATCGCCGTGGCGGTGGTCGTCGTGCTGTGGACGGCAATGGCATGGGCGGTCACCGCGCCGTCCGGCGGCGCGTCGGGACGCGATGGCGCGCCGTTGTCCGTAACGGGGACGCCCCTCGCTTCCGGCGCATGAGCGCCGCCTCCGTCGCCCTCGACGATCTCTGGGTCGCTTATGACGGAACGCCGGCGGTCCGTGCCGTCACCGGGCGCTTTGCGCCGGGGTCGCTGACGGCGATCGTCGGCCCGAACGGCGCCGGCAAGACCTCGCTGGTGAAGGCGATGCTCGGCCTGCAGCATTGCAGCCGGGGCGCGGTCAGGCTCGACGGCGCCACGCGCGCGGAGATCGGCTATCTGCCGCAGCGCGCCGAGATCGACCGCAACTTTCCGATCAGCGTGCTCGACATGGTGCAGATGGGGCACTGGCGGCGCACCGGCTGGTTCGGCCGCATGCCGGCCGCCGCGACGCGCCAGTCGCTGGCGGCGATCGACGCGGTCGGCCTCGGCCCGCAGGTCCACGCCCCGATCTCGACGCTCAGCGCCGGCCAGCTCCAGCGCGCGCTGTTCGCGCGGGTGATCGTGCGCGACGCCGGTCTGATCGTCCTCGACGAGCCGTTCGACGCCATCGATGCGCGCACGACCGCCGAACTGATGGCGCTGGTCGAGACCTGGCACCGCGACGGGCGGACGGTGATCGCCGTGGTCCACGACCTCCAGCAGGCGCGCACGCGCTTCGGCGATGCGCTGCTGCTGGCGCGCGACGTGATCGCCTGGGGTGCGGCAGAGCGCGTTCTGACCCCGGACAATCTCAGCAAGGCGCGGCTGCGGCTCGAAGCCGCCAACGAATCATGGGCCGACGCCGGGGCGGAGGCGGGGCCGTGACCTTCGCCGAGATATTCCTCGATCCGTTCATCGAGTACGCCTTCATGCGCCGCGCGCTGGTCGGCGGCCTGGCGCTCGCGGTGGGTGCCGGGCCGCTCGGCGTGTTCGTGGTGCTGCGGCGGATGAGCCTGATGGGCGATGCGTTCTCGCATGCCATCCTGCCCGGCGTCGCGGTGGCGTTTCTGATCTTCGGCCTCTCGCTGCCGGCGATGAGCATCGGCGGATTCGTCGCCGGCGTGACGGTCGTGCTCGGCGCGGGCATCATCGCGCGCAACACCAACATCGCCGAGGACGCGAGCTTCGCCTGCCTGTTCGTGCTGTCGCTGTCGACCGGCGTGATGCTGCTCAGCGTCGGCGGCAACGCGCTCGACCTCGTGCACATCCTGTTCGGCTCGGCGCTGGCGATCGACGACGAGATGCTGGCGCTCATCGTCGGCATCGAGTCCGTCACCGTCATCGCCTTCGCGCTGATCATCCGCCCGCTGGTGATCGACTGCTTCGACCCGGCCTTCCTTCGCGTCGCCGGCGGCGGCGGCTGGGTCAATCCGCTGTTCCTCGCGCTGGTGGTCGTCAACCTGGTCGCGGCGTTCCAGGCGCTCGGCACGCTGCTGGCGCTCGGGCTGATGATCCTGCCGGCGGGGGCGGGCTGCTTCTGGAGCCTGCGGCTGTGGCCGCGGATCGTGTTCTCGGTCTCGGTGGGCGCGCTCTGCTGCTACGCCGGCCTGGTGCTCTCGTTCCATTTCGACCTGCCGACCGGGCCCGCGATCGTGCTGTGCGCGGGCGCGGTCTACGCCGGTTCGGTGATCTTCGGCCGCTATGGCGGCCTGGTGCGGCGCGCGATGCAGCGCGCGCCGGCATGAGCGTCCACAAGAGGGGATGACGATGGGGAACTTGTCTCGCAGAGTGCTTCTCGGCGCGATGGTGGCGGCCGCGGCGACCGGGGCGTCGTTCGCGCAGGCGCCGGTGCGCGTGGTGACGTCGACGACCATCCTCGCCGATTTCGTGCGCGCGGTCGGCGGCGAGCGCGTCAGTGTGGCGTCGCTGGTGCCCGCGAACGCCGACGCGCACGTCTATCAGCCGACGCCCGCGGACGGGCGGGCGCTCGCTGCCGCCGGTCTCGTCGTGTTCAACGGGTTCGGCCTGGAGGGCGCGGGGTTCTCGCGGCTCGTACGCGCGTCCGGCTATCGCGGCACGCTCGTCAACGCGGCGGACGGCATCGCGATCGTTCGCGCTCCCGGTCGCCACGACCACGGTCACGGCGGCGGGCGGGCGCAGCGCGAGGTCGTCGCGCCGGGCGGCGTGCCTGACCCGCACGGCTGGCAAAACGTCGCCAACGCCACGGTCTATGCGCGCAATATCGCCGCCGCGCTGGCGCGGATCGACGGCGCCGGAGCCGCGGACTATCAGGCCAACGCCGCGCGCTTTGCCCAGCGGATGGCGGAACTCGACGCGTGGGTGCGTTCGCGCATCGCGGCCGTGCCGGCGCCGAAGCGGCGCGTCATCACCACGCACGAGGCGTTCAGCTATTTCGGCGCCGCCTA
>JAEUKZ010000161.1 GCA_016793045.1 Alphaproteobacteria bacterium
CGCCTCGCGGTCGGCATAGGCGAGCTTCTTCGCTTCCACCACCGCGTGGACGAACTCGGGGCTCTCGACGCCCATGCCGGCCAGATCGAAGCCTTCGAGCAGGGTCAGCGTCTGCAGCATCGCCGGGCTCTGCGCCCACGGCCCGGCCTTGCACACCGTCCAGCCGCGATAGGGCGCGGTGACCGGCTTTTCGTAGGTCGCCTGCCAGGCCGCCATGTCGGCGGCGGTCAGCACGCCCTTGTGGCGCTGGCCCGAGGCGTCGAGCGCCTCGAACGTCGTCGCGAACTTCTCCATCTCCTCGGCGATCCAGCCCTTGTAGAAGATCGCGCGCGCCTTCTCGATCTGCTTCTCGCGGTCGGCGCCGACGGCGGACGCCTCCTTGAGCAGCCGGGCGTAGGTCTCGGCGAGCACCGGCGAGCGGAACAGCTCGCCCGGGGTCGGCGCCTGGCCGCCCGGCATGTAGGTGGCGGCGGAACTCTTCCATTCCGAGGTGAAGATCGCGGCGGCGCCGTTCACGGCCTCGGTCACGCCGCCGATCACCGGCCAGCCGTCGCGCGCATAGGTGATCGCCGGGGTCAGCGCCTCGGCGAGCGTGATCGTGCCGTAGTCGCGGAGCATCACCAGCCAGGAATCGACCGCGCCCGGGACCACGGCGGCAAGCAGGCCGTTGCCGGGGATGAGCGAAAGGCCCTCGCTCTTGTAGTGCGCGATCGTCGCCTTGGCGGGGGCGGGGCCTTGGCCGCACAGGACGGTCGGCAGCGCCTCGCCCGCACGCTGCACCAGGGTCACCGCGTCGCCACCAGGGCCGTTCATGTGCGGCTCGACGACGTGGAGCATGAAGCCGGCCGCGACGGCGGCATCGAAGGCGTTGCCGCCCTTTTCGAGGATGGCCATCGCGACCTGCGAGGCGGTCCAGTGGGTGGTGGCGACGACGCCGAAGCTGCCGACGATTTCGGGGCGGGTGGTGAAGGCCATCGAGCCGTTCTCCGAGATTGGGGTGCGCGATCTCCAGGGAGGGTTATAGGAGCGTTCGCCGCGCCCGCGCAAATGGACCCGGCCGGAAGGGACGGCCGTTTCGCATGTCGAAATCGCATGGCAGGCCGGCAAGCCGTCGTTAACCAGTCCTGGTGTTCAATCGCCCGGTCCGAAGACGGGGCCGGCCGCGATCCGCCGCCTCCGCTCCGACAGGGTCGCGGCTCCGGCGCGATCGTGCGCTTCGGCCGCAAAGGATCCCGCAGTCATGAACGCCGTCACGCCCGTTTCGACCGCCTACACGGTGGTCCGTGCCGTCGGCGATGCGCCGATGCATCCCGACATGATCCGGCTGTTCGAATATTGGCGCGCCATAGCGCCGTGCGGCCTGCTGCCCGCCCGGCGCCATTTCGATCCGCTCGCCATCCCCGACCTGCTGCCGCGGATCTGGCTGCTCGACGTCCATCGCGATCCGTTCCGGCTGCGCTACCGGCTGTGCGGGACGACGCTGGTGGAAAGCCTGGGCCAGGACCCGACCGGGCGCTGGGTCGACGAGATCCACGACAGCGCCCGCGATCCCCGCTATTTCGACCGCTATCGCCACATGGCGGACGAAGGCGTCGCGACCTGGCGGCGCGGCCGCGCGCATTTCCGGCACGACAAGGACTGGATCGTCCTGGAGAACGTGATCGTGCCGCTGGCGGCCGATGGAACCACGGTCGATCTCCTGGTCGCGCTCACGCGCCGTCACGATGCCTTGAGGGATTGAACGCGCGGCGGCGCTTTGCGTCACACCATGCCGGTCCACGGCTCGGCGGCCGGCGCCGCGGCGAAGCGGTACAGATCGGCGGCATTGTCGGCGCGGACGCGCTGGCGCAGCGCGGGATCGGCGATCCAGCCATCGAGCCGTTCGAGCGCGGCGGTCGTCGCGCCGCTTTGCAGCCCGCCGCCCCAGACGATGCGATCCGGGCCGAAGGCGGCGATCAGTGCCGCCGTGCAGTCCGCGGCATGTGGCGGGGGCCGGCCATCGGGCGCGGAGAGCTTGACCCAGACGTCGCCGCGACGGCCGGCGTCGAGAATGGCGCGGAACCCCGCACTGTCGGGACCGCCCTGCGGCCGTCCGAAATGGTCGATCACGACGCGCACCCCGGCATCGAGCAGCGGCGGCAGGATGGCGGCCCACTGGTCGCCGGCGGCGTCGACATCGAGATGCAGGCCGCGCCAGCCGACCATGTCGATGACGGTGCGCCATGGCCGCTCCGACAGCGCCGGCACGGCGCCGCCGACGAGATCGAGATGGAGCCCCGCGACGCCGGCGCCCTGCAGGCGCTCCAACGTGCCGCGCGCGATGTCCGGCGTGAGCGCGGCGACGCCGCGCAGCCGCTCCGGCGCGGCGGCAAGCGCGTCGCTCAGGATGTCAGGATCCGCGTCGCGGGCGATCAGGACCGCGCCGGCAAGGCCGTCGGCATCGAGCCGCGACAGCAGCGTGCCGACGGCGCCGTCGCGGCCCGCGCCGGCCTGGGGAAATGCGACGTGGCAATCGATCGCGGCGGACGGTTCCATGGCGACAGGCTGCCGCGCGCGCAGGGCGTCGACAACCACTATTGCCGGCGCCCTCGCGATCAAGCCTCTGGCGGGCCCGCGCCTTCCGGTTCACGATGCCGCGATGAGCGACAACGGCGAGCGGACCGACGATCTGGCTTCGCCGGCCTGCCTGATGCACGAGGTCGACCCGGCCTACATGTTCGCCGCCGGGCTGCCCGACCTCGCCGGGCGGCCGGTGATGCTGTTCGACGGCGTGTGCGTCCTGTGCAGCCGCAGCGTCCGTTTCATTCTGCGCCATGAGCGCGACCACGCGCTGCTGTTCGCGCCGATGCAGTCGCGCGCCGGCCAGATGCTGCTCGCGCGCCACGACCTGCCGCCGGACGATTGGGACAGCTTCGTGCTGATCGAAGGCGATCGCGTGCTGACCAAGTCCCGCGCGGCTCTGGCGCTCGCGCGCCGCCTGCGTGCCCCGTGGCGCTGGCTGCGCGTGGCGGCGGTGCTGCCGCAATTCCTCGCCGACCGGCTCTACGGCTGGGTCGCACGCAACCGCTACCGTTGGTTCGGACTGAACGACGCGTGCTTCCTGCCGGCACCGTCGGAGCGCGCGCGCTTTCTCGAGTGAGCGTGGTCAGACGATCTCGCTGAGGTAATGATGGCTCGCGGTATCGCAGCGCGAGCGGCGCCATTCGACCGGCTTGCCGTCGAGCCCGAAGGCGACCCGGTCGATCTCGAGCAAGGGTGCCCGCGGCGCCAGGCCGAGCGACGCGGCTTCCTCGGCGGTCGCGGCGACGGCCTTGAGGCGCTCGACCGCGCGGGCGACGGTGACGCCGAACACGATCTCGTAGTGGCGGTACAACTCGTTGGGAAGGTCGGCATGGCGGCTGTCGGCGAGGCCCGGAAACAGCGCCGCCGGCACCGCGATCCGCTCGACCAGGGCGACCCGCGCGCCCAGCAGCCGCAGCCGCTTGAGGCGGACAACCGCGGTGCCCGGCTTGAGCGCAAGCCGGTCCGCCTCGCGCGCGTCCGCGCGCGCCGAACGCACCGACAGCATGCGGTGCGAAGGCAGCGCGCGCTCGCCGTCGTCGCCGACCAGGTGGAAGAAATGGAACAACGCGCGCTGCGGCGTGTGCGTCGCGACGAACGTGCCCTTGCCCTGCCGGCGGACGACGAGGTTGCGCTTCTCCAACTCGTCGAGCGCCTTGCGCACCGTGCCCTGGCTGACGCGGTAGTTCTCGGCGAGCGCCGGCTCGGGCGGCAGCGCGTCGCCCGGCTTCCACGCGCCGTCGACGATGCGCTGCACCAGCAGGTCGCGGACCTGCTGATAGAGCGGGCGGAAATCGGGTGCGCCGTCCATGCCCGACCGTAGCACAATCCCCTATCTTATATAAGACAGAGGATTTCAATTGACGGCCGGAATGGGCGCTCCTACCGTGTCGCCCGCAAAGGCGCCGCTCGGGAGGCGCCGCTCAGAGGAACCCCCAGATGGCGACAACCCATTTCATCGTGCACGACAAGGCGGACACGGTCGGCGTGATCGTGGTCGAGAACGTCAAGGCCGGCGAGACCCTGACCGGCTGGGTCATGGAAGGCGACGGCACCATCAAGGTGAAGGCGCTCGACGCGATCCCGCTCGGCCACAAGATCGCGCTCAAGGACATGCAGCCCGGCGACACCGTGATGAAGTACGGCCACGACATCGGCAAGGTCGTGAAGCCGGTCGCCAAGGGCCGGCACGTCCACGTCCAGAACGTCAAGACCAAGAGGTGGTAACCATGGCCAAGGCCCCCGCCATCATCCGCAAGCGCAGCAAGAGCGTCGGCAAGCTGCCGTTCATGGGCTATCGCCGCGAGAACGGCCGCGTCGGCATCCGCAACCACGTCATCATCCTGCCGCTCGACGACCTGTCGAACGCCGCCGCCGAGGCGGTGGCGAACAACATCAAGGGCACGATGGCCCTGCCGCACGCCTACGGCCGGCTGCAGTTCGGCGAGGATCTGGCGCTGCATTTCCGCACCCTGATCGGCACCGGCGCCAGCCCCAACGTCGCCGCCTGCGTGGTCATCGGCATCGAGCCGGGCTGGACCGGCCGCGTCGTCGAGGGCATCGCCAAGACCGGCAAGCCCGTCCAGGGCTTCGCGATCGAAGGCAACGGCGACCTCAAGACGATCGAGGCCGCCTCGCGCGTCGCCCAGCAATACGTCCAGTGGGCGACCGAGAAGCAGCGCGAGGAATGCTTCGTCGACGAGCTGTGGGTCTCGACCAAGTGCGGCGAGTCCGACACCACCTCGGGCCTCGCCTCGTGCCCGACCGTCGGCAACCTGATCGACAAGCTCGACCCGCTCGGCGCGACGACCTGCTTCGGCGAGACGACCGAGCTCACCGGCGCCGAGGTCGAGTGCGCCAAGCGCGCGCTCAACAAGGAGGTCGCCGACAAGTTCATGGCGACGTTCAACGCCTACCAGGACGTCGTCAACCGCTACAAGACGAGCGACCTCTCGGAGTCGCAGCCGACCAAGGGCAACATCGCCGGCGGCCTGACGACGATCGAGGAAAAGGCGTTCGGCAACTTCCAGAAGATCGGCCACAAGACGAAGTTCGTCGACGTGCTCAAGCCGGCCGAGGAGCCGGCGAAGGGTGCCGGCCTCTACTTCATGGACACGTCGTCGGCGGCGGCGGAATGCGTGACCCTGCAGGCCGCAGCGGGCTTCGTCGTGCATCTCTTCCCGACCGGCCAGGGCAACGTCATCGGCAACCCGATCGAGCCGGTGATCAAGCTCACCGCCAACCCCAAGACCGCCCGCACGATGCCCGAGCACATCGATCTCGACGTGTCGGGCATCCTCCGGCGCGAGATGGATCTCGACGAGGCGGGCGACCGCCTGATCGACATCACCATCCGCACCTGCAACGGCCGCCTCACCTGCGCCGAAGCGCTCGGCCATCGCGAGTTCGTGATGACCAAGCTGTACCAGAGCGCCTGAAGGCCGCGCGTCCGCCGCCTCGTCCGGGCCGGTCGCGGCGCGGACGGGCGCGGCGGATGCGCCGCATTCCGCGCCCCCGCAGCCCATGCCCTTCGACGGCACCGATCTCGTGCTGTTCGGCGCCGCCTTCGCGGCGGCGCTGGTTTCGGGCCTCGCCGGCTTCGCCTTCGCGCTGGTCGCGGCCGGGGCGTTCCTGCAGTTCCTGCCGCCGACCACCGCGGTGCCGATCGTGCTCGCCGGCAGCGCGGTGGCGCAGCTCTTCTCCGTCGTGGCGCTGCGCCGCGCGATCGTCTGGCCGCGCCTCAGGCCCTTCGTGGTCGGCGGCCTGCTCGGCCTGCCGTTCGGCATCTACCTGCTCACCGCGATCGAGCCGTCGGGGTTCCGCCTGCTGGTGGGAACGTTTCTCGTCGCGTACAGCCTCTACGCGCTGGCGGCGCCGAAGCCGCAGCCGATCGCGGCGGGCGGCGCGCTCGCCGACGGCGCGATCGGCGCGATCGGCGGCGTCATGGGCGGCCTCGCCGCGCTGTCGGGCGCGGTGCCGACGATCTGGTGCGGCCTGCGCGGCTGGCCGCGCGACGAGGCGCGCGCCGTCTATCAGCCTTACATCATGGTGATGCAGGTCGCGGCGCTGGCGATGGCCGCCGCCGCCGGGGCCATCGACCGCGAGGCGCTCACCGGCTTCGCGGTGGCGCTGCCGGCGATCCTTGCCGGCGCCTGGTGCGGTATGCGCCTCTATCGCCGCGTCGACGATCGCCAGTTCCGTCTGATCGTGCTGTGGCTCCTGCTCGCATCCGGCGTGGCCCTCCTGGCGCCGCGACTCTGGGCGGCGACGGGATAGCGCGGGGATTCTGTGATAAAACCGCAAAGCGACACATTGGGGAGGATGACGATGACGATCGACAGCAGGATTTCGAGGCGCCATTTCCTGGCCGCGGCCGCCGCATCGGGACTCTCCGCGCCGGCGCTCGTCCAGGCCCAGCAGGAACTGCGCGAGGTCCGCATCGCCAAGCAGTTCGGCATCAGCTACCTGCCGCTGCTCGTCATGGAGGACAAGCAGATGCTCGAGCGGCGCGCGCGCGCGGCCGGGCTCGGCGACGTGCGGGTGCAGTGGCTCCAGTTCGCCGGCGGCGCGCCGATCAACGACGCGCTGATCGGCGGCAATCTCGAATTCGCCGGCGGCGGCGTCGGCCCGATGATCACGCTGTGGGCGCGCACGCGGACCAACCTGCGGGTGCGCGGCGTCGCGGCGATCAACTCGATGCCGCTCTATCTCAACACCGTGAATCCGAACGTGCGCACCCTGCGCGACTTCACCGAGCGCGACCGCATCGCGCTGCCCGCCGTGCGCGTGTCGATCCAGGCGGTGACGCTGCAGATGGCGTGCGAGCAGGCCTTCGGCGCCGGCCAGCACGGCCGGCTCGACAACATCACGGTCTCGATGTCGCATCCCGACGCGACCAGCGCGATGCTGTCGGGCCGCAGCGAGATCACCGCGCATTTCGGCAGCCCGCCCTTCCAGAACCAGCAGCTGCGCGACAACCGCGCGCGGCGCGTGCTGTCGAGCTACGAGGTGCTCGGCGGCCCGTCGTCGTTCAACTTCATGTGGACGACGACGCGCGTGCGCGAGCAGAGCCCGAAGACCTACCGCGCGTTCTTCGATGCGCTCAACGATTCGCTCGACTGGATCAACGCCAACACGCGCGAGGCGGCCGAGCTCTACATCCGCATGGACCGCTCGAACCTGCCGCTCGACTTCGTCGAGGCGCTGCTGAACGATCCCGACCACGAGTTCACGCTCGTCCCGAAGAACACGATGAAGTACGCGGAGTTCATGGCGCGCACCGGCACGGCGACGGCCAAGCCCGACACCTGGAAGGACCTGTTCTTCCCCGAGCTGCACGGCATGACGGGGTCGTGACGGCGATGGCCGGCTCATCGCCGGGCGACAAGCTGCTCGAGCTGCGCGACGTCACGCTGCAGTACAAGACGCGCGAGCATCTGGTCACCGCGACCTACCGCGTCAGCTTCGACGTGTTCCGGGCCGACCGCTTCGTCGTGCTCGGACCGTCGGGCTGCGGCAAGTCGACGATCCTCAAGGGCATCGCCGGCTTCATCAAGCCGGTCGAGGGCACGATCATGCTCAACGGCAGGCCGGTCGACCGGCCGGGGCCGGACCGCATGGTCGTGTTCCAGGAATTCGACCAGCTGCTGCCGTGGAAGACCGTGCTCGGCAACGTCATGTTCCCGCTGCTCAAGGCGGGGCGCTGCGGGCGCGCCGAAGCCGAGGCGCGGGCGATGAGCTTCATCGAGAAGGTGAATCTCTCGAAATTCCGCGACGTCTATCCGCACATGCTGTCGGGCGGCATGAAGCAGCGCGTCGCGATCGCGCGCGCGATGGCGATGGAACCCGACGTGCTGCTGATGGACGAGCCCTTCGCGGCGCTCGACGCGCTCACCCGGCGCAAGATGCAGGAGGAACTGATCCAGCTCTGGGACGACATCCGCTTCACGGTCCTCTTCGTGACCCACTCGATCGAGGAGGCGATCGTCGTCGGCAGCCGGATCCTCGTCCTGTCGCCGCATCCCGGCCGGGTGAAGGCGGAACTCAATGCCCACGAATTCGACCACGCGCACCAGGGCGGCGTCGGCTTCCAGGCCCTGCAGACGCGCATCCACGACATGCTGTTCGCGGAACGCATCGAGGAGGATGCATTGAAGCCGATGGAGGCCGCGAATGGCTGACGGCAGCGGCAAGGCGGCGCCGCCGATCCGGCCGGAATTCGAGCACCGCGAGGTCGGCGCCGCGTCGTTCGGCGAGGTCGAGCGGCCGCTCTCGGCGTGGGAGCGGATCACCAACGTCACTGCGGTGCGCCGCGCCTTCATCCTGGTGCTGCTGGCGGCGGCGTGGGAGGGCTACGCGCGCTGGCTCGACAACTCGCTGATCTTCCCGACCTTCAGCGAATCGATCCAGGCGCTGTGGTCCGGCTTCGTCGACGGACCGCTGCTCGGGCGCACGCTCACCACGCTGCAGGTGCTGATCACGGGCTATGCGTGCGGCCTCGCCCTCGCGGCGGTGTTCACGACGATCGCGGTGTCGACGCGCTTCGGCACCGACCTGCTCTCGACCCTCACCGCGATGTTCAACCCGCTGCCCGCGATCGCCCTGCTGCCGCTGGCGCTGCTGTGGTTCGGGCTCGGCGTGCCGAGCCTGGTCTTCGTCATCATCCATTCGGTGCTGTGGGCGGTCGCGCTCAACACCCACACCGGCTTCCTCTCGGTCAGCGAGACCCTGCGGATGGCCGGCTACAATGTCGGACTGACCGGCGTGCGCTACGTGATGTCGATCCTGATTCCGGCGGCGTTCCCGTCGATCCTCGCCGGCCTCAAGATCGGCTGGGCCTTCGCCTGGCGCACCCTGATCGCGGCCGAGCTCGTCTTCGGCGTCTCGGCGCGCTCGGGCGGGCTCGGCTGGTTCATCTTCGAGAACCGCAACCTGCTCGACACGCCCAACGTCTTCGCCGGGCTGCTGACCGTCATCATCATCGGCCTGATCGTCGAGAACGTCGTGTTCCGCGCCATCGAGGCGCGCACGGTGCGGCGCTGGGGCATGCAACGCTAGGGCATTCGCGCCGATGACCATCTCGCTTCGCCGCATCGAGGCGCGCGTCTATCGCGCGCCGCTCGACCGACCGATCCGCGCCTCGTTCGGCGCGATGACGACGCGGCCGATGGTGCTCGTCCGCGCAGAGGATGCCGACGGCACGGTCGGCTGGGGCGAGACGTGGTGCAATTTCCCGACCGTCGGCGCCGAGCATCGCGCCCGCCTGATCGAATCGATGCTCGAACCGCTGCTGGTCGGCCGCACCTACGCCGACGCGCCGTCGGCCTATGCCGCGATGGAGGCGGGCACGCGCGTGCTGGCGGTGCAGGCGGGCGAGCCCGGGCCGCTTGCGCAGGCGGTCGCCGGCGCCGACATCGCGCTGTGGGATCTGGTCGCGCGGCGCGCGGGCAAGCCGCTGTGGGCGATGCTCGGCGGCCGTTCGGGCCGGATGCCGGTCTATGCGAGCGGGCTCGGGCCGGACGCGGCGGTGGCGATCGCGCAGGCGAAGCGGCTCGAGGGCTGCCGCGCCTTCAAGCTCAAGATCGGCTTCGGACGCGAGCGCGACCTCGAAAATCTTGCGGCGCTGCGCCACGCGATCGGCCCCGACGCCGCGCTGATGGTCGACGCCAACCAGGCGTGGACCACCGATACGGCGCGGGGCATGGCGCAGGCGCTCGGCAATTTCGGCCTCCGCTGGCTGGAAGAGCCGATCATCGCCGATGCGCCCGCCGCGGACTGGGCGGCGGTCGCGGCATCGTCGCCGGTGCCACTCGCCGGCGGCGAGAACCTGCGCGGCCGCGCATCGTTCGACGAAGCCATTGCCGGCGGCGCGCTGGCGGTGATCCAGCCCGATCTCGCCAAGTGGGGCGGCTTCTCGGGCTGCCTGCCGGTCGCGCGCGCGGCGATCGCCGCCGGGCGGCGCTACTGCCCGCACTATCTCGGCGGCGGCATCGGCCTGCTCGCGTCGGCGCATCTGCTCGCGGCCGCGGGCGGCGACGGGCTGCTCGAATACGACGCCCAGGACAACGCGCTGCGCGAAGGCGCCGCCAAGGACTTCCCGCGCGTGCGCGGCGGCGAGTTCGCCCTGCCGGACCGCCCCGGCCTCGGCGTCGATCCCGATCTCGACGGGCTCGAACGCTTCCGCGTTCCGCACTGACCGTCTGCAAAAGGAGTTCGCCGCGCCATGGCGCAGCACGACATCGTCATCAGCGAGTTCATGGACGACGAGGCGGTCGCCGGCCTCAGGCGCGACTTCGCCGTCCACTACGACAAGACGCTCGCCGACAGGCCGCAGGAGCTCGCGGCGCTCGCGGCGTCCGCGCCGGCCCTGATCGTGCGCAACCGCACCCAGGTGCGCGGCGAGCTGCTCGCATCGTGCAAGGCGCTCAAGGTCGTCGGCCGGCTCGGCGTCGGGCTCGACAACATCGACGTCGAGGAATGCGCGCGGCGCTCCATCGCGGTGTTCCCGGCGACCGGCGCCAACACGCTGTCGGTCGCCGAGTACGTGATCGCGGCTTCGCTCGTCGCCCTGCGCGACGTCTGGCGCGCCAACGACGCGATGCTCGCCGGCAAGTGGCCGCGCAACGAGCTGATGCTGGGCGAGGTCAGCGGCCGTTGCATGGGCCTTGTCGGCTTCGGCGCCATCGCGCGCGCGGTCGCCGTGCGCGCGCGCGCGCTCGGAATGGCGATCGTCGCCTTCGACCCGCTGGTGCCGGCGGGCGATCCGGCCTGGGCCGAGCATGGCGCGACGCGTGCGGCCGCGCTCGACGATCTGCTTGCCGCCGCCGACGTGATCAGCCTGCACGTGCCGCTGCTGCCGGCGACGCGCAACCTGCTCGACGCGCGCGCCTTCGCCCGCATGAAGGCGACGGCCGTGGTCATCAACACCGCGCGGGGCGGCATCGTCGACGAGCCGGCGCTTTGCGAGGCGCTGAAGGCCGGGCGCATCCGTGCCGCAGTGCTCGACGTCTTCGACCGCGAACCGCTGCCCGCCGGCTCGATGTTCGCCGGCGTGCCCAATCTCTACCTGACGCCGCACATCGCCGGCGTGACCGCGGAAGGCAATGTCCGTGTCTCCGCGGTCACGGCCGCCAATGTCCGCAAAGCCCTGAGGGGATCATGACCCGCTACACGCTCGCCGCCGCGCGCGACATCGCGCTGCGCGTTCTCGGCAATGCCGGGGTGACCGCGCCCAACGCTGCGGCGGTGGCCGACGCGCTCGTCGCGGCGGAGGCCGACGGGCTCGCCAGCCACGGCCTGTCGCGGCTGCCCGCCTATGCCGACCAGGCCAAGGCCGGCAAGGTCGCCGGCGCCGCGGTGCCGAAGCTCAGCGAGACCGCGCCGGCGGCCCTGATGGTCGATGCCTGCGACGGCTTCGCCTTCCCGGCGATCGCGCGCGGGCTCGCGCACGCCCGCACGATGGCCGCCGCAAGCGGCGTCGTCGGCGTCGGCATCACCAACTCGCACCATTTCGGCGCCGCCGGCTACCATGTCGAGCCGCTCGCCGCCGCCGGACTGGTGGCACTCGCCTTCGGCAATTCGCCCGCCGCGATCGCGCCCTGGGGCGGCTCGAAGCCGCTCTACGGCACCAACCCGATCGCCTTCGGCTGCCCGCGCGGTGCTGCCAAGCCGCCGCTGGTGGTCGACCTGTCGCTGTCGAAGGTCGCGCGCGGCAAGATCATGGTGGCCGCGCAGCGCAACGAGCCGATCCCCGAAGGCTGGGCGCTCGATGCCGCGGGCCAGCCGACCACCGATGCCAAGGCGGCGCTCGCCGGCACGATGCTGCCGCTCGGCGACGCCAAGGGGGCGGCGCTGGTGCTGGTGGTCGAGCTGCTGAGCGCAGCGCTGACCGGCGCACATTTCGGCTACGAGGCCAGCTCGTTCTTCGATGCCAAGGGGCCCCCGCCGCGCGTCGGCCAGTTCTTCCTGGTGATCGACCCGGCGCGCTTCGCCGGCCCCGGCTTCGCGGATCGCGTCGGCGTGCTCGCTGATGCGGTTCTCGGCCAGAAGGGTACGCGGCTGCCGGGCGACCGCCGCCTCGCCGCGCGTGCGCGCGCGGCGAAAGACGGAATCGACGTGCCCGACGCGCTGGCGCAGGACCTCGAGCGACGCGCCGGCGGCTGAACGGCCCGCGTCCGGGGGGTGAATTGACCGGACTGCCGCCGCCCCCTATGGTCTGTCGATCATGAGCCGCATGGAACAGGCCCTCGAACGTCTCGAGGCCG
The DNA here is from genome assembly GCA_016793045.1 of Alphaproteobacteria bacterium. Lineage (GTDB taxonomy): Bacteria > Pseudomonadota > Alphaproteobacteria > CACIAM-22H2 > CACIAM-22H2 > JAEUKZ01. The sequence continues at coordinate 12,324 of JAEUKZ010000161.1, forward strand.
CCCTCGACGCGTTGAGCGGGGCGGTCGATGCCCGTTCGCGCGCCGGCACGATCGCGCAGCGCCGCGTGACCGAACTGGAAACCGAGCTCGCCCAGCTCAAGGTCGACTACGCCGCGCTCGAAGCGACGGTCGACACCGTGTCGTCGCGCCTCGACCGCGCAATCGACCGGCTGAAACTCGAAGCGGTCGGCTGACATGGCCCAGGTCACCGTCAAGATCAACGGCCGGGCCTACCAGGTGACCTGCGAAGAAGGCATGGAGGAGCATCTCGGGCGCCTCGCCTCTTTCATCGACGGCAAGGTGAAGGCGTTGATGCAGGAACTCGGCCCCGTCGGCGACACCAAGCTGATGGTCATCGCCGCGCTGACCGTTGCCGACGAACTTGCCGACGCCTACGACGAGCTGGCGGAGTTCCGCCGCTCCCGCACGCCTGCCGAGCCGGCGGCGAACCACGCGGCGGAGACGCGCGCGGCCGAGGCCGAGGCGCGCGCGCTCGAAGCGCAGTCGCGCGCCGCCGCGGCGGAGGCGGCGCTCGCCGAACTGCGCGGGGCGGAGGATCGCCTGGCCGCCGGCGTCGAACGAATGGCGGAGCGCGTCGCGACCATCGCTGAATCGATCGGCCGCGCCTGATCGGCCGTGGGTGCGGAAGTAAATCCTCGCAATTCCGCTGCGACTCAACCATTAGGCGAGCAGCTTTAACTCCCGTTTAAGAGCCGGCCGGCACAATGGCGACCGTTTCACGGGCGGGCGCAGGCGTCGCGCGATGCCACCGCCGGGCGAGGAGTTTCAGCATGACGATTGGACTGCGTACGCGGATTTTCGGCGGCTTTGCCGTGGTGATTGCGTTGATCCTCGCACTCGGCGCGATCACGATCACCGCGCTGCAGTCGATCGAACACGACCTCGGCGACCGGGCCCGGGCTGGATCGGCCGCCGAGGCGGTGCGCGCGGTCAACGCCGCGGCGCTCAATGCGCGCATCGCGGTCGAGACATGGCTGCGCGAACCGACTCTCGAGCAGGCCCGCGTCGTCGGCGAGCGGCTCGATCGGGTCCGCGCGGCGCTGGCCTCTGCCGCGGAACGCGAAGACATTGCGGCGCAGGGCGAGCAGATCCAGCAGGTGTCGGCCAGCCTCGACGCCTATCGCCGGTCCTGGAGCGAGGTTCAGAACCTCACCCGCACCACCGACCGCGTCTGGCGCACCGCGATCGTCGAGCGCGGCGGCCGGATCTCGCAGGAGTTGCGCCTCCTGCGCGACATGGCAACGGCGCAGCAGGGCAGTTCGGCGCTCGAATCGCTCAATCGCGCCTATGACGAGTTCACGATCAGCCGTCTGGAACTGATGCGCTTTCGCGCGACCAGCGAGGCAGTCGCGCATGCCGCGGCGCTCGAATCGCTCGAAACCGCGGCGCGCGAAGTCGACAAGGTCCAGCTCTTCATCACCGAGGCGGATCAGGTGGAGCGTGTCGAACACGCCTTCGAGGCGATCAACCAGTTCCGCGATTCGGCAACGCAGACCAAGACCCTGGTCGAACGCCGGCAGGAGATCGTGGCGGGATTCGCGCGTGCCGGCGAAGCGATCGACGCCGCGGTCGGCGCCATGCGGGCGTCGTTCGACGAGGCCGCGCGGCAGGCGGAGACCGCCGCGGCCGGCAATCTCGCCTGGACCAACCAGGCCGTCGCCATCGCGGTCGGCGGGGTCCTGGCGCTCGGCGCGCTGCTCGGCTGGCTGATCGGTCGCACGATCGCGGGGCCGATCGCGTCGATCACGTCGTCGATGGAGACGATCGCGGGCGGCGCGCTGGACGCCGACATTCCGGCGCTTGCGCGCCGCGACGAGATGGGTGCGATGGCCCGCGCGCTGCAGGTCTTCCGCGACGGGCTGGCGCGCGCGAAG
>JAEUKZ010000172.1 GCA_016793045.1 Alphaproteobacteria bacterium
CTTGTCGACATGTTCGCCCATGTGACTGCCGCATCCGATCTGGCCTTCCGCTACGGCGTCGATGCGCCGACGCTGCGCATCGACGGCCTTACGGTCGCCGGCCGCTGAATCTGGCGGGTCGATCGCGCGCCGATGCGTTCCTTCGTCCGTTCGCCGTCCGGGCAGCGATTCCTCTCCTGGCTGATCGCCGGCTACATTCACCTCGTCTACCGCACAAAGCGCTGGCGCATCGAAGGCGAAGCGACGATCGATGCGCTGCTCGCGGCGCGTCGCCCGTTCATCGGCTGCTTCTGGCACAGCCGGATGCTGATGATGACCGAGGCATGGGCTGACCGCGCGCCGCTCGCGATGCTGATCTCCCCGCACCAGGACGGCCTGCTGATCGCCAAGACGATCGCGCGGCTGGGCGTGCCGACGATCGCCGGCTCGACGGCGCGCGGGGGCAGCGAGGCCCTGGTCGCGATCGTGCGCGCGCTCAAGTCCGGACGATGCATCGCGGTTACCCCCGACGGGCCGACCGGGCCGCGGATGCGCGCGGCCGGCGGCGTGGTCGCGGCGGCGAAGGTCGCCGGCGCGCCGATCGTCCCGGTCGCCTACTCCTGCACCAACGCGTTGACCCTCAAGACGTGGGATCGTTTCCATCTCCCCCTGCCCTTTGGCCGCGGCGTGATCATGGTCGGCGAGCCGATCTCGGTGCCGGCCGACGCCGACGGTCCTGCGCGTGAGACCGTCCGTCGGGCGGTCGAGGATCGGCTGACCGCGCTGACCCAGGAATGCGACCGGCGCTGCGGCCGGGCACTGGTCGAGCCGGCACCGCCGCAGGCGGCGCAGGTGTGATGGACGCGCGCGGCGCCACCGCGGCACTCTACGGCGCGCTCGCCGGCGCCGCGGCGCCGCTGGCGCGCCATTGGCTGCGCCGCCGGGTCGCGGCGGGCAAGGAAGACCCGCTGCGTGTCGCAGAACGCACGGGAATCGCGATCACGCCGCGCCCGCCGGGAGCCCTGCTCTGGGTCCATGGCGCAAGCATGGGCGAACTGCGCTCGGTCGTCCCGCTCATCCGCCTGATCGCCGCCGCGCGGCCGGACGTCAACTTCCTGATCACGTCGGGCACGCGCACATCGGCGGAGATGATTGCGCAGGCCCCACCGCCGCGCAGCATCCATCAATACGTCCCGCTCGACATTCCCGCGTGGATCGAGCGGTTTCTCGATCATTGGCGGCCGGACGCGGTGCTGTGGCTCGAAAGCGAGCTGTGGCCGAACCTCATCCGGCAGACGCGGCAGCGCGGTATCGCCATGGCGCTGGTGAACGGCCGGCTCTCCGATCGCAGCTTTGCGCGCTGGCGGCGTATCAGTCGCATCGCCGCGCCGCCGGTGGCGGCCTTTGCGCCGTGCCTCGCGCAGAGCGAGGCCGACGCCCGGCGCTTCGAAGCGCTGGGCGTGCCCGCGGTCTGCGTCGGCAACCTCAAGTTCGACGGCACCCCCGCACCCGCCGATGCGGCACCGCTCGATGCGCTGCGTGCGGCCATCGGTGCCCGACCCGTCTGGCTCGCGGCGAGCACGCATCCCGGCGAGGAAGAGATCGTGGCGCGCGCCCATCGCGCGGTGCGGGCGCGCCATCGCGACGCGCTTCTGATCGTCGTGCCGCGCCACGCCAACCGCGGTACGGAGATCGCCGAACGGCTCGCCGCGCAGGGCCATGGCTTCGTCCGCCGCTCGCTCGGCAACCTGCCGGCGCCAGAGCACGATCTCTACATTGCCGATACGATGGGCGAGCTCGGGATGCTGTATCGTCTGGCCATGGTCGCCTTCATCGGCAAGTCGATCGCCTCAATCGGAGGCCAGAACCCGATCGAACCGGCGCGGCTCCAGGTCGCGACGGTCTTCGGTCCGCACATGGAGAATTTCCGCGATGTTGCGTCCGCGCTGACCGCTGCCGGCGGCGCGATCCAGATTCGCGACGAGTCGGCACTGGCCGCGACGATCATCCGGCTGCTCGGCGACCCCGACGAGCGCGCGCGGGTCGCCGCCGCCGGCTTCGCGGTGACGGTCCAGGGTCAAGGCGCCGCGGAACGCGCGCTGGCGGCGCTCGCACCGCTGCTCGCCGCCCTGCCGCGCCCGGCGGCGGAACGAAACCATGCATCCGCCTGACTTCTGGTATCGGCGGCCCGGCGTCGCCGCGGCGATGCTGGCGCCGCTGGCGCTGTGCTACGCGGCCACGGGCCGGCTGCGCGCGGCGCTGACGACGCCGTGGGCGGCACCGGTGCCGGTGATCTGCTGCGGCAATCTCACGGTCGGCGGCGCCGGCAAGACACCGACCGCACTGGCGATCGGCCGGGCGGTCGCGGCGCGCGATCGCGCCGTCGCCTACTTGACCCGCGGCTACGGCGGCAGCGCCCGCGGTCCGCTCAAGGTCGATCCGTCCCGCCATGGCGCCGGCGAAGTCGGCGACGAGCCGCTGCTGCTCGCGAGCCGCGCGCCGACCTTCGTCGGCGGCAACCGCAAGGCGACCGCGCAGGCGGCAATCGTCGACGGCGCCGATGTCCTCATCATGGACGATGGCCTGACCAACCCGACGCTCCGCCAGGACCTGTCGCTGGTCGTGGTCGACGGCGCGACCGGCTTCGGTAACGGGCGCGTCCTTCCCGCCGGCCCGCTGCGCGAACGGCTCGCCCGCGGCATCGCGCGCGCCCACGCTTTCGTGCTCGTGGGCACCGACCTCTCCAACCTCGCCGCCGATCTCGCGGAACGTGCCCCTGTGCTCGCCGCGCGTCTGGTGCCGGACGAAACCGCGCTCACGCTGCGCGGGCGGCGAGTCTTCGCCTTTGCCGGCATCGGCCGGCCGACGAAGTTCTTCGACACCCTTGGCGAGATCGGCGCACAAATGGTCGCGCAGCGCACGTTCCCCGATCACCACCCCTACTCACCCGACGAGGCGATGCGCCTAGTCGACACCGCATTGCGCTATGATGCTGCGCCGGTCACGACGGTCAAGGACCACGTCCGCCTGCCTGAGGCCATCCGCAGCCTGGTGACGCCGGTCGCGGTCGACCTCGTCTTCGACGATCCGGTGGCGCTCGAACGCCTCATCGACCAGGTCCTGCCGCCGGATTGAGCCTAGAGCAGGCTGCCCTGCGAGGTGCCGTCGCGCTTGGCAGGCCGCTTCGGTGTGGCGGGAGTAGACGGCGGCGGTGCCGCGGCGCCCGTCACCGTCGCGCCAACTGTGCCGTCATGGAACTGCAGCGCCAGATGGACCGCCGCCTGCGCCGCGCCGGCGCCGGTCAGCACGTGGCCGGCGGCATCGCGCACCAGCACGTAGCCGCGCTCCAGCACCTTGGTCGGCGCGACGCTTTCGAGCAGCCCCGCGACCGCGGCGAGACGCTGGCGGCGCTCGACGACGGACCGTGCAGCGGCGGCCTGGAGCCGCGCGATCAGTTCCGCGCCGCGCTCGCGCCCGCGCGCCACGCCGTGGCGCTGCGCCTGCGCCGTCGCAGCCAGCCGGGCCGCGAGGCCGGCCGCCGCCTCGCGTGCGCGTGCCAGGCGCTCGCGCGGATGAGGCAGAGTCCGGCCGAGCATCTCGATCGAGGCGCGGCGCGCCTTGAGCCAGTTGCCGAGCCCGAGGGAGAGACGCTCACCCGAGACGTCGAGCCGCTGGCGGCATTCCTCCACCAGCCGGCGCGGATCGCCGAGGCCGCGTGCCAGCCCGGCGACCTGGGTGCGCCGTTCAGAGACGAGCCGCGTAAGTCCGGCAACGAGACGGGCGCCGTCGCGCGACACGTCGGCGATCAGGTCGGCGCGAACCGGGACCGCGCGCTCGGCCGCCGCCGTCGGCGTCGGTGCGCGCAGGTCGGCGGCATAGTCGATCAAGGTCGTATCGGTCTCGTGGCCGACCGCCGAGATCAGCGGAATGGCGCTCGCCGCCGCGGCACGCACCACGATCTCCTCGTTGAACGGCATCAGGTCTTCGAGGCTGCCGCCGCCGCGCGCGACGATCAGCAGGTCGGGACGCGGCACCTTGCCTGCTCGCGGCAGCGCATTGAACCCATCGATCGCCGCGGCAACCTGATCGGCGGCGCCTTCGCCCTGCACCGCCACCGGCCAGATCAGCACGCGGCGCGGAAAGCGTTCGGCGAGGCGATGAAGGATATCGCGGATCACCGCGCCGGTCGGCGAGGTGATGACGCCGATGACATCAGGCAGGAACGGGATCTTCTTCTTGCGCGCCTCGTCGAACAGGCCCTCGGCGGCGAGGCGCTTGCGGCGCTCCTCGATCATCTTGAGGAGTGCGCCTTCGCCCGCCAGTTCCATCCGCTCGATCACGAGCTGGTACGTCGACTTGCCCGGATAGGTGGTCATGCGTCCGGTGACGATGACCTCCAGGCCTTCCTCCGGTCTGATGCCCAGGCGGGCCAGCACCCCGCGCCAGATCACCGCGTCGAGGACCGCCGCGTCGTCCTTGAGCCGCAGATAGCAATGGCCCGACGCCGGAACCGACGGGCGGCTGATCTCGCCGCGCACGCGCACCCAGCCGAACGAGCCTTCGATCGTGCGTTTGACCGCCGACGAGAGCTCGGACACCGTGTATTCGGGGACGTTGCCCGTGCCGCGCTGGGCTGGTATGGCTGCGTCCGAGTTATCGCTCATCGCGGATTCCTGCGTCCATGATACAAGGCCGAAACCACAGCGGATAGCACGATGCGGGTCCTCCTGGTCGGCTCCGGCGGGCGCGAGCATGCGCTGGCCTGGGCGCTGGCCGCCTCACCACTCTGCGACGAGCTGATCTGCGCGCCCGGCAATGCCGGGATCGCGGAGGAAGCGCGTTGCGTCCCGGTCAAGGCGGAGGATATTCCAGGCATCGTCCGCCTGGCCCGCGAGGAGCGAATCGATTTCGTCGTCGTCGGACCCGAAGCGCCGCTGGTCGCCGGGCTGGTCGATGCGCTCGAGGAGGCCGGGATCGCCGCCTTCGGTCCGCGCAAGGCAGCCGCAGCGCTCGAGGGCTCGAAGGGGTTCACCAAGGACCTGTGCACGCGCAAGGCCATCCCAACCGCGGCCTATGAACGCTTCACCGACGCGGCCATGGCCAAGGCCTATATCAGCGCGCGTGGCGCCCCGATCGTGGTCAAGGCCGACGGACTCGCCGCCGGCAAAGGCGTCGTCGTCGCCCAAAGCGTCGAGGAAGCGCACAAGGCGGTCGACGCGATGATGACCGAGCACGTCTTCGGCGCCGCCGGCAACGAGGTGGTCATCGAGGATCTGCTGGTGGGCGAGGAGGCGAGCTACTTCGCGCTGTGCGACGGTACGCATGCCATTCCGCTGGGCGCGGCGCAGGACCACAAGCGGGTCTACGACGGCGATCGCGGCCCGAACACCGGCGGCATGGGTGCCTATTCGCCCGCACCCGTGGTCACGCCCGATATCGCCAGGCAGACGATGGACCGCATCATCCTGCCCGCGCTCCAGGGCCTCGCCGAGGCGGGCACCCCTTTCAAGGGCGTTCTCTTCGCCGGCCTGATGATCGGCGCCAAGGGGCCGCAGCTCATCGAGTTCAACGTCCGCTTCGGCGATCCGGAATGCCAGGTGCTGGTGCCGCGCCTGCACTCGGACCTGCTCGCCGCATTCGTTGCCGCGCGCGACGGCCAACTCAAGAATTTCGCCTTGCGCTGGGACGATCGCGCGGCGCTTTGCGTCGTGATGGCGGCGCAGGGCTATCCCGGCACCGTGAGGGCCGGCACCAAGATCCACGGCGTCGAGGACGCCAAGGCGGTCGACGATGTCCTGGTGTTCCACGCCGGCACGCGGCGCGAAGGTGACGCGCTGGTCGCCGCCGGCGGCCGCGTCCTGGGAATCACGGCGCTGGGGGCCACGGTCGCCGAGGCGCAGGCCCGCGCCTATCGTGCCGTCGACTCTATCGACTGGCCAGAAGGCTTCTGCCGCCGCGACATCGGTGCACTCGCGATCGCGAGGACGGCGTGACGGGCACCTCCCTCGAGTATCCCTTCGCCGAACCGCCGCCGGCGCACGAGCCGCGCGAGATCGCGCCCGGCCTGTTCTGGGTGCGCATGCCGCTGCCTTTCCCGCCCGACCACATCAACCTGTGGATGATCGAGGACGGGGCGGGCTGGACGATCGTCGACACCGGCCTCGCACGCGACGATTCGCGCGCGGTATGGGAAAGCGCCTTCGCGCGGCTCGCCGTCAATCGCCCGGTCACGCGGGTCATCTGCACCCATTTCCACCCCGACCATATGGGGCTCGCGGCCTGGCTGACCGAGCGCTGGCAGGTCGACCTGTGGATGACCAGCGCCGAATGGTACATGGCGCGCGCGATCCACGCCCTCGGCAGCCCGGCCGACATCGCCCAGAAAGTCGCCTTCTATCGCGACAACGGCGTTGCCGAGGATGGGCTCGGCGCCTTCGGCCAGCCCGAAAATCTCTACCGCCGCGGCGTGCCCGAAGTTCCCGCGAGCTTCCGGCGCATCGGCGGCGGCGATCCGCTGCGCATCGGAACGCATGACTGGATTCCGGTCATCGGCCGCGGCCACTGCCCGGAGCACGCCTGCCTGTGGGCGCCGACCCTCAACGTGCTGATCGCCGGCGACATCCTGCTGCCGCGGATTTCGCCGAACGTCTCGGTGTGGCCGGCCGAACCGCACGCCAACCCGCTCGCGGCCTATCTCGGGTCGCTCGGCAACTTCGCGAGCATCACCGACGACGCGTTGACGCTGCCCGCGCACGGCCTGCCCTATCGCGGCGTCCACAGCCGCATCGCCCAGCTGCGTGCCCATCACCGCGACGGGCTCGACGCGCTCGCCGGCGCGCTGACCACCGAGGGCCTGCGCGCCACCGATGTCTTCGCCCTGCTGTTCAAGCGCGCGATCGGCCCGCACAACATCGGCCTTGCGATCGGCGAAGCGCTGGCGCACCTGCACTTTCTCGAAACGCTCGGTCGCGCGCGCCGCGTGCGCGACGCGGCCGGCGTCTGGCGATTCGCCAGACCCTAGACCGTCAAGTCATCAACCCGGGGGAAAAGCTCGATGAAACTCGTCCGCTTCGGTCGCGCCGGCCAGGAAAAGCCTGGCCTGCTCCATGCCGATGGCCGCATCCGCGACCTGTCGAAGGTCGTAAAGGACATCGATCCGACGACGATCGGCCAGCTGTCCAAGCTCAAGTCCGTCAAGATCGACAAGCTGCCCGTCGTGAAGGGCCGCCCGCGGCTCGGACCGCCGGTCGCGCGCTCGTCGAAGTTCATCGCCATCGGCCTGAACTATTCCGACCACGCCGCGGAGACCAACTCGCCGATCCCGAAGGAGCCGATCATCTTCACCAAGGCGACGACGTCGATCTGCGGCCCCAACGACAACGTCATCCAGCCCAAGGGCTCGATCAAGCTCGACTGGGAAGTCGAACTCGCCTTCGTGATCGGCCGCACCGCGCGCTACGTGGCGGAGAAGGACGCGCTGCGCTACGTCGCCGGCTACATGGTCTGCAACGACGTCTCGGAGCGGCATTTCCAGGCCGAACGCGGCGGCCAGTGGACCAAGGGCAAGAGCGCCGACACGTTCGGCCCGATCGGCCCGTGGCTGGTCACGCCGGACGAGATCAAGGACCCGCAGAATCTCGCGATGTTCCTCGACGTCAACGGCGAGCGCATGCAGACCGGCAACACCGCGACGATGATCTTCGGCGTCGCGACGATCCTGTCCTATGTCAGCCAGTTCATGACCCTGCTGCCGGGCGACCTGGTCACGACGGGCACGCCGCCGGGCGTCGGCCTCGGCAAGAAGCCGCCGATCTTCCTCAAGCCCGGCGATGTGATGCGCCTCGGCATCGCCGGCCTCGGCGAGCAGCAGCAGAAGGTCGTGGCTTACAAGGGAAAGTAAGCCCCTCGGCACCGTCGTAGGGGACGGCCTCCCGGCCGTCCCGGGCGGGCCGGGAGGCCCGCCCCTACGAACGGCTACTTGCGGTGCTTGTTCGCGTGCGCCGCGACGCCCGCCATGCCGGCCATCAGGATGGCATGGTCGAGGCCGTAGTTGATGAAGCGGAAGCCCTGGGCGATCCGCCTGTCGGCCATCTCCTCGGTCCCGCAGACATAGCCCGCGGCGACGCCGGTTTCCTTCGCGGCCTTGGCGACCTCGAGGCACAGCGCCTCGTGCCGATCCATCCCGTAGCCGCGCGTCTTGACGTCGATCATCAGGTCGCCGGGGCCGATCAGCACCACGTCGACG
>JAEUKZ010000216.1 GCA_016793045.1 Alphaproteobacteria bacterium
CGACCATGCCAAGGGCCTCGCCGCCGAGATCGGCTTCGAGCTCAAGGACGTCGAACTCACCGGCGGCGGCAGCGACGGCAACTTCACCGCGGCCCTCGGCATTCCGACGCTCGACGGGCTCGGCGTCGACGGCTACGGCGCACACACCGACTACGAGCACTGCTTCTATTCGTCGCTCAAGCCGCGCGCCGAACTGATGCTGCGGCTGTTCGAAACGCTGAAATAGGCGCCCGACGATCGCGGCTCAGCGCTTCGCCTTGGCCCGGCGCGACCGCGTATGGCCGCGCGGTGCGCCGGCCGACGGCTTGGAGTCGGGCGCGCGGGCGGGCTTGTATTGCAGCGCCGTCGCGTCGCTGAAGCGGGAAAGATCGAACGATGCCGGCTCGACGGTCCAGATGCCGATCCGTCGCCTGGCGCCGCGCGAAAGCAGCAGGTCCCGTCTGGGACCGGGTGAAAACCGCATGAGCCAGTGCCCTTTCGGGTAGCGGCACACGGCGCGGACCACCCCGTCGCTTCCTGCAGCGAGGGCGACCACCTCTCCTGCACTCGCCGCCAGCACGCAATTGTCGCCGCCCCGAAGATCGTCGACGGCCCCGTCGAGCCGGATCGCGGATTCGATCCTTGCGCGGCCATCGGCATCAAACGCCATCAACGAAACGGTTCGATCGCCAGCCACCCAGAGCCTGCCGCTCCCGGCCAGGAGCCAGTTCGCCCCGCCCGGCATCTCGACACGGCCAGCAACGGCAAGGCGCCGCCCATCCGGCCGGAGCATCCATATGGCTTGACCATCCGCGACGTGGACCGTGCCGCCGGCGATAGCGAGGCTGCAGGCCGGCCTGCCGATCGTGGCCGTGCTGCGCGACGTGGCGAAGCCGTCGGACCCGATCGCGAAGTGAACGACGTCCGATCCGCCAGCCGCCGCGAGCATCGAGCCGTCGCCCGCCAGTTGCGTTGCCTTGACGGTCTCAATGGTGCGGCCGCGCCACGCGGCCTTGCCGTCCCGATGCTCGTACATGCGCACGCCATCCGATGCGCCGACATAGATCCGCCCGGCCACGACCGCTGCCGGCCCCGTCGAGAACTGGTCGAGTTCACGCTCGAAGCGCAGCACCCTTCCCTCGACGTCGACGCGCGCGAGTTCGGCTCCCGAAGGCTTGAGACCGGCAATTCGGATGCCGCACGGATCGAGCGGCATCGGCGCGCCTTTCGGGCTCGGTGCGAACTCCAGCGCGACACGTCGACGCGGCGCACCGGACTCGTCGCGAGCGTGCACGGCGTTCGTCGAATCGTGGAACTCGACGACGGCGTCGGGCATGACGCCTTCGACGGTGAGCAGCATCACGAGCAGCGCACGCGGGTCCGGCAGCGGACCGAAAAGCCTCCGGCTTCCGCACAGGGCTTCCAAGGGGATACAGGCGCGATTGATATTGAGATCGATCCAGCCGCCGTTGTCGCCAAGCTGCGGCACGGCTTCGACGCGGCCCGTGAGTGGAACGACGATTTCGCCCGCCGACGTCGTGAAGCGCGCCGTCGCGTTGTAGGTCGTCATCGCCGCCTTCGGATAGAACAGGATGCTGACCGGCTCCTCCCTGCCCGGCATGATGAGGCGCGGCGGCCGGTTCAGCGCCGGCACGGCAAACACGCCGGCCGGATCGTCCAGTGACCCGGCGCAGATCGCCAGCGCTTCGACACCTTCGTTCCGGATGGAGAATTCCGCCGCCTCCCGGCGAAGGGTGACGATCCGGCACCCCACAAGGCGCGCGCGCGGCCCTCCGCCGGCCGTATTCGCGACACGGATGTCGGGTGCCGGCGGCTCGACCCGATACCTCGTCGCTCCCGCTGCAACGAGGTCGATGGCGATCGAATGAACCAGGGCGGCCGGATCGTTCGTCGAGAGCTTCAGAAAAACCCGCCCGCTGCGATCGGCGTAGCTCCAGTTCAGCGCCCAGGACACGGCGCCGCCAGGCTCCAAGCGCGACGGCAGGTAGGCCGGGTGGAAGATCGAGCGGCCGTCACCATGTTCCCCGACGCTGATGATCCTCAATTCCGGCGCGGGCACGTTGGTACTGACGAGTGTTGCGGCAGCGATCGAAAGCGAAGCGTCGCCGAGGTTGCGAATGGACAGCATGGTCCACTGCGCGTGGGCAAACGCGCCGCCGTCCACGCATGCGCTCTCCGCAACGACCGCGATCTGCAGTCGTCCCTGGGCGGAATCGGCCATCCGCGGTGCCACCTGAAAATCGTTCTCTGCATCGCCGCGCAGGATTAGGGCCTCCGCGTTCATTTCGAGATGACGAGCGGTCCAGGCCGAGCCCGGCGGGAAATAGCCGAACGGTGCTCGCGGCGCGCCGGAGGCAATCGAAAAGATCGCTGACCTGGCCCGATCGGCGACTTCGAGCCCGACCGCCGTAAGTCGCGAATAGAACCCCCACGACCACGCGGAGTTGAACCAATGATCCCAGAAATCGACGCTGATGGTGCGCTCCGGCACGTCGGCTTCGACGCTGGGTATGCCGCCTTCCGAGATCGAGATCCGAAGAGTCCCGGAGAAGACGAAACCCACGCCGTTGAGGACGCCGTGGCCGCGAAACGTGATGGGGTCGCCCCATTCAAACGAGGTCACGCGCACATCCGCGAACAGGATCGCAGCCGAGCCGCCACTGACATCCGCCACCAGGAGGGAAAGCGGCTCCTCGAAGCCGGCATCCAGCAGCCTCAGCACCAGCGGTCGGCTCAGGGCGGTTGCCCAGTCGTGCGTTCGTCCGGCCGCAGTGCGAATGTCGGCCGAGAATGCGGCAAGCTCTTCAGGCAGCGTGGGCGGAAGTGTGGGGACCGCCGCGTCCTCCTCGACAAGGTCGAAGCCGACTGTAACCGTGCCGGCGCCTTCGGGCCCCATCCGCGGCACCACAGCTGGGCGAAATGAACCGGTCGACAAGGTGTCGATCAGGGGCGAAGAAAACTGCAACGTCCCAGTTGTGCCGCCAAAGACGCCCGAGATGGCCGCGACGTTGCGCGAGACCGAGACCGGCGGGCTGCCGCTCAGGCCGCTGACGTTCACGACATCGCCGCTGACGTCCAGTGCAATCGCGGTCGGATAGAACCCGAACCGTTGCAGGCCGGCTTCCTCGGGCGACTGCGCCGATCGTTCGATCACGGAGATGGCACGGCTGTCCCGAGCCTGGCGGAGCAGCAATTCGCCCAACTTTGCCGTCGACGCCTGAAATAGCGCGTGACAACCGGAGCCGAGAACCCCCGACATGCGCCACCTCGACGCTGAAGACGCCGCCGCGCACAATACCACGCCTCGGCCGACCGTCGACGCCCCGCACTGGGGCGGCGCCAGGAGACCGGAGATGCGGAAGGACTAGACCGGCGCTCGCGTCCTACGCCGCCCTCGCGGCAACAGGCGGGTGCTCGCCCATGTCCCAGAACATGCCGGTCATGATGCGGAAGCCCTCGCGCATCAGCGGGGCCAGCACGTGCTCATTGGGCGCGTGTTGCGAGCACGACGCGTAGGAATGCGGCACCCACACGGTCGGCAGGCCGAGCGTGTCGGTAAAACATTCGTTGGGCAGCGAGCCGCCGAGATTGGGCAGCAGCGCCGGCTTGGCGCCGGTCGTGGTCTCGATCGACTGCGCCGCCCAGCGCGCTGCCGGATGATCGGGGTCGAGCCGCGTCGCCGCCATTACCTCCTGGCGCGACTGGTCGATCTTCACCATCGCGAATCCGTGCGCGTCGAGATGCTTGCGCAGGCTGGGGATGAAGGACTTCCACGGCACGTCGACGGTGAAGCGGATCTGGCAATGCGCGCTCGCGCGCGGCGGCACCGCGTTGACCGGATTGTCGGGATTGCCGGTGCGCATCGCC
>JAEUKZ010000220.1 GCA_016793045.1 Alphaproteobacteria bacterium
GCTTACTGCCACCGCATCTCGGCGATCGGGTTGGCCGGGATCGGCCAGTTGGCCCACACGCCCTGCAGCGCCGCGGCGGTGATCGTGACCTTGGGCAGCATGAACAGGAAGCCGTTCACGCTGTCCTCGGCCAGCATGCGCTGCGCCTGCTGGTAGAGCGCATTGCGCTGCGTCTCGTCGACCGTCGCGTTGATGCGCTCGATCAGCGCGCGGAACTCCGGCTTGGCGTAGCTGAAGTAGTAGGTCTCGCGCGCGTAGATGTCGATGTCGAGCGGCTCGGTGTGGCTGATGATCGTCATGTCGAAGTCGCGGCGCTGGAACACCTGCTGCAGCCACTGCGCGAACTCGACCGGCTCGATCGTCGCGCGGATGCCGACGGCGGCGAGCTGGGCGGCGATGATCTCCCCGCCCCGTCGCGCATAGACCGGCGGCGGCAGGCGCAGCGTGACCTGGAGCCCGTTCGGGTGCCCGGCCTCGGCGAGCAGCGCGCGTGCGCGCGCCGGGTCGTGCGGATACGTGCCGGTGAGATCCACATACGCGGCGTGGTTGGGCGAGAAGTGGCTGCCGATCGGCGTGCCGAAGCCCGACATCGCACCCTGGATGATCGCGGCGCGATCGATCGCATGGGCGACGGCGCGGCGCACCCGCACGTCGTTGAAGGGCGGCCGGCCGTTGTTGAGGGCGAGGATCGTCTCGCCTTCGGTGTTGCCGACCGTCACGCGGAAGCGCGGATCGTTGCGGAACAGGTCCACCGCCTCGTAGGCGCCGAAATTCGTCACGCCGTCGATGTCGCCGGCGCGCAGCGCCGCCATCTGCGCCTGCGGGTCCGACATGAAGCGGAACACCGCGCGGCGGATCGGCAGGTTCGCGCGGTCGCGGTAGCCGTCGTAGCGCTCGAGCTCGATCCGGTCGCCGCGCGCCCAGCGCACGAAGCGATAGGGGCCGGTGCCGACCGGGTTGGTGCGGTTGTTGGCGATCGTCGAGGGCTCGAAGATCACCGCGTCGCCCCAGCCGAGGCCGAACAGGAAGTTCGCCATCGGCTGGCGCAGCGTGATGGCGACCGTGCGCGGATCGGGGGTGGCGATGCTCGCGATCGGCTGGAAGATCCATTTCTGCGCGTTGGTGCTGTCCGGCGCCATCGCGCGCTCGAACGTCGCCTTGACGTGCGCCGCCTCGAAGGCGACGCCGTTGTGGAAGGTCACGCCGGCGCGCAGGCGGAAGGTGTAGGTGAGGCCGTCGGGCGTGATGCCCCAGCTCTCGGCGAGGCCCGGCTGGATGCGGCCCTGGGCGTCGATGCGCACCAGGCCCTCGAAGATGTTGCCGAGCGTCACCTCGCGGATCGCCTGCGCAGCACCCGTGGTCGGGTCGAGAGTCGGCGGTTCGAGCGCCATGCCGAGGGTGACGGTGTCGCGCGGGGTCTGCGCCGACAGCGGCGCCGCCGCCAGCCCGACGATCGCGAGCAGTGCCGCCGCGACCGTCCTGATCCAGATCTTGGTCATCGTGCCTTCCCTCTCTTGGGCGCGCCTGCTTGGCGGCGGCCGGGGCGCGATTGTGGCGCCGTGGCGGCCCCGCGGGCAAGGGCCGCCGCGTGAACCTCCCGGTAGGACGGCCAGCCGGCGACCGATGCCGCGGCATGGACGCCGCGCGCCACCGCGCGCGCCAGCACGTCGCCGGCGAGCGCGCCGATGCGCATCGCGGCGTTCGGCGGGGCCGGCCGCCGCAAGGTCGAGAGCGCGAAGACGGTGTCGCCATCCTGCGGCGTGTGGACCGGGCGGATGGCGCGCGCGAGCCCGTCCTGCGCCATGATCGCGATGCGGTGCAGCGTCGCCTTGTCGAGCGTCACGTCGGTCGCGACCAGGGCGAGCGTCGTGTTGGCAAGCCACATCTTCTTCTCCGGCACGAATTCGGGCGGCAGCGGCGGCAGCGGCGACGGCAGACCGACGCCGCCGAATTCGCCGTCGCGCTCGAAAGGGGCCGCCCAGAACGCCGCGGTGCCGGGGATGGTCACGCTGCCGAAGCAGTTGACCGCGACGATGGCGCCGACGGTGATGCCGTCCGCGGTGCGCGCCGAGGCGCTGCCGAGCCCGCCCTTGAGCCCGCCCGCGCGCGCGCCGAGCCCGGCGCCGACATTGCCGAGCGCGAAGCCGTGGCCTGCGGCGGCGCCCGCGGCGAGGTCGAAGGCCGCGCGGCCGAGCGCGCGATAGGGCGGCTCGTCGCCCCAGTCCTTGTCGCCGCGGTTGAGCAGGTCGAACAGGATCGCCGCCGGCACGATCGGCACGACCGCGCTGCCCACCTTGAAGCCGCGGCCGAGCCGGTGCAGCCGGTCCGTCACGCCGCCCGCCGCGTCGAGCCCGAAGGCCGAGCCGCCGGCGAGCACGACCGCGTCGACGCGATCGACGGTGCAGACCGGATCGAGCAGTGCGGTCTCGCGGGTGCCCGGCCCGCCGCCCATGATCGACACCGCGGCGCAGGCCGGCGCATCGGGCAGGATCACGGTGACGCCGCTGAGCAGCGCCGCGTCGCCGGCATTGCCGACGGCGATGCCGGGGACGTCGGTGATGAGATTGCGCATGGCCGCAGTGTCGCGCGCGCGATCAGACGTGTCCATCGGCCGCGCGGCCCACCCTGCGTACGGGCGGGTCGCCGGCCCCGCCCGGGCCCCGTCGTCAGGTCGCCGGATCGCCTTTCAGCGCTGCAGCCACACGTCGGCCCAGTCCTGGCCAAGCAGATAGCTCGGCGCCGAGTGGAAGCCCTGGACGGCCGCGTTCATGGCGACGATGCGGCTCCACCACATGAACGGCACGACGTTCGCCTGCTCGAAGACGCGGCGTTCGAACTGACGCAGCAGCGTGCGGCGCTCGGCGGCGTCGCGCGCCTGCTCCTGGCGCTCGTAGAGCGAATCGAGCGTGCGGTCGGTGCCGCGCCAGCGGCTCTGCGGCGAGCGGTCGGACGACAGGTACTTCTCGAGCGCCAGCGTGGGCTCGTCCATGAACAGGCTCTGGAAGTCGAGCGCGACGTCGAAATTGCCGCTTTCGATCGCGGCGAGATAGGCGCTCGGCTCGATCTGGCGGTGCTCGACCGTCACGCCGATCTGGCGCCACTGGTCGAGCAGGAACACGCCGGCCGGCGTGTAGGGATCGGCGATGTTGCGGTTGACGAGCTGGAAGGTGAGGTTGCTGCGGCCGGCCTCGCGCAGCAGGGCGCGCGCCTCCTCGCGCGCGGCGCGGATGTCGCGCGAAAAGCCGGGCAGCGCGTCGAGTTCGGCGTCGGTCGCGGCGAACTGCGCGCCGGGGCGCAGGATGCCGCCGGCGTCGCGCAGCAGCGAGGCGCGGCGCAGCGCCGACGCGCTGCCGCGGCGGTCGATCGCGATGTTGAGCGCGCGGCGCACGCGCGCGTCATCGAAGGGCGGGCGCTGGCTGTTGAAGGTGATGAGGAAGCCCAGCAGCATGTTGCCTTCGACGACGCGCACGCGATCGCCCATCGCCTGGACGAGACGGTCGCGCTGCGCCGGCGAGACGCCGCGGCTGTCGATGTGGATCTGGCCGCCCTGCAGCGAGTTGACCATCGCCGCCCCGCCCATGAAGACGGCGCGGATCGCGTCGACATAGGGCCGGCCGGGCATGAAATAGCGGTCGAAGCGCGTGCCGGTGAAATGCGAGCCGGCGACGTACTCGCCGAGGCGGAACGGCCCGGTGCCCATGATGTTGGCGGCCGGCCAGTTGGGGTCCTGCGCGAGCCGCGCCGCCGAGTAGATGCAGTTCCACGGGCTCGCGAAGTACTGCAGCATGCTCGGATTGGGGCGGCGCAGGCGGAAGACGATGCTGCGCGGATCGGGCGCGTCGATCGAATCGATGTCGGCATAGACCGCGCTGCGCGCGGAGATGAGGCCCGGCGCCGGCCGCCGGATGCGCTCGTAGCTCGCCTTGACGTCGGCGGAGGTCAGCGCCGTGCCGTCGTGGAAGACGATCGCGTCGCGCAGGCGGAACGAATAGGTGAGCCCGTCGGGCGACACGGTCCAGGATTCGGCGAGATCGCCGACGATCTCCGGATAGCGCGCCAGGTCGAACTTGAGCAGCGTCGAATAGAACGGCGCCGCGGAGAAGATGACGGTCGCCGAATCGGTGGCGTGGCAGTCGAAGGTCGGGCTTTCGGCGACGATCGAGAAGATCAGCGTGCCGCCGCGTTGCGGCGTCGCGGCGGGCGCCTGCGCATGGGCGGCGCCGGCCAGACCCATCGCGAGCGCCACGAACGCCATCAGCCATTTCGTTCCTGGCATCCTGGTCATCGTCGTTTCCCCCATCGTCGTCTTCGTTGCGCGACCGGCCGGTTCAGGCGCCGAAGGCCGGCATGATACAGCTCTTGTGCAGATAGCGTCCGGCCGGAAACAGGCTGCGCGCGACCTCGAAGACGCTGCCGTCGCCGGCCCGGTACCAGCGCATGATCTGCAGCGCCGGCGCGCCGGGCTTCGCGCGCAGCCGCGCCGCCACCGGCGGCGGCAGCGGCACGGCCGAAATCTCCTGGTCGATGCGCGCGATCGTCACGCCGTAGCGCTCCGCGACCAGTTGCGCGATCGACGTGTCGAGTTGCGCCAGCCGGTCGCGGATCGCGCCATAGACCGCGGGAATGTGGACCTCCACCCAGCCGAGCGGCGTGCCCGACGCGCGGCGGTCGCGGAAGCGGAAACCCTGGACCGCGAGGAACTCGGCGCCGGCCTGGCAGCCGAGCGTCGCGGCAAGGGTCGCGTCCGCCACCACCTCGGCGACGCGCGCGACCTTGAGCGGCGCGTCGGCGGCGTGGCGCATGATGTCGCCGATCGAGCCGAAGGATTCGACCCAGGCCTGGCGCGCGTCGGTGCTCAGCACGACCGAACCGACGCCGCGCCGGCTCGCGATCAGCCCGACGCGCCGCAGCGTCGACAGCGCCTCGCGCACGGTGAAGCGGCTGGCGTCGAAGCGGCGGCACAGCTCCGCCTCGGTCGGCAGGCACTGGCCGACCGGGTAGCGGCCCTGCGCGATCGCCGCCACCAGCGTGTCGGCGATCTGGCGGTAGCGCGCGGCGTGGGCGCCGCCGGCGAGCGGGGTCGCGGCGGCCCCCATGGCTCAGATCGCGCCGCTCGCGCGCAGCTGCGCCACGCGCGCGTCGTCGTAGCCGAGTTCGGTGAGGATCGCGGCGGTGTCCTGTCCCAGCGAGGGCGCGGGGCGCGCCGGCGTCGCATCGCCCGCGCTGCGCACGGGGCTGCCGAGCAGGCGGACGACCGGGCCTTCGGGCAGCTCGACGTGCTGGATGCGGTCGGTGCCGGCGACGAAGGGCGAGGCGAGCGCCTGGGCGATGTCGAGCACCGGGGCGGCCGGGACCGTGCCGGCGAGCAGGGCCAGCCACTCAGCCGTGGTGCGGCGCTGGAACGCCTCGTCGAGCAGCGCGGTCAGCGCGTCGCGGTTGGCGAGTCGCGCCTTGAAGTCGGCGAAGCGCGGGTCGGTCGCGAGCTCCGGCACGCCCAGCTTTCCGCACAGCGCCGGCCAGAACTTCTCCTTGTTCGCCATGATGTAGATCCAGCCGTCGCCGGTGCGATAAAGCTGGCAGGGCGTGAGCGAGGGATGCGCCGAGCGCTTCTCCTGGCC
>JAEUKZ010000225.1 GCA_016793045.1 Alphaproteobacteria bacterium
GACGACCAGTCCGCCCACCCCCAGCGAAGCGCAGTCGCGCGCGACCGCCTCGACGCCGTCCTTGCCGACGGCGACGACGACGCAGTCCGGCACCTCCGGCAGCGCTGCAAGCGCGGGAAAGCACTGCAGATCGCCGACCGAAGCGTATCGCGCATTGATCGGATAGACCCGGCCCGTGAAGCCCGCGAGATTGCGCAGCGTGCGCCAGCCGAGCGCTGTCGGCGTAGGCGACGCGCCGACCACCGCGATGCTGCGCGGCGCCAGCAGCCGGCGCAGATCGCCGGGGCCGTAGACCGCGCGGCGCGGCGCGGTCACGGCGCCTCGCCGCGCCGCGCGGCGGCGCCGTCCTGCCGTTCCGCCCCAAGGATTTCAGCGCGCGCCATCGTTCGTCATGGACATCAATTCTACCCGTGAGTAGGATATCCCATCGTCCGGCGACAGCGCCACGGAAACATCGGCGATCAAACGATCCTGCCTGGCCGACCGCCGCAACCCCGCATGCCCCGCGGGGGTCGGCCGAACCAGGCGCTCCAGGGAGGAAATCATGGTTCTTTCACGTCGTCAGGTTCTCGGCACATTGGCCGCCGCGGCGGTCGCCAGCCCCGCGGTCGTCGGCGCGCAGGAGCGCTTTCCGAGCCGGCCGGTCCGGCTGATCGTTCCCTTTCCGCCGGCCGGGCCGACGGACCTCGTCGGCCGGCTGGTGGCGCAGCGCCTGCGCGAGCCGTGGCAGCAGCCCGTCGTCGTCGAGAATCGGCCCGGCGCCTCCGGCACCATCGGCTCGCAGGTTGCCGCGCAGGCGGCGCCGGACGGCTACACGCTGGTGCTGGGCAACAACGCGTCGCACGGCGCGTATGAGATCCTGAACCCGCGGCAGGCCCCCTACCAGACCCTGCGCGACTTCGCACCGGTGGCCCTGGTCGGCTTCGCGCAGCTGATCATGATCGTCAATTCGAGCCTGCCGGTGCGCAACATGGCGGAGTTCGTCGCCTATGCGCGCGCCAATCCCGGGCGCCTCAACTACGCCTCGGCGGCGTTCGGCAGCGCCACGCATCTGGCCTGCGAACTGCTCAAGCTCAACACCGGCATCACGATGGAGCACGTGCCGTTCAACGGCGCCGCCCCGGCCCTGCTCGCGCTCGCCAACGGCGACGTGCACGTCTACATGGGCGGCATGTCCAGCGTTCAGGCGCTGGTCAGCGACGGCCGCGCCCGCGCCATCGCCGCCGTGTCCGACCAGCGCGTGCCGCAGATGCCCGACCTGCCGACGACGACCGAACAGGGCCTTCCGGGCCTGGCATGGGATTCTTGGTACGGCCTGCTCGCGCCGGCGCGCGTGCCGGTGCCGATCCTCGACAAGATCAACGCCGACGCGCGCGCGGCACTCGACGGGCCGGAGGTCTACGCCCAGCTTCAGCGCTACGGCATGGAGCGCAAGCTCGGCTCGCGCGAGGAATTCCAGGCCGCGGTCCAGGCCGAGATCGAGCGCACGACGCGCGTCGTCCGCGCGGCCAACATCCGCGTGGAGTAGATCGCGGCCATGAGCAGCTCGGCGGCGGCCGGGGCGGTCGCATCGCGGTTCGGTGCCGACTCCACGGCGCTCGACGTGATCGAGGGCATCCGGCTCGAAGGCCGGACCGCTCTCGTCACGGGTGGCGCGTCGGGGATCGGGCTCGAGATCGCCCGGGCCCTGGCGGCCGCCGGCGCCGCGGTCGTGATCGCGGATCGCGAGGTCGCCCTCGCGGAGAAGGCGGCGGCCGAGCTCATCGGCGAGACCGGCAATGCGCGCGTCGCGGTGGCGGAGGTCGATCTCGCCTCGCTCGCCTCCGTCCGCTTGCTCGCCGCGCGCTTCCTCGAACGCCACGACCGGCTCGACATCCTCGTCAACAACGCCGGCATCATGGCGTGCCCGCAGGCCTACTCGGCCGACGGCCACGAGCTGCATTTCGCCGTCAACTATCTCGGCCATTTCGCGCTCGCCGTGCTGCTGCGCGATGCGCTGGCGCGCGCGGCGCCGTCGCGGGTCGTGTCGGTGAGCTCGATCGGTCATCGCCGCTCGCCCGTGGTGTTCGAGGACATCGACTACCGCCGCCGTCCCTATGAGCGCTGGGAGGCCTACGGCCAGTCGAAGACGGCGTGCGCGCTGCTCGCCCCGGCCATCACGGCGCAGTGGAGCGCGCAAGGCATCGTCTGCCATGCCGTCAACCCCGGCGGATCGATGACCGGGCTGCAGCGCCATCTGACCACCGACGAACTGCGGGCCTTGGGCTGGATCGACGAGTCGGGCCGCGCGCCGGCGCGCTGGCGCAGCCCGGCGCAATGCGCCGCCACGAGCGTGTGGGCGGCGACCGCGCCCGAGCTGGGCGCGGTGAGCGGCCTCTACCTGGAGAACTGCCAGGTCGCCGCGCCGTGGCGCAAGGACCAGCCGATGTCGGGCGTGCATGACTATGCGACGTCGCCGGCGCTCGCGGCGCGGCTGTGGGCGGTGTCGCGCGCGATGGCCGATCTGTGATCGGCTGAGCGGCGGGACGCGGGGCCGACCTTGCGCGCCATCCGCATCGACACGTGGACGGCGCCCGACCGCCTCCAGGTCGTCGATGCGCCGGCGCCGGTCTGCGGAACGGACGATGTGCTCATCCGCGTCCACGCCGCGCCGGTCAGCTTCGCGCTGTCGCTGCTGATCCAGGGCAAGTACCAGCGCCGGCCGGATCTGCCGTTCGTTCCCGGCAACACGGTCGCCGGCGAGGTCGTCGCGTGCGGGTCCGGGGTCGCGCGCTTTCGCCCCGGCGAGCGCGTCGTCGCCTCGCTCGAGTTCGGCGGCCTCGCCGAATACGCCGCGGCACCGGCCGCCTGCACCTATTCGATTCCCGACTCGCTGCCGTTCGCCGAAGCGACGGCTTTCAACACCGCGTACAATTCGGCGCTGGCGGCATTGACCTGGCCGCGCCTGCTCGCCGTCGCCGCGGGCGAGACGGTGCTGATTCTCGGTGCGGCCGGCAATGTCGGCACCGCGGCGACCGAGATCGCCCGCGCGTGCGGCGCCACCGTCATCGCCGCCGCGAGCACGCCGGCCAAGCGCGACTGGGCGCTGCGGCACGGCGCGCATCACGTCGTTGCGGCCGGTTCTGACACGCTTGCCGAAGAGGTTCGTGCGTTGACCGCCGGAACCGGCGTCGATGCCGTGCTCGATCCGGTCGGCGGTGCGCTCACGCGCAGCGCGCTGAGCTGCCTCCGGCCGGAAGGGCGGCTCCTGCCGATCGGCTTCGCCAGCGGCGAGATTCCGCAGATTCCCGCCAACATCGTGATGGTGAAGAACCTGACGATCTGCGGCCTCTACATGGGCTTCTACAAGATCGATGCGCGCGTGCGCCACGAAGCGGCGGTGCGCGCACTGTTCGACCGGCTCGGCAGGCTCCATCGCGACGGCGCGATCAGGCCCGACATTGCGGCGCGCTTCCCGCTCGACGCGGCGGCGGCCGCCTTTGCCGCCGTCCTCGACCGCGGCCGCATGGGCCACGTCGTGGTGACACCGCAGCGGTGACGCGTCAGACGACGCTCGGGCGTTCGAAGACGTCGCCCTCGCGCGGCCACCAGACGGCGCGGCGGTCGCGCAGCGCCTGCCGCTCCGCTTCGGGGCGCCCGAGCAGATCGCCGAGCACGGCCGCGGTGTCGGCGCCGAGCCCGGGCGGCACGGCGAAGCCGGCAAAGGGATGGGCCGACAGCTTTATCGGATTGCCCGCGACCTTCACGCCAGCGGCGACCGGATGGCCGAAGCCGACGAGCATGTCGCGCAGCGCGACGTGCGGATGCGCGAACGCCTCGGGGATCGTCATCATCTTGGCGCCGGGAATGCCGGCGGCGACGAAGCGTCGCTGCCATTCCGCGGCGTCGTGCGCCTGCAGGGCCGCGGTCACCGCCTCGTTGAGCGCGTCTTCGTTGGCCTGCCGGTCCGCCTCGGTGCGGAAGCGCGGATCGTCGAGCCATTCGCGATGGCCGAGCAACTCCGCCGTCCTGGCCCAGAACTGCTTCGTGATGCCGAGCACGAACCAGCCGCTCTTCGTCCGGAACGGGCCATAGGGCATGGCGCCGCTGCCGCCGCGATGCGGGGCGGGCGCATAGGCGGTACCGGACATCGCCGGCGGCACGCGATAGGCGTTCATCGCCAGCTGCGCGTCGAGCAGCGCGACGTCGAGCGCCGCGCCGTCGCCGCTGCGCCGGCGGCGATGCAGCGCGGCAAGAATGCCGATCACGGCGTAGAACGCCCCGCCAATGCCGCCGATCGGATTGCCCCAGCGCACCGGCGGATCGTCGGGCCTGCCCGTGCCGGTGATGCTCATGCCGCCGCCGAGCGCCTGGATCGTCGCGTCGTATGCAGGCAGGTCGGACCATGGTCCGGTCTTGCCGAAGCCCGATACCGAGCAGCAGATCAGTTTCGGGTTGAGCGCCCGCAGCCGCTCGTGGCCGAGGCCGAGCCGGTCGAGCGTGCCCGGCCGGTAGTTGTCGTAGACGACGTCGGCGATGCGCGCGAGATCGACGAAGACGGCGCAGCCCTCGGCGCTCTTGAGGTCGATGCACGCGCTGCGCTTGTTGCGGTTGAGACCGAAGGTGTACGCGATCCCGCGCGGCAGATTCTCGCCCGCCGGGCGTGGCGCGGTCGGCGCGGGTTCGCCGGCGGGGGGCCGCTCGATCTTGACCACCGTGGCGCCGAGATCGCCGAGGATCTGCGTGCCGAAGGTCCCGCTCGGCTCGTCGCCGCACAGCTCGAGCACGAGAACGCCGCGCAGAGGCCCGCCGACCTTGGCAAGACGCGCGATCGTCTCGACCGTCACGCTGCACCTTCGCCGACGATGCCCCGCGCGCGCAGGGCGGCGATCCGCTCCAGCGGCAGTCCCAGGACCTCCACGAGAATCCCGCCACTATCAGCACCCTTGGCGGAGGGCGGCCGCTGCGGCGCGGCCGGCTCGCCGGCGAAGCGGATCGGCGAACCGGCGACGTGGACGGTCCGCCCGCCGGGCGCGGCGAGGGCGATGTCCATCGCGCGCGCCATTGCCTGCGGCTGCAGCATCGCCTCGCGGATCGTGTTGACCTTGCCGACCGGCACGCCGCGGGCCGTCAGGGCCGCCTCCCACGCGGCGGCATCGCGCGTCGCGAGCCGCGTCTCGACCAGGCGGTCGAGCGCCTCCTGGTTGTTCTGGCGATCGGCGAGGGTGACGAACCGCGGATCGTCGATCCATTCCGCGGCATCGAGGACGTCGCAGAACCGGCGCCAGAAATTCGACGCGACGGCGATGACGATCCAGGCGCCGTCGCCGCAGCGGAACGGCCCGTAGGGTACGGTGCCGGCGCCGCCGCGGCGCGGCGACGGCGCGTCGAACGTCACGCCGGCGCCGAAGGCCTGCGGCACGCGGTAGGTGTGCAGCGCGAGCTGTCCGTCGAGCAGCGCCACCTCGACCGCCTGGCCCTCGCCGGTGCGCGCGCGCTCTTCGAGCGCCGCGAGAACGCCGATCGCAGCGTAGAGCGATCCGGCGATGTCGCCGATCGGCACACCCCAGCGGCAGGGGAAGCCGTCGCCCGTCCCGGTGATGCTCATGGCGCCGCTCAGCGCCTGCACCGTCACGTCGTAGGCGCCGACCTCGGCCCACGGGCCGAACGAGCCGTAGCCCGAGACCGAGCAGGCGATCACCCTCGGATTGGCCGCACGCAGCGCGGGATAGTCGATGCCGAGCCGCTGCAGCACGCCGGGCCGGAAATTGTCGTAGACGACGTCGGCCCGGCGGACGAGGTCGAGGAACAGCGCGCGGCCCTCCGGATGCTTGAGGTCGACGCAGAGCGAACGCTTGTTGCGCTGGAGCGCCCACAGGAAGCCCTCGGCCTCGCTGACCGGATCGCCGGGCGCCTTCGCGGGCAGCGGCGGATCGGCCGGCGGCGGGTCGATGCGGATCACGTCGGCGCCGAGATGGCCGAGGATCTCCGACCCGAACGGGCCGGCGACGACGGTCGACAGGTCGAGAATGCGGATGCCGGCAAGCGGCAGGTCGGGCGCGGCCTCGTCCATCGCGCTCACAGCGAACGGGCGATCAGCATCTTCATCACCTCGGAGCTGCCGCCGGCGATGCGGCGCACGCGCGCGTCCGTGTACATGCGCGAGATCGGCATCTCGCTCATGTAGCCCCAGCCGCCGTGGAGCTGCAGGCACTCGTCGACGACGCGGCACTGCAGCTCGCTCGCGAACAGCTTGGCCATCGCGGCGTCGTTGGTGGTCAGCGTGCCGTCGATGTGGCGCGCGATGCACTGGTCGAGATAGGCCCAGCCGACGGCGAGCTGGGTCTTGATCTCGGCGAGCTTGAACTGGGTGTTCTGGAAGTCGCCCAGCTTCTTGCCGAAGATCACGCGCTCCTTCACGTAGGCGACGGTGATGTCGAACGCCTTCTGGCTCGCCGCCATCGCGATCGTCGCGATCGACAGGCGCTCCTTCGGGATCTCGCTCATCACCTGCGCGAAGCCGCGATTCTCCTGGCCGAGCAGATTGCCCGCCGGCACGACGACGTCGTCGTAGAACAGCTCCGCGGTGTCCGACGCCTTCATCCCCATCTTGGGCAGCCGCTTGCCGCGGCGGAAGCCCGGCCGGTCGCTCTCGACCAGCAGCAGGCTGACGCCCTTGGAGCCGAGCTCGGGTGCGGTCTTGCACACCGTGATGATCAGGTCGGCGTTGATGCCGTTGGTGATGAAGGTCTTCGAGCCGTTGATGACGTAGCGGTCGTTGCCGTCACGCCGCGCGGTGGTGCGGATGGCCTTGAGGTCGCTGCCCGCGTGCGGCTCGGTCATCGCGATCGCGCCGATGACCTCGCCCTTCACCATGCGCGGCAGCCAGGTCTTCTTCTGCGCCTCGGTGCCGAGCGCCTCGATATAGCCGGCGACGATGTCGGTATGGGTCTGGATCGTGAAGCTCGCCTGGCCGGTGTAGCCGAGTTCCTCGTCGATGATGCAGAGATAGCGGAAGTCCGCACCGGCGCCGCCGTACGCCTCGGGCACGGTGGGGCAGAGCAGGCCTGCCGCGCCGGCCTTGCGCCACAACTCCTTCGGGATGATGCCGGCCGCCTCCCACTCCGCGATGTTGGGCATCAGCTCGGCGTCGAAGAAGCGCCGTACCGTCGCGCGGAACGCCTCGTGCTCGGGCTCGTAGATCCGCCGGCCTTCCATCATGGCAACGATCCTCCGGGGCGCTTCAGCTTTTCTCGGGCGGCGCCGGATTGACGTAGCCCTGCAGCAGCGCCTTCGGCACCATATCGATCAGCTCGGCGAAATCGAAGACCTCGCGGCCGGTCTTCATCAGCGTCGCCTTGATCTCGGGGTCGTTGTAGATCGCGACCTTGCCCTGCTCGACGCGGAAGGCCTGGCCGTTGATCGCGGCGGCGTGGTCGCTCGCCAGATAGCAGACGAACGGCGCGATGTGCTCGGGCCCGCCCATGTCCATCACCTCGTCGAAGCGCTGCTGGGTGATCAGGCCGGCGGCGAGGCGCTTGCGGAAGCCCTCCTTCACCGCATCGTCCATGGTGAGGCGCGTCGCCGCCGCCGGGCAGACCGTGTTGGCGGTGACGCCGTAGCGGCCGAGCTCGCGCGCGGCCGCGCGGGTCAGGCTGAACACGCCGCCCTTGGCCGCCCCGTAATTCGCCTGGCCGACGGTGCCGCGCCACGCTTCCGACGCCATGTTGATGATCCGGCCCCAGCGACGCTCGCGCATCCGCTTGGAGGCGTGGTGGATCATGTTGTAGGTGCCCTTGAGGTGGACCGCGACGACGATGTCCCAGTCCGCCTCGGGCATGTTCCACAGCATTTTCGGGCGCAGTACGCCGGCGCTGTTGACGAGGATGTCGACGCCGCCGAACTTCTCGTCGCACAGCGCGACCGCCCTGCCGCAGGCCTCGTGGTCGGCGACCGAGGCGTTGATCGCCATCGCCGTGCCGCCCCCGGCGCGGATCGCCGCCGCCGCTTCGTCGGCCGGGCTGCCGGCTTCATGCGAGCCGTCCTTGGCGCCGCCGGGATCGAGCAATGCCACCTTGGCGCCCTGCTTGGCCAGAGCCTCGGCGATCGTGAAGCCGATGCCGCGCGCCCCGCCGGTGATGATCGCCGCCTTGCCCTCGAACTCCATAATCGCGTCCCACCCTGTTCAATTGAGCTGCGAAACCAGCCTGGTCGTCATGTAGCCGTCGAAGCACTCGGCGCCGCCTTCGCGCCCGAAGCCGCTGTCCTTCATGCCGCCGAAGGGAATCTCGGGTGCGGCGCCGCCGAGGTGATTGATCGACACCACGCCGCAATCGACCATCTCGCCCAGCCGCGCGGCAGCGCGCGCCGAATCGGTGAAGGCATAGGCGGCGAGGCCGTACGGGGTCGCGTTGGCGCGCGCGATCGCGTCGTCGAGGTCGACGAAGCGCGTGATGAGCGCGAGCGGCCCGAACGGCTCTTCCCGCATCGCCAGGCAATCGTCGTCCACCTCGGCGAGCACGGTCGGCGCGAAGAAGAAACCGCGGTTGCCCATGCGCGACCCGCCGGCGACGCGGCGCGCGCCGCGCTCCACGGCATCGGCGACCAGGCGTTCCATCGCCGCGAGGCGGCGCGCATTGGCGAGCGGCCCCATTTCGGTGCTCTCGTCGAGGCCTGGCCCGACCTTGATTCCGCGCGCGACGGCCGCGAATTCGTCGACGAAGCGGTCGTAGACCTGTGCGTGGACGTAGAAGCGCGTCGGCGCGATGCAGATCTGCCCGGCGTTGCGGAACTTGGAGCGCGCCGTTGCCGCGGCGGCGGCGGCCGGGTCGGCATCGCCGCAGACGATCACCGGCGCGTGGCCGCCGAGTTCCATCACCGCGGGCTTGAGATGCGCGCCCGCCTGCTGGGCGAGCAGCCGGCCGACCGGCACCGAGCCCGTGAACGCGACCATGCGGATCGCCGGCGACGCGATGAGGCGCCCGGAAATCTCCGCCGGCACGCCGAACAGCAGGTTGATCACGCCCGGCGGCACGCCGGCCTCGGCGAAGCAGGAGACCAACAGCACCGCCGTGCCCGGCGTCTCCTCGGCGGGCTTGAGGACGATCGCACAGCCCGCGCCGAGCGCGGCGCTGATCTTGCGCGCGGGCGAGGCGGCCGGGCCGTTCCACGGCGTGAAGCCGGCGACCGGGCCCACCGGCACGCGCAGCACCGTCTGCCGGACGCCGGACGCGCCGGGCACGACGCGGCCATAGGCGCGCAGCGCCTCGGCGGCGTGCCAGTCGCAATGCTCGGCGGCGCGGTCTGCCTCGAGCCGGCCCTCGCGCACCGGCTTGCCGAGTTCCATCGCCATCACCCGCGCGAGATCGTCGCGGCGGCTGCGGATGATCGCGCCGGCTGCGCGCACGATGGCGGCGCGCTTCGCCGGCGCGGTCGCGCGCCAGATCGCGAAGCCC
>JAEUKZ010000298.1 GCA_016793045.1 Alphaproteobacteria bacterium
CGCGATGCTGCTGCTTGACCGGTCTCATACCGGCCGGTTAGACCGATGCCGTGGACACTTCCCAAGAACGACGCGGCGCCGTCCGGCTCGACGCCGTGACCAAGTCTTTCGGCGCCACCGCGGCGTTGTCGGGCATTTCGATCGACGCGCCTCCGGGGACCTTCCTGGTCCTGCTCGGGCCCTCGGGATGCGGCAAGTCGACCCTGCTGCGCGTCATCGCCGGGCTCGAGCGGCCCGACAGCGGCCGGGTCTTCATCGGCGGGCGCGACGTCACGGACATGGCGCCGGTGTCGCGCGGCATCGCCATGGTCTTTCAATCCTACGCGCTGTTCCCGCATCTCTCGGTCGCCGAGAACATCGTCTTCGGCCTGCGCGCGCGCGGCGCCACGCGCGAGGAGCGCGAGGCGCGCCTGGCGAGCGCCGCTTCGATGCTGGGTCTCGACAAGCTGCTCGCGCGGCGGCCGAGCCAGCTTTCAGGCGGCCAGCAGCAGCGCGTGGCGTTGGCCCGCGCGGTCGTCGCCCAGGCGCCGGTGTGCCTGATGGACGAGCCGCTTTCCAATCTCGACGCCAAGCTGCGCGCCGAGATGCGCAAGGAGATCCGCGCCCTCCAGCAGCGCCTCGGCATGACGATGATCTACGTCACCCATGACCAGTCGGAGGCGATGAGCATGGCCGACCAGGTCGTGCTGATGAACCACGGCCGGGTCGAGCAGGACGATCCTCCGCCTGCGCTCTATGCGCGCCCGCGCAGCGTTTTCGCCGCCGCGTTCATCGGAATGCCACCGATGTCGCTTATGACACTCGCCGCCGGCCCCGGCGGGGCGGTCGTCGCGGGCACCCAGGGTCCGGTCGTCGCGCCCGCCGAGGCGGCTCGCGCGCTGTTCGGCGTGCGGCCCGAAGAGCTGAGCGTGACCGACGGACCGGGCCTCGAGGTGGAAACGCTGGGGGTCGAGTTCCTCGGTGCCGAAACGGTGCTGACCTGCGCGGTCGGCACCGCGGGGCAGACGCTGCAGGTGCGGATCGGCGGCCACCGTGCGCTGCCTGCCGGCACGAAACTGCGCGTGGCCCTGCCGGCGGTGCCTCATCTCTTCGACGCCGCCACCGGCCAGCGCCTGCCCGAACCCGTCCGCCGGCCGATGCCGGCGGATGCCTGATGCACGCAACGACGACCGAAAACAAGGAGGCTCAGAGATGAAGCTCACCCGACGCACGATCCTCGGCACGCTCGCCGCCACTCCGCTTGCCGCATCGGCGCTGCGCGCCCCCGCGGTCCACGCCCAGGCGGGCACCGAGATCGTCTTCAACTACCCGGTCGCGGTCGGCGGCCCGATCACGCGACTGATCGATACGCTGTGCACCGGCTTCCAGCAGGAGAACCCCGGCATCCGCGTGCGTCCGGTCTATGCCGGCTCGTACCAGGACACGCTCACCAAGACGCTGACGGCGCTGCGCGGCGGCGAGCCGCCGCATGTCGCCTGCCTGCTTTCGGCCGACATGTTCACGCTCATCGACGAGGACGCGGTGCTCGCCTGGGACGACCTGCCCGGCGTCGACCGCGCGTGGATCGCGGGCTTCTATCCCGGCTTCCTCGAGAACAGCCAGACCGGCGGCAAGACCTGGGGCATCCCGTTCCAGCGCTCGACCATCGTGCTCTACTGGAACAAGGACGCGTTCCGCGCCGCCGGCCTCAACCCCGACGTCGCCCCCGCCAACTGGGCGCAGCAGATCGAGTTCGCCCAGCGCCTGACCCGGCGCGAAGGCACCAACGTCTCGCAATGGGGCATCCAGATTCCCTCCTCCGGCTTCCCGTACTGGCTGTTCCAGGGCCTGACGACGCAGAACGACGTCCGCCTGATGAACCCCGAAGGCACGCAGGTCTTCTACGGCGACCCCAAGGTCGCCGAGGCGCTGCAGTACTGGATGGATCTCGCCACGCGCCACCGCGTCCATCCGCCGGGCATCGTCGAATGGGGCACGACGCCGCGCGACTTCTTCGAGAAGAAGGTGGCGATGATGTGGACGACCACCGGCAACCTCACCAACGTGCGCACCAACGCCTCGTTCCCGTTCGGCGTCGGCGTGCTGCCGGCCGGGCGGCGCCCGGGCAGCCCGACCGGCGGCGGCAACATCTACGTCTTCAAGGCGGCGAACCCGGCGCAGCGCGAAGCCGCGGTGAAGTTCGCCAAGTACCTGACGACGCCGGAGCGCGCCGCGCAGTGGGGCATCGACACCGGGTATGTCGCGGTCACGCCCGCCGCATGGGAGACCCAGGCGATGCGCACCTACGTCGCCGGCTTCCCGGCGGCCGCGGTGGCACGCGACCAGCTTCGCGACGCCGTCGCCGAGCTGTCGACGCACGACAACCAGCGCGTCACCAAGGCGCTCAACGACAACCTCGAAGCGGCGCTCACGGGGCGCAAGGAAGCCGCGCGCGCCATGCAGGACGCGCAGACCGAGGCCGACCGCCTGCTGCGGCCGTTCCGGCGTTGAGCGTACGCGCCCTCACCCGCGTCGGTCCTACTCGGCGAGCGCACATTGCACCCCTCTCCCGCCCGGCGGGAGAGGGGGAACCGCGCGGCCGCTGCGACGAGTGCGACGGGGGTGAGGGCGCCGCGACACCGATCGGCCGAGACTAGCCCCGATGCGCTCCCGCGCCACCGTCCACGCCTGGCTGCTGCTCACCCCGGCGCTCGTCCTGCTGGCGGCCTTCACCCACTGGCCGGCGGTGGCGACGATCTGGCATTCGCTGTTCACGACGCCGCGCGGCAACCGGCCGGCGCGCTTCATCGGGCTCGAGAACTACGCCGATCTCCTCGACGACCCGATCTTCTGGCAGTCGCTGTGGAACAACGCGATCTACGCCGCGGCGACGATTCCGCTCTCGATCGTCATCGCGCTCGCGATGGCGCTGTGGGTCAATGCGCGCATTCCCGGCCGCACCGCGCTGCGCATGGCCTATTTCACCCCGACCGTGCTGCCGATGATCGCGGTCGCCAATCTCTGGCTGTTCTTCTACACGCCCGACTACGGCCTGCTCGACCAGGTGCTGCGCGGGCTGTTCGGCTTCGGCGCCACCAACTGGATCGGCACGCCGGAAACCGCGCTCGGCGCGATGATCGTCGTCGCGGTGTGGAAGGAAGCCGGCTTCTTCATGATCTTCTACCTCGCGGCGCTGCAGGCGATCCCGCCTTCGCTCCACGAGGCGGCGATCGTCGAGGGCGCTTCGCGCGCGCGCATCTTCTGGCGCGTCACGCTGCCGCTGCTCGGGCCGACGACCTTGTTCATCCTCGTCAACGCGGTGATCAACGCCTTCCGCCTGATCGACCACGTCGTGGTGATGACCCGCGGCGGGCCGGACAACGCGACCTCGCTGCTGCTCTTCTACATTTACCAGGCCGGCTTCCGCTTCTGGGACACCGCGCTCGCCAGCACGCTCACGGTCGTGCTGCTGCTGATCCTGGCGGCGCTCGCCGCGATCCAGTTCCTCGTCCTCGAAAAGCGCGTGCACTACCGATGAGCGCGCAGGCCGCAAGCATGGCGCCGGACGGAAGCGGGCTCCTTGCCCGTCTGGTCCTGTGGTTCGAGACCGCGGCGGCGTGGTTCCTCGGCATCGTCTGGATCGCGCCGCTGCTCTATGCCGTGTGGGCGGCGATCCACCCCACCGGCTATGCCGCGCGCTTCGAGCTGCTGGCGCCGCTCACCCTTTCCAACTTCGCCGCGGCGTGGGATGCGGCACCCTTCGCCCGCTACTTCCTCAACACCTTCATCCTGGTGACGATGATACTCGGCGCCCAGCTGGTGCTGTGCACGCTCGCCGCCTTCGCCTTCGCGCGCAGCGCCTTCTTCGGCAGCCAAGTGCTGTTCGCGCTGGTGCTGGCGCAGCTGATGGTGATGCCCGACGTGCTGCTGGTCGAGAACTACCGGACGATGCGCGATCTCGGCCTGGTCGACACGATCGTCGCGATCGGCCTGCCCTACATGGCGTCGGCGTTCGGAATCTTCCTGCTGCGCCAGGCGTTCAAGCAGGTGCCCAAGGAGCTCGAGGAGGCCGCCCGCGTCGAGGGCCTCTCCACCCTCGCAATCCTGTGGCGGGTCTACGTGCCGCTCGCGCGGCCGACCTACATCGCCTACGGGCTGACGTCGGTGTCGTACCACTGGAACAATTTTCTCTGGCCGCTGGTCATCACCAATACCGTCGACACGCGGCCGGTGACCGTCGGCCTCTCGGTCTTCGCATCGACCGACCAGGGCATCGACTGGGCCATCATCAGCGCCGCGACGTTGATGAGTTCGGCGCCGCTTCTCGTCGCCTTCCTGCTGTTCCAGCGCCAGTTCGTCCAGTCCTTCATGCGGGCAGGCATCCGCTGAGCAGGCGCGTTCAGCCCTCGAAGATCTGGCAGGCGAGAATCTGCTCGATGCGGTCCGCCGGCCCGAGCGGCAGCATCAGACTCTCGTAGTTCATGATGCGGTCGTCCTTGACGAGGCGGCGCAGACGGCGGAACGGCCGCGCCGCGTGGTAGACCTCGGCATAGGACCAGTTGAGGTAGTCCCGGTATTCCGGGTCCGCCCACTCGTCGATGAACTTTCCGGTCATCTCGAAGCCGACGCGCTCCACGATCTTCGTGCCGAACAGTCGATAGCGAAACCGCGGCGGCGCGCCCGCGTCGCCCGGCACGACGTCGACGATCACGATCGAGCCGAGCAGGTCGCGCAGGTCGAGCGGATCGATGTCCGCGCGCGCTGGCCAGCGGCGGCGGCCGCGCTTGCGTTCCCAATAGTCGAACAGGCGCCTGAGCCCCGGATCGGCGATGTCGCCGATCGCGGCGCCAGTTGCCTGGGGCGCTTGATCGGCGGTTCCCATCGCACACCTTGAACCTGGGACGCCGTGCCGACACGAACGGCCCCCCTTTTGGCAGCAGGATACAGCGCGGCCTGATGGGACTACAATCCCGTCCGGCCTGCCTGCGGCGTCGAAGCGCCCCGCCCCGCGATGGACTTTCGGTGGCGCCCTGGCCACTCTTGGCGCCGACCGACAGCGGGATGACATGTCATGGCCAAGCTCCCCATCACGGAAATCCGCCAGCTCGTGTTCCCCAAGGACACGCTGCTCGACGCCCTCCTCTACGTCGATCGCCAGAACAAGGGCTGGCTGCACCGGGCGGTCATCCACGAGATCCAGATCTCCGGCGGCGACGCGCTGACCGTGCAGGTGACCGCCGAGCGCGACGGCGCCAAGGCCGCGACCAAGGTCCCGTTCAAGCCGGCGGAGATCGCCGCGACGATGATCCGCTACTGCAAGGCGCTGAAGATCCCGCTGCCGCGCAACGCCAGCAAGCAGCTCGAGCTGCAGGGCGACAGCCTTTGCCTGAAGATCACCGTGAATGTGACGGTTGTCCCGCTGCACTCGCGCATCTGACGGCGGGGCGGCTCTTCGATCTGTGAAGGACCGCCGGATTGACCGGCGGGGGGCGTCGGGCGCAGGCTAGCGAAAGCCAGTTTCGGTCGATTCAACGGAGCTGCCCCATGCCGATGCGCATTTCCCCCCGCCTCCTGCGCTGTGCCCTCGCCGGCGCGGCCGCCTTCATCGCCGCCGGCGTCGGCACGGCGCACGCCGACTCGATCGACGGCAACTGGTGCGCGCCCGATGGCCGCCAGATGCGCATCGACGGCCCGCAGATCACGACCCCGACCGGGGCGCGGGTCTCCGGCCAGTACGGCCGCCACGAGTTTTCCTACGACGCGCCAGGCGCCGGCGCGCGCGTGACGATGCGGATGCTCAACGACAGCACGGTCTCGCTGCGCCCGAGCCAGACCTGCGAACGGACCGAAACCTGGCGCCGGTGCCAGGCACCGATCAGCTAGGCCAGCCGGATAACGGAGCGGGTCCCCGAGATTGGGGTTGCGCTTGGAGAACAAAATAGGTACATTCCGCGACGACGGAATCCGTCCGGCCGGTGCCGCCGAGGGCGATGACCCGGATTTGGCTGGTCGGGCGGCTGACCTGAATAATTGAATAATCGCGATAAGAGATTGAATAGATTGCGATATGTCTATTCATGGGTCTATTCGCGTGAATAAGCTGTTCGCATTGCGAACAGGCTCGCGGGTCTAGCCGCCCTCGTCGTCCGCGTCGGGGGCCGCGGCCTCACCCGGGATGCGATAACCGCCGCTCAGCCAGCGCCGCAGATCCTCGTCGCGGCAGCGCGGGGAGCAGAACGGCTTGTCGGCGGCGCTCGCGGGGCGCCGGCACACCGGGCAGCGCGCCCGCCGGCGCGTCGGCAGCGGGGTCGGCTCGGTCATGGGCCGCGACGTGCCGTGCGGCCGCGCACGACTTCGCACAATCCGCCCGCGGTGAAGCCGAGAATGTCGACCGGCTGACGGTCGACCGCGGCCGCCTTGGCGAGACGCGCCAGGACGCGCGGTCGCAACCGCGCCGCCGCGCCTTCCATGCGCACGAAGTCGATGGCGACGAGGCCGCCGAGGTCGCGCAGCCGCAGCTGCCGCGCGATCGCGTCGGCCGCGGCCGCGTTGACGCGCCCGACCGCGTCGGCATCGGTGGCGCCGCCGGTGTCGACGTCGATCGCGACCAGCGCCGCGGTCCTTTCGATGGTGATGCGGCCGCCCGAGGCGAGCGCCACGACGGGCGCCTCAGCCGCGGCGAGCGCGTCCGCCGCCCCGTAGCGGTCAAGCAGCCCCGCGCCCTCCTCCGTCGCCTCGATCTGCCCGGCGAGGTCGGGCGCCTGGGCCCGGAACGCCCGCGCGATCGCAGCATTTGCCGCCACGATGCTTGCGATCGCATCGCCCGCGAACTCGGACAGCACGGCCGCGACCGGATCGGCGGGCAGCAGGCAGTGCGGCGGTTCGTCCTGCGCCGCCGCGACGGTCGCGGCCAGCGCCGCCAGCGCCGCGGCTTCGCGCTCGACCGCAGCCGGATCGGCGTCGCCGGCGCCGTGGCGCAGCAGGAAGCCGACGCCGGCGGGCGGATGCAGTTTCGCAGCCAGCGCCGCGCCCGCATCGCCGCCGGCGCGCCTGGATGCCGCGACGCCGCGTCCGCCGGCGAGCGCGACGATGAAGCGCCCGGCCAGTGCGATACGACGGCTGACGCGCGCCGCCTTGTCGCCGGCCGCCGCCTCCACGATCTGCACCGTCACCGCCGCGCCGGCTTCGAGCGGCGCGTTGCCAAGGTCGAGCAGGGCCGGCCGCTCGAGCCCGATCGCGACGAAGGCGGCACGCAGGCCCGGCACGACGCGCACGACGCGGCCGCGATGCACGGCCCCCGACGCCGCCGCCCCGCCGCCGGCGATCGCCCGGTCGTCGACCTGCCCGGCGCGGATCGCGACCGCCTGCAGCGCGCCTGCTTCGCCCGGCGCGACGAGCAGCGCCTCGATGGCCGCGCTCATCGCCAGCCGGCGGCGCGCAGCAGCGTCGCCGCGGTGAACAGGTCGAGCCCGACGACGTTGCTGTAGGAACCGTTGATCGCCGGGATGTAGGCCGCGCAGCGGCCCTGGATCGCGTAGCCGCCGGCCTTGCCATGCCACTCGCCCGACGCGA
Source organism: Alphaproteobacteria bacterium (assembly GCA_016793045.1). Classification (GTDB taxonomy): domain Bacteria; phylum Pseudomonadota; class Alphaproteobacteria; order CACIAM-22H2; family CACIAM-22H2; genus JAEUKZ01. Next base: position 7,552 of record JAEUKZ010000298.1, read on the forward strand.
CGTAGCCGGCGATCTCGGCTTCGGTCAGGCGCTTGAAGCGCACCATGGTGGTAACGCAGCGCGCACGCAGCGTGCCGTCGGGGGTGACCACCGCGACGCCGCCATGCACGCGGTGACGGCGGCCGGACAGCAATTCGAGGCACTGCCGCGCCTGGTCGACGGTCTCGGCCTTGGGCAGCATCCGCCGCCCGCAGGCGACGACCGTATCGGCGCCGAGGACGATCGCGCCCGCGTGGCCTGCGGCCACCGCAAGCGCCTTGGCGCCGGCAAGCCGCAGCGCGACCGCCGCGGGCTGTTCGCCGCGGCGCGGCGTTTCGTCGAGATCGGCGGGCGCCACGCCGTCGGGCGCAATGCCGATCTGGCGCAGCAATTCGAGCCGGCGCGGCGATGCCGATGCCAGGATCAGCGGCACCCGGCCGCGGTCGGGTTGTGGCACGTCGGGCTCGCCGGAGGATCCGACGGCGCTACTTGAATCGAAAGGTGATGCGACCCTTGGTGAGGTCGTAGGGCGTCATCTCGACGTTGACGCGGTCGCCGGCCAGTACGCGGATGCGGTTCTTGCGCATCTTGCCCGACGTATGGGCCAGGACCTCGTGATTGTTGTCGAGCTTCACGCGGAACATCGCGTTCGGCAGCAATTCCGTCACCGTACCGGAGAACTCGATCAGGGCTTCTTTCGACATTGCGCCTCGTTGTCCAGGGTTCGTTCCGGCGCGAAAGTGAGCCCGAACGCGCTTCGGGTCAAGGGGATTGGCCTAGACGTTGGGCGCGCCGGCCAGCGGAAACCGCGTCAGGATGCGCGATCTGAGCTGGTCGCGGACCGCGCGGAAGGCCTCCAGCACCGCCTCGCGCGAGCCCTCCATCACCGTCGGGTCGAAGGTCGGCCAGTACTCGACGTCGCAGGCCATGGTGCGCGTAAGCTCGAGCGCGCGGTGATGCGCCTCCGGCGACAGCGTGATCACGAGGTCGTAGGACGTGTCCTCCAGCAGGTCGAAGGTCTTGCTGCGATGCCGGCTGACGTCGATGCCGAGCTCGGCCATCGCGGCCACCGCGAAGGCGTTCACGTCGAGGCGCCGAACGCCGCAGGAGTCGACGTAGACGCGCCTGCCGTGGAAGTGCTTGAGCAGCCCCTCCGCCATCGGCGAGCGGATCGAGTTGAGCGTGCAGGCGAACAGCACGCTCGTCGGCTGGCCGCCCATGAGCGCTCAGCCCCTGATGTGCAGGACGCAGATCAACGTGAACAGCCGCCGCGCGGTGTTGAGGTCGAGCCCGATCTTGCCCTCCAGGCGTTCGCGCAACAGCTCCGAGCCCTCGTTGTGGACCGCGCGCCGTCCCATGTCGAGCGCCTCGATCTGGCTCGGACCCGCATTGCGGATGGCGGCGTAGTAGCTTTCGCAGACCGTGAAGTAGTCCTTCACGACGCCGCGAAACGCCTGCAACGGCAGCACGACCCTGCCCGCCTCCTCGCCGTCCTCGCGCTTGAGCTCGAACGAAAGGCGGTTGTCCGCGATGGCAAGGCGCAGATGGTATGGGCCGCCGGGATCGCCGACCAGGTCGAAGCGATTGTCCTCGAGCAGGTCGAAGATCGCGACGGCGCGCTCGTGCTCGACATCGGGGCTGCGCCGGACGAACGACTGTTCGTCGAGTTCGATCCGGGCGATGCGCCGCTTCGGATCGCTCAAGGCCGCTCGCTCAGCGCGTGGTGCGGCCGAGACGGATCTCGACCGAGCGGGCGTGGGCCTCGAGCCCTTCGGCCCGTGCGAGGGCCACCGCCGCTGGCCCGAGACGATCGAGCGCCTGGCGGTCGGCGCCGATGATCGACGTCCGCTTGAGAAAGTCATGGACGCCGAGGCCGGAGGAGAACCGCGCCGTGCCCGCCGTCGGCAGGACGTGGCTCGGCCCCGCGACATAGTCGCCAAGCGCTTCGGGCGTGCCGCGTCCGAGAAAGATCGCGCCGGCGTGCCGGATCCTCGCCGCGAGGCCGTCGGGCCGCGCGACAGCGAGTTGCAGGTGCTCCGGCGCCAGCCGGTCGACGAGTGCCGGCGCCTCGTCGAGGTCACGCACGACGACGACCGCGCCGTGGTCGGCCCAGCTCTTGCGCGCGATGTCGGCACGCGGCAGGGTCGCGAGCAGCCGCTCGACCGCCGCGATCGTCGCGGCCGCAAACTTCGCCGAATCGGTGACGAGAATCGACTGCGCGTCCTCGTCATGTTCGGCTTGCGCCAGCAGATCGGCCGCGATCCAGTCCGGGTCGTTGTCGTCGTCGGCGACGATCACCACTTCCGAGGGGCCGGCGATCATGTCGATGCCGACGACTCCATACACCATCCGCTTGGCGGCTGCGACATAGGCGTTGCCGGGCCCGACGATCTTGTCGACCTTCGGGATCGTTGCGGTGCCATAGGCAAGCGCCGCGATCGCCTGGGCGCCGCCGATGCGGTAGATCGTGTCGACGCCGGCGATCCGCGCCGCCGCCATCACCAGCGGATTGAGCCGCCCGTCCGGTGCCGGCACCACCATGATCAGCCGCTCGACCCCCGCGACCTTCGCGGGTAGCGCGTTCATCAGCACCGAGCTCGGATAGGCCGCCGTGCCCCCGGGCACGTAGAGCCCTGCCGAGGCGATCGGCGACCAGCGGAAGCCGAGTTGGACGCCCGCTGCATCGGTCCAGACCTTCGCCGCGGGCATCTGCTTGCGGTGATAGGCGGTGATGCGCTTGGCTGCGAGTTGCAGGGCGCGCACCGCGTCCTTCGGCGCGACCGCCGCCGCATCGTCGATCTGCGCTGCGGAAAGCGCCATCGTTTCGGCCGTCAGCGTCACCCGGTCGAACTTGTGCGTGTAGTCGATCACCGCACCGTCGCCGCGGCGCTGCACGTCCTCGACGATCGCGGCGACCACGCTGTCGACGTCGTTCGGGCTGTCGCCGCGCGCAGCGAGCAGGTTCGCGAACCGCTCGGCGAAGTCCTTCGCCCTGGTGTTGAGTTCAACCGGCACGCGTCGCCTCCTCGAATCGCGCGATCCAGGGTGCGATTTCCGCATGACGCGTCTTGAACGCGGCGCGATTGACGATCAGCCGCGAGGTGATGTCGGCGATCTGCTCGATTTCGACGAGGCGGTTGGCCCTCAGCGTCGCACCGCTGGAAACGAGATCGACGATGCGCTTGCACAGTCCGAGCGCAGGCGCCAGTTCGATCGCGCCGTTCAGCTTCACGCACTCCGCCTGCACGCCGCGACGGGCGAAATGCCGACGCGTGATCCGCGGATACTTGGTGGCGACGCGGACGTGGCTCCAGCGGCTCGGGTCGTCATGCGACTGTTCGACCGGCGCCGCGACGACGATCCGGCAGCGGCCGATTCCGAGGTCGAGCGGCGCATAGATCTCGTCGTAGTTGAACTCCATCAGGACGTCGTTGCCGGCGATGCCGAGATGCGCCGCGCCGAACGCGACATAGGTTGCGACGTCGAAGGCGCGTGCGAGGACGATGTCGAGGCCCGGCTGGTTGGTGGCGAAGCGAAGCTGGCGCGCGCCCGCGTCGTCGAACGCCGCCTCGGGCTCGATGCCGGCACGCTTCAGCAGCGGCCGCAGTTCGGTGAGGATACGCCCGTTGGGCAGCGCGAGCACGAGCTTGTCGGCGCTGCGCTCGCTCGCGCCGGGCGCACCGGCGGCGTCTTCGGCAACCATGGTCATGCGTCCCCCACATCGGCGTGGCGCGGCCGCCAGTGCGTCGGCCAGGATTCGCCAAGATCCTGCAGCCGGCAGACGATGCGCTCGCCTTCGAGCCGGATCGCCATGCCGCCGGCGAAGATCAGCTCGACCGAACTGCCGGCCAGGTGCACGGTCAGAAGCTCGAGAATCCGTCCGACGTCCTTGGGATTGATGTTGCGGCGCTTGACCTGCGTGACGCCGTCGAACCGCAGGCCGCAATTGATGCGCTCGTAGGTCGAGCAGGAAACGAACATCGCATCGGCCGGTGGCCGGTCGCCCTGCGCCGGCGGCGCGTCGAATGATTCCGGGCAATTCTCCCAGCGGAAGCGCGTCACCAGCATCGCGAAGATCTTCTCCTCCGGCAGGAACTGCATCTCGCCCACCGGGGCCAGCGCATCTTGCAGGCACGCGGCGATGACCTTGAAATCCTCCTCGTCGTCGGCGCGCAGTCGAAGCGGCTCGCTCACGCGTCCTCCTTGATCCGCTCGATATCGGCGCCGCAGGCGGCCAGCTTCTCTTCGAGGCGCTCATAGCCGCGATCGAGATGATAGATGCGGTTGACGACCGTCTCGCCCTCGGCGGCGAGGCCTGCGATGACGAGACTCACCGACGCGCGAAGGTCGGTCGCCATGACCGGCGCGCCACGCAGCGCGGGCACGCCGCGCACCATCGCCGACGAGCCGTGGAGGTTGATGCTGGCCCCCATGCGCCGCAGCTCGGGCACGTGCATGTAGCGGTTTTCGAAGATCGTCTCGGTGATCATCGAGGCGCCATCCGCGGTCGTCATCAGGGCCATCATCTGCGCCTGAAGATCGGTCGGAAAGCCCGGGAACGGCTCCGTCATCACGTCGACCCCGGTGAGCCGCCCGTTGGCTCGACGGACGCGCACGCCGCGATTGGTCGCCGTGATTTCGACCCCCGCGCCTTCGAGCACGCTCACGGCGGCCGACAGATGCTCGAGTTCGGCGCCAAGCAACTCGACATCGCCGCCGGTGATCGCGGTGGCCATGACGTAGGTTCCGGTCTCGATCCGGTCGGGGATCACCGCGTGATGCGCGCCATGCAGGCGATCGACGCCGCGCACGACCATGGTTTCGTCGCCGATCCCCTGGATGTCGGCGCCCATTGCGACGAGGCAGCGCGCAAGGTCGGTGACCTCGGGCTCGCGTGCGGCATTGACCAGCCGCGTCTCCCCGCGCGCGAGGCACGCCGCCATCAACAGGTTCTCGGTCGCGCCGACCGACACGAATGGAAACACGATCTCGGCGCCGTGCAGACCCTGCGGCGCCTCGGCTTCGATATATCCCTCGCTCAGCTCGATTCTGGCGCCCATCGCCTGCAGGCCCTTGATATGCAGGTCGACCGGGCGCGAACCGATCGCGCAGCCCCCCGGCAGCGAAACGCGCGCCTGGCGTTCACGCGCCAGCAACGGCCCAAGCACGAGCACCGAGGCGCGCATCTTGCGCACGAGGTCGTAGGGCGCGGTCGTGCTGACGATGCGACCCGCGGTCAACGACAACACGTTGCCGGTGTGGCCACCATTGGCCTGACCGTCCATGCTGATCGTCACGCCGTGCTGGCTCAGCAGGTTGGCAAGGGTGCTGATGTCGACGAGGTGCGGCAGGTTGGAGAGCGTCAGCGTCTCGTCCGTCAACAGGCTCGCCGTCATCAGCGGAAGCGCCGCGTTCTTGGCGCCGCTCACCGCGATCGAACCCCGCAGCGGCTTGCCGCCGCGGATGCGCATTTTGTCCATGCCGAACCTGATCCATCCGTTGCCGTGGGTGTGTCCGGCCGACGCCGCCGGGCCGCCTCGGCCCGGAATCCGTCCTTGCGCGGCGTGATACCGGGAACTGCCCGCGAAGTCCAGCATTTGGGCGGCGACCACGCAAATCCGCCCTATTGCATCAAGGGCTTAGAGCTTGGGCAGGGTGACGCCGCGCTGGCCCTGATATTTGCCCTTGCGGTCTCGATAGGAGACTTCGCAAGCCTCCGCGCCCTTGAGGAAGAGGAACTGGCACGCCCCCTCGTTGGCGTAGATCCGCGCCGGGAGCGGTGTCGTGTTGGAGAACTCCAGCGTCACGTGGCCCTCCCACTCCGGCTCGAGGGGCGTCACGTTGACGATGATGCCGCAGCGCGCGTAGGTCGATTTGCCGAGGCAGATCACGAGGACGTCGCGCGGGACGCGGAAGTACTCGACCGTACGCGCAAGCGCGAAGCTGTTTGGCGGGATGATGCAGACGTCGGTCTGCCGGTCGACGAAGCTTTTGGTCGAGAACTGCTTGGGGTCGACGATCGCCGAATCGACGTTGGTGAAGATCTTGAACTCGTCGGAGACGCGCGCATCGTAGCCATAGGACGACAGGCCGTAGGAGATGACGCCGTCGCGATGCTGGCGCTCGACAAACGGCTCGATCATCGCCTTCGTCGTCGCCATCTCACGGATCCAGCGGTCGGACATGATCGACATCGATAACTCCCTCGGCGGCCGTCCCGGCCCGGTCTGGCCGTCACGGCCTTGTATCCCGCGCCCCCGCCGTCAACAAGCAACTCAGAATCCTGATCCGGGCGTCGCAAGATAGGCGCGCTCGTCTGCGGTCGAGTTGCGTCCGAGCGCGCCATTGCGATGCGGAAAGCGGCCGAAGCGGCGGATGACATCGCGGTGCCGCTCGGCATAGTCGAGCGCCATCGCCCGCCACGGAGTCTCGGGCAGCGACGAGAACAGTGCGACAGAGCGGTCCTGATCCGCCAGGTCTTCGCTGTGTTCGAACGGGAGATAGATGAAGATCCGCTCGACCGGGGCGACCGTGCCGTCCCAGCCCGCGCCCACCGCCCGGTCCGCCAGCGCCCGCGCAATGGAATCGCCGGCGAACGCCCTGGCGGTGCCGCGAAAGATATTGCGCGGAAACTGGTCGAGCAGGATCAAGAGGGCCAGTGCATCACGCACATCGGCGATGCCCGCGGTCCACGCACCCGTCATGGCCGTCTCGACCGCCGCGGCGAAGCGTTGCGCAATTTCCGCATCGTAGGCCGCATTCTTCTCGAACCAGCACTTGCGGAACTGGCCGCGCTCCGCATCGTCCACGGGTCCGAACCAGAAATCGAGCACGGCATCCGTCGGCAGACCGCCGATGGCGCGCCGGGGCGCGCGCGCACGTCCTTGTTCCTTGCGGCGGCGGAGATTCTCGCGCAGCGCTTCGGCGCGCCGCACCTCTGCAGCCCGCTTCTGCCGTGCCGCCTCTGATGTGTCGTCCATGGCGGCATTGTTACGGACACCCGGCTCGGCCGACAACGGGAATTGGCGCGGCCCGACGGAGCGGAGGACCGCGAAGATTCATCTTCCTTTCTCGCGCAAGGCAGGCATAGTGCGCCGCCCTGAGGCTGTCCATGTCCGCCCGCGCCACCATATCCGCGCCCACTGCCCCGGCCGCCCGGCCCAACTGGCGCGCCGAAATCGTCGCAACAACGCAGCTTGCGGCACCGATCGTGATCGCCAATCTCGGCCAGATCGCGATCAACACCACCGACGTTCTGCTGATGGGCTGGCTCGGGCCGCACGCGCTCGCGGCCGGTGCGCTCGGCACCAACACCCTGTTTGCGATCATCGTCGGCGCGCTCGGGATCATCATCGCGGTGTCGCCGCTCGCTGCCCACGCGATCGGCGCGCGCGACACGGCCGCTGCCAACCGCGCGCTGCATGCCGGTCTTTGGACATCGGTGATCCTGTCCGTTCCCGCCGGCGCCCTGGTCTGGTTTTCGCCCGACGCCCTCGCCTGGCTCGGCGAGCCGCCGGCAACGGTCGCGATGACGCGCGAGTACCTGCAGGCGCTCGTCTGGTCGCTCTTCCCGTTCCTCGCCTTCGCCGCGCTGCGGGCGTACATCGCCGCATATCAGCGCCCAACCGCGGGAACGGTCGTCATGCTTGCGGGAATCGCCCTCAACGCGATCCTCGCATACGGCCTGATGTTCGGGCGCTGGGGGATGCCTGAGCTCGGACTTGTCGGCGCCGGCATAGCGACGTCGGTCGGCAACGCGCTGATGGGGCTCGCACTCGCCGCGTTCGTCGTCGTCGATCCGCAGTTCCGGGCTCGCCGCCCATTCGCAGGCCTTTGGCGCTTCCCGGCGATGCAACTTCGCGAGCTGCTGCGCGTCGGGGGTCCGATCGGCGGCGCGATGACGCTCGAGGTCGGCATCTTCGCCGCAGCCGCAATGATGATGGGCCTGATCGGCATGGCAGAGCTCGCCGCCAATCAGATCGCGCTGCAGATGGCAGCCTTCACGTTCATGATCCCGATGGGCATCGGCCAGGCCGCGACCGTTCGCGTTGCGCTCGCAGCGGGCCGCGGCGACGCGCGCGCCGCGGCCACTGCCGGCTGGGTCGCGATCGCGCTCGGCGTCGGCGTGATCGCCGTTGCCGCGTTGGCGATGTGGACCTGGCCCGAACGCCTGGTCGGCCTGTTCGTCGACCCCGCCCACCCCGACACCGCCGAGGTCGCCGCGCTTGCAGTGTCGTTTCTTGTCGTGGCGGCGGCGTTCCAACTCGTCGACGCGACGCAGGGAATAGCGGGTGGGGCATTGCGCGGTCTCAAGGACACGCGTGTGCCCATGGCAGTGGCCGTCTTCGGCTATTGGATTGTCGGCGCGCCGCTGGGCCTCGTGCTCGCTTTTCCGGCCGGGCTCCGCGGCATCGGCATCTGGATCGGCCTCGCCGTCGGTCTCGCCGTTGTCTCGGTCCTCCTGCTGTGGCGCTGGCAGATCTTGAGCAGCCGCGCAATCGCGGCGACTACATCTGATTCAGCGGCAGCTTGAGATAGGACACGCCGTTCGCCTCGGGCTCCGGAAACGCTCCGGCGCGGATATTGACCTGGATCGACGGAAGCAGCAGTGCCGGTGCCGACAAGGTCTTGTCGCGCGCGGTGCGCATCGCCACGTACTCCCCTTCGCTGATTCCATCCTTGATGTGGATGTTGCCGCGCCGCTGTTCCGCGACGGTCGTCTCGAAGGCCACCGGCCGCCCGTTCGGGCAGTAGTCGTGGCACATGAACAGCACCGTC
>JAEUKZ010000299.1 GCA_016793045.1 Alphaproteobacteria bacterium
AGCGTGCGCACCGGCGCGAACGCATTCGCGCATGTGCACGGCGTCGACGTGTGGACCTACCGTTCGCAGCACCCCCAGGACGGGGCGATCTTCGACCGCGCCATGACTGGAATCTCGCGCGCTGTCGGCGAGGCGGTTGCCACTGCATACGATTTCGGGCGCTTCGCGTGCATCATCGACGTCGGCGGCGGGCAAGGCGCGTTCCTGGCCCAGGTCCTCGCCGTGCACCGTGCGCCGCGCGGCGTCGTCTTCGATCAGCCGCACGTCGTTGCCGGCGCACCAGCCCTGCTCGAAGCGGCCGGCATTGCCGACCGCTGCACCGTGAGGGAAGGCAGTTTCTTCGAGGCGGTGCCGGAGGGCGGCGACGCGCATGTCCTCAAGGGCATCCTGCACGACTGGGAGGACGCGGCGGCGGTCGCAATTCTCCGCGCGTGCCGGACCGCGATTCGCCCGGACGGCAAGGTGCTGCTGATCGAGCGCCTGATCGCGCCGCCGAACGAGGCCGCGGAAGCCAAGTTCAGCGATCTCAACATGCTCGTCTCGCCCGGCGGACAGGAACGCACGCGCGAGGAGTTTGCCGCGCTCTTTGCCGCCGCGGGCCTCAGACTCGCCGCGATCGTCGCAACGGGAACAGCGCTCAATGTGATCGAGGGCGTGCCGGTCTAGTCCGATCAGGAGCGGCGCAGGTCAACCCAGGACGCACTCGACTCGTTGACGACCGCACGGGCATCCATGCCATGCTGGCGGAACCGCTTTTCGCCAGCCGCGAACCACGCCAACCCGCCCAACCGGAGACATCCCGTGACCAAGATCTTCTCGCTCGACGGCAAAATCGCGCTGGTGACCGGGGCGTCGAGTGGTCTCGGACGTGCGATGGCGCTCGCGCTCGCGGGCTGCGGAGCGCATGTCGTCGTCAACGGCCGCAAGGCGGCGGGCATCGAGAAGACCTGCCAGGCGATCGCCGCCGCCGGCGGCCGCGCGACGCCGATGCAGTTCGACACCACCGACATCGCCGCCGCCGATGCGGCGGTTGACCGCATCGAGGCCGAGCTCGGCCACCTCGACATCCTCGTGAACAACGCGGGCTACGGCAATCAGAAGACCGCGAGCGAGGCCACCAACGCCGAATGGAACGAGATCATCGACGTCGACCTCAACGCCTGCTTCCGCCTCGCCAAGCGCGCATCGGTCGGCATGATGCAACGAGGCTGGGGCCGCATCATCAACATTTCCTCGATCAACGCGCACATCGCGCGCGAGGCGAATGCCAACTACTGCGCCGCCAAGGCCGGGCTCGAAGGCATGACCCGCGCGCTCGCGGTCGAATGGGGCGCCAAGGGAATCACCGTCAACGCGATCGCGCCCGGCTACATGATGACGCCCGACAACATGCAGACGCCGCTGCGCGCCGAGCCCGAAAAGCGCGAATGGTTCGCGCAGCGCACCGCGCTCAAGCGCTGGGGCCAGGCGGACGAACTCGACGGTGCGGTCGTCTATCTGGCCAGCAACGCATCTGCCTATTGCACCGGCACGGTCCTCATCGTCGATGGCGGCATGAGCGTGAAGATCTAGACATCGCCACCGTCTCCCGCCGACGGGAAGCGACGAAACCAACGGTTTGGCGCGGCCCGGCCACTCATGCTAAGGCTGATCAAATGGACAACGCCACCAATTCCCGAATCATCGCGGCCTATTGCGAGCGCACGCCGCGCGCGGCGCGGCGCCATCGCGAAGCGCTTGACCGATTTCCCGGCGGCATCGTTCACGATGCCCGCCACATGCGGCCCTACGGCATCACCGTCGAGCGCGCGCAGGCCGCCCGCAAATGGGATGTCGACGGCAACGAATACGTCGACTATTGCGGCGGGCACGGCGCGCTGCTGCTCGGCCACAACCACCCCAAGGTGATCGAGGCGGTACAGGCCCAACTGGCGCGCGGCATGCACTTCGCCGCGCCCAACGAGCCCGAAGTCGAATGGGCGCGGCTGGTGCAGGAGCTGATCCCGTCGGCCGGTCTCGTGCGCTTCACGTCATCGGGGACCGAGGCGACGCATCTCGCGATCCGGCTCGCGCGCGCAGCCACCGGCCGGCGCAAGATCGTTCGCTTCCGCGCGCATTTCCATGGCTGGCACGATCACGCGGCATTCGGGGTCGCGAACCATTTCGACGGCACGCCGACACCGGGGATGCTGTCCGAGGTCGCTTCGAGCGTCGTGCTGGTCGACCCCAACGACGTCGATGCGGTCCGGACTGTTCTCGCCGCCGATCGCGACATCGCACTGGTCATGCTCGAGCCGACCGGCGCGAGCATGGGACGGATCCCGACGCCGCCCAGCGTCCTCGCCTCGCTGCGCGAGGTCACGCGCGACGCCGGCGTTCTGCTGATGTTCGACGAGGTCGTGACCGGCTTCCGGGTTTCGCCGGGTGGGGCACAGGCTTTGTACGGCGTTACACCGGACATCACGACGCTCGCCAAGATCATTGCCGGCGGAATGCCGGGCGGCGCGGTCGCCGCTCGCAGGGACATCCTCGAGCGGATCGACTTCGATGCGCCGGCAAATGCCGGACGCGAGCGGATCGCCCACCAGGGCACGCACAACGCGCATCTGATCAGTGCCGCGGCCGGCATCGCCACGCTCGGCATCATCAAGTCGACCGATGCGTGCCAACGGGCCAACGAGACCGCCGCGACTCTGCGAGCGCGCATGAACGAAGTGCTCGAGGATGAAGGCGTCAACTGGGCGGTCTACGGCGACCACTCGATGTTCCACATCTTCACGAACCCGTCGAACCGGGCCATCCGGCCGACGCGGTTCGACGCGACGTCGCGTCAGGCGGACCTGCTCAAGGCCGACACGCGCGAGGACATGCTGAACAAGCTGCGGGTCGCCATGCTGCTGCATGGGGTGGACCTTCTCGGCTGGCGCGGCGGGGTCATGTCGGCCGCGCACGGCGATGCGGAGATCGACCAGACGGTGGCCGCGTGGCGGGCGTCGTTGCGCATGATGCGCGACGAAGGCGAGCTGCCGGCCGGCGCGATCGCGGCCGCGCCGGCCTGACCGTCGCGTTCACGGGCTGCGCCGGTTCGCCACGCGGCGCGCGCCTCGCGACGCGGCCGGCGGCAGGGCCGTGATCACCTCGCCGACAAGGCGCGAAATGCCCTCGACGTCGAAATCGGGCCAGTCGTCGCTGATCCCGAAGCGCACGACGACCAGGTTCGCCGACGGCACCACCACGACGTATTGACCGAGCACGCCGCCGGCGAAGAAGGCATCCGCCGGCATGCCCGCGGCGATCCGACGACGCGCGCCGTCGCCATTGCCGCGGTTGGTCCAGAAGCCGGCGCCGTAGCCGAGATCGGCGCCGGGCGTCGGCGTTGCCGAATAGCGCACCCAGTCGCGCGGCAGGATGCGCCGACCGCCGACCGCCCCGTCGTCGAGATAGAGCACGCCGAAGCGCGCCCAGTCGCGCGCCGAGGCATAGAGATAGCTCGATCCCATCGGGGTGCCGGCGGCGTCGAACTCGATGGTGACCGACGCCATTCCAAGCGGTCCGAACAATTCGCGGCGCGCGAAGGCGACGAAATCCGCGGCGCCGCCTCCGACGACGTCGCGCACAATGCGCGACAGGATGACGTAGTTGCCGTCGGAATAGCTCCACCGGCTGCCGGGCGGCGCGCCTGCCGGCGCGCGCTCCGCGAAGGCCGCCATATCACGTTCGAGGAAGTGCATGCGGCTGGCCTGGTCGAAGCCGGAATAGTCCTGCGTCAAGGCGAGGCCGCTGGTATGGCGCAGCAGCTGGTCGATGGTGATCGACGCACGGGCATCGCCCGCCGCGTGCCAGGCCGCGATCGGCGCGCGCTGCGCGACGGTGAGCCGGCCCTCGCGCGCCAGGATGCCGATCAGCGCATTGACCACGGACTTCGCCGCAGAGAAGCTCAGCAGCGGCGTGTCGACGCCGACTCCCGCCGCATAGCGCTCGCCGACGATGCGGCCGTTGTGCATCACCACGATCGCCTTGGTCCGCCGCAGCGGCGCGCCGGCGATCTCCGCGAATGCGCCGTCGATCGCCGCGGCGAGCCGTTCGTTGACCGGCGCGACAATTCCCGGCGCGGCGACGGCCGGCAGCAGCGAGGCCGCCGCGTCGGCAGGCGGCCGGGCCGCAGCCGCGCCTGCCGCCGCGACGGGCGCGCCATCCGGCACGATCACGCAGCCCTGGCCCTCGCGATAGACCGCCCGGTTCGCGAACACGCCGCCTGCGGTCGCCCGCACTTCGCGGCGCGCGGGATCGACCGCGTAGTTCAGCGCCCAATCGGCGCGCTGCATGCCCGGCATGGACAGGACCATCTCGCGATAGACCTGATCGGGGTTCTGGCCGGCGACGAAGGTCTGCGAGCAGATCAGGTGGCTCGTCATCGCGGTCGCGAGCCGCACGCGCGGGTCGATCGTGCATGCGGCACAGCCGAGTGCACCGACGAGCGCAGCATATGCGAGCAGCCGCCTCATTCGACCAGCCTCTCCGCAGAGCCCTGGGACCCCCGACGGTTTTTCCGCTGCTCCGGAACGCACGTACTCTATACGCGATCCGCCGCCGGCGGAATGTGGACCGTACGGCCGTGCCCGGTTGCTCGCCCTGGCCCAAAGCGCCGGCCGGGCCTAGATTTGCGGCCGGCACGCCATGCGAAGCGAGGGTCGGTCAATGCGGCGGACGATGTTGGTGACGGGGGCGGCCAGCGGAATCGGCCGGGCGATCGCCGTTCACTTCGCGCGCACCGGCTGGTTCGTCGGCCTCGCAGACGTCAATGCCGACGGGCTCACGGCGGTCGGACGCGAGGCCGGATCGGCCCATATCGTCCTCCCGTTCGACGTGCGCGACAGCGACGCCTGGGATCGCGCACTCGCCGCGTTCGGCGCGGCCGCCGGGCGGCGGCTGGACGTCTTCGTCAACAACGCCGGCATCGCGCATTCGGGCCGTTTCGAGGACATTCCGCTGGGCGACGCGATCGCGACGATCGAAACCAATCTCGCCGGCGCGGTCCGCGGCGTCTATGCGTGCCTGCCCCTGCTCAAGGCGACTCCGGGCTCCCAGCTGATCAACATGGGCAGTTCATCGGGGCTGATCGGCTATCCGGCGATGGCCGTCTACAGCGCCACCAAGGCCGGCCTCATGGCGCTTTCCGAGGCCCTGTCGGTCGAACTCGCCGAGCACGACGTCCACGTGACGACGATTGCGCCGCATTTCGTCGACACGCCCCTGCTCGAGAGCCCGTTCCATTCCAGCACGCCCGGAGGCCCGTCGCGCGAGGACCAGCTGAGCCTGATCAACCGCTACGGCGTCGGGCAGATCGTCGACGCGGTTCATCGCGCCGTCGAGCGCAAGCCGGCCCGCGTGCTCGTCGGCGCGGATGCGGCGAAGATCGATTGGCTGAGGCGTTACCTGCCGTGGCTCCTGCGCCGGATGGTGCGCGATCGCTGGCAGAAGCTGATGAGCATGTAGTGGCCCGGTCTCCGCAGATCGTCATCGTCGGTGCGGGCATGTCCGGCCTGCTCATGGGCATGCGGCTGATGGCGGCCGGGATCGACACGTTCACGATCCACGAGAAGGCTGACCGGGTCGGCGGCACATGGCGCGACAATACCTATCCAGGCCTGATCTGCGACGTGCCGGCGCAGCTCTACTGCTACGCCGATCGCCCCAATCCGGACTGGCGCCATCGCTTCGCCCGCGGCGGCGAGATCCAGACCTATCTCGAACGCGTCGCCGACCAGGCAGGTCTCCGGCGGTTCATCCGCTTCGGCAGCGAGATCGCCGGCGCGGCGTTTCGCGACGGCCGATGGCACATCGAGACCGCGCGCGGCGACCGCCTCGCCGCCGACGTGCTGATCGCCGCCAGCGGATTTCTGCATCGCCCACGATATCCCGACATCCCCGGTCTCGACAGCTTCGCCGGCCCGGTTTTCCACGCCGCGCGCTGGAACCACGCGGTCGAACTCGCCGGCGCGCGGGTCGGGCTTCTCGGCACGGGGTCGACCGGAGTCCAGATCGCGCCGGCGGTCGTCGACATCGTGGGCAAGCTGTCGGTGTTCCAGCGCACGCCGCAATGGCTGCTGCCCTTTCCCGATCACGAGTACTCCGCCTTCGAACGCGCGTCCGGCCGGCGCCTGCCGCTGCTCAACCGCATCGCCTATCGCGTCTTCAGCCTGATCTTCGAGTGGACCTTCGCGCGCGCCGTGATCGGCAATCGCGTTCTGCAGGCCTGCTTCCAGCGGCTCTGCCAGCTCAATTTGAACCGGAACGTCAAGGACCCGGCGCTGCGCGCGCGCCTTCAGCCGGACTATCGTGCCGGCTGCAAGCGGCTGCTCTTCTCGTCGGCGTTCTACAAGGCGATCCAGAAGCCCAATGCCGAGCTCGTCGACACGGCAATCGAGCGCGTCGTCCCGTCCGGAATCCGTACGACCGACGGCCGGTTGCATGAACTCGACGTCCTTGTCCTGGCGACCGGATTCCACGCGCACGACTACATGCGCCCGATGTGGCTCGCCGGCGCGGACGGCCTCACCCTCGACGAGGCGTGGAAGGACGGACCGGAGGCCTATAGGGCCGTCGCACTGCCGGGCTTCCCGAATCTCTTCATGATGATCGGACCGGGAAGTCCGGTCGGCAATTTCTCGCTCATCGCCATCGCCGAGGCGCAGGCCGACTACATCGTGCAACTCGTGCGCCGCATCGCCGCCGGCGAGATTGCATCGGTCGCCCCGACCCGCGCGGCGACGGCGCGGTTCAATGCCGAGCGCCGCGCGGCCATGCGCGATACGGTGTGGTCGACCGGCTGCCGGAGCTGGTACCTCGATCAGCGCGGCGTGCCCGACATCTGGCCGTGGTCCATCGGACGGTTCCGCCGCGACATGCGTCGGCCGGATCTCGCGGACTACGAGATCGTGCCGGCGGCGCGGCCGCGATGAGCGACGACCATCCGGTGGCCGCGTCCGGCGCCATCTCGTGGCGGTGCCGGCTCGTCCAGCGCGCGATGAAATGGGCGATCAAGCCGCGCCTCACGCTTGCGCGCGGGCTCCCGGCATTTCGCCGTACGCTCGAACGGGCGGCGATGCTCCTGCCGCGTCCGCCGCGCGGCATCACGATCACGCCGGCTTCGTGCGGGGGCATCGCCGGCGAATGGACCCGCCATGCCGGACACACAGACGCCGCTGCGCCCGTCTTCCTCTACTTCCACGGCGGCGCCTTCGTCGCCGGCTCGCCACGCCTCAGCCGGGCAATCGTCACGCAGCTCGCCCTGCGCTGCGGGGCCGGCGCCTTTTCCGTCGACTACCGACTGGCGCCGGAGCACCCCTTCCCCGCCGCCATCGAGGATGCCCAGGCCTGCTATCAGGGGCTGCTCGGCATGGGCGTAGCACCGGAACGGATCGTGCTCGCCGGCGAAAGCGCCGGCGCTGCACTGGCCCTTGCCCTTGCGCAGACGATCGGCAAGGACGCGATCGGCGGGTCATCGCCGCGCGCGCTCGTACTCATCTCGCCGTGGCTGGACCTCACCCTTTCGGGGGCAAGCCTGCGCGACGATCCGGACATCGACCCGGGCCTGCCGGCCGGACTGATGGGCGATGCGCGGGATCTCTACGTACCCGACGGGTGCTTCGAGGATCCGCTCGCCTCGCCCCTGTTCGCGCCGCTCGCAGGGCTGCCGCCGACCCTCATCCAGGTCGGCACGCGCGAGATCCTCCGTGACGACGCGCGCCGGCTTGCCTCACGCATGGACCGCGCCGGCGCGCCGCATCGGCTCGAGGAATGGGCCGGCATGCACCACGTCTGGCATCATGCACCGTTCAGGATCCCGGAGGCCGAGTGCGCTTTTGCCGCGATCGCGCGTTTCGTCGCCGAGGCAGGGGCGACGCGATCCGGCCGCTGATCGCCCATATGCGCGACGCACTGGCCTTGACCCGAGCACCGGTCTACATTTTGCGACGATGAAGAGCGCCGTGCCGCCCGCCCTCGCCGCCGTCGTCCTGGCCGCCGTCAACGGCGAGCCCGCCGCGGCTCAGGCAGCTTCGCAATTCGCGATCATCCGCGACGGCAATTCGCCGATCGGCCAGCACAGCGTCACCTTCTCGCGCGACGCGGACGGCAATCTGGTCGCCCAGATCGAGATCGACATCAGCGTGCGCCTCGCCTTCGTCACCGTGTTCCGCTACACCCACCGCAGCCGCGAGGTCTGGCGCGACGGCCGCCTGATCGCGCTCGACACCGAAACGAACGACGATGGGCAGCGGATGACGGTGCGCGCCCGGGCTACCGCCGAAGGGGTCGAAGTCGTCGGCCCGCACGGCCGCGTGGTGGTGTCCGCCGACATCCGCACCACCAGCTGGTGGCGCGCCGACACGATCCGCCAACGCCAGCTTCTCGACAGCGCCGACGGCCGTATCATCACCATCACGGCGACGCCGGCGGGAACCGCGACGCGCACCCGCGGCGGCCAGCAGACGCAGGTCACGATGTGGAACATCAGCGCCGTCAGCGGCTTCAGTGACATCGTC
>JAEUKZ010000331.1 GCA_016793045.1 Alphaproteobacteria bacterium
CGGCCCAGGCCCAGGCCGTCGCCGTCCGCGCGCCCGACAACTTCCAGGCCACCGGCGCCGACATCGCCGGCTGGACGTGGCTGCGGGCGGACGGCAATTTCGCCGAATGGACCTGGAACCCCGCCCAGGGCGCGCCGCGGCAGGTCTGCATCAACTTCGAACTGCTGGTGACCAACGGCGTCAACGGCGGCAGCGGCCACGGCGCCAACGTCAATGCCCAGGTGATCGGCGCCGACAATCGGCCGCAGCGGATGAAGCTCGAACTCGAGAATCCGTTCCGCCCGCGCGTGACGGCCAACACCAACGGCGTCGGCTACACCGCCTACGGCTCGATCTGCCCGCGCAACGGCGGACAGCTCTACAGCCAGGGCTTCCGCGTGCGGCTCGAATGGCCGACGCAGAACCGCAACCATGTCGCGGTGCGCCGCCAGGGGGCGCAGCTCGCCCACGGGCAGTAGGCACCGGCCGTCGCCGCAGCAGCGGCCCGGGCGCGCGCAGCGCCCGGGCCGTTTCCATTTCGGTCGAGCAGGGCGGACGCCGTGGGGTAGAGTGCTCCCCAGAAGTGCGCGGCACTCAACCGGAGGAGACGCAACGATGGCGGCAGCGAACGGCCCTGCAATGTCGTGGGACGAGTGGAGCCGGCACGACGCCGTCGCGCTCGCGCAGCTCGTCGCGAGGAAGAAGGTGTCGGCGAAGGCGCTGGCGCAGCAGGTCGCTGCCGGCGTGGCGCTGATGGAGCCGCGCCTCGACGCGGTGCTTGAGATCTTCGCCGACGTGCTGGCGAAGCCCGAAACCGACGGGCCGAATCCCAAGGGCCGGCTCTATGCGGTGCCGATCTTCCTCAAGGACATCGGCTCGCGCCTCAAGGGCCGGCTGCAGGAATCGGGCTCGAAGCTCCTCAAGGGCTATGTCTCGCCGGTGACCGACCCGCTGGTCGAGAACTTCCTCCGCGCCGGCCTGGTGCCGCTCGGCCGCACGACGACGCCGGAGTTCGGCATGACCTTCGACACCGCGACCGACTATCTCGGCCGGCGGAAGGTCACGCGCAATCCATGGAACCTCGAGCGCACGGCCGGCGGGTCGTCGGGCGGCTCGGCGGCGCTGGTCGCCTCCGGGGTGACGCCGCTCAGCATGGCGTCCGACGGCGGCGGTTCGACCCGCATTCCCGCCTCGTTCTGCGGCCTGGTCGGTCTGAAGGCGAGCCGCGGGCGCGTGCCGCCGCCGTCCAACCACAGCGAATACACCTGGCGGATCGCGGTCGAGGGCGTGGTGACCCGCACGGTGCGCGACACCGCAGCGCTCTACGACGATCTCGTGCGCGTGCCCAATGGCGGCACCTTCATCAGGATGGCGCCGCCCGAGGGCTCGTATCTCGCCGCGATCGCGCGCAAGCCGGGCAGGCTGAAGATCGGCCTTTCCACCGGCAGGTGGGGCCGCGCGACACCGGTCGATCCGCAGGTCGTCGCACGGGTGCGCGAGATGGGCCGCGTGCTTGAAGGGCTCGGCCACCACGTCGAGGAACTCGACGACCGCACGATCTGCGACTGGGACATGATGTGGTGGACCTATCAGACCCAATGGGTCATGGGCCGCGCCCAGATGCGCACGATCGCCCAGGGCCGCGGCATCAACAGCGACGACCTGTCCGGCCATCTCAATCCGATGACCGACCGCCACTACCGCGCCGCCGCGCGCTTCGACAAGTTCGATCTGTGGAAGGCGATGGCGAACAACAACCTGCTGACCCGCGCCTTCGGCGCGCTGATGGAACGCCATGACCTGGTGCTGACGCCGAGCCTCGCCATCCGCGTGCCGCAGGCCGACGGACCCTACGGGCTGATGCGCGACGAGGAGCTGCAGCCGTGGCTCGACCGGCTGACCGACGCCTGCCGCTACACGATGCCGGGCAACGAAGTCGGCCTGCCCGGCATCTCGCTGCCCTCCGGCAGCGACAAAGACGGGCTGCCGGTGGGCGCGATGCTGTACGGGAATTTCGGCCGCGAGGACCTGCTGCTGCGGGTGGCCGCCCAGGTCGAACGCGCCAAGCCGGAGTGGTTCGCCCAGCGCCCGCCGAACCACGTCGCGATGGGCGGATAGGCGTCGGTCAGCCCGCGACCGCGCGATCCAGTTCGGCCAGCGCGCGATCGAGCACCACGAGGTGCCGCGACGCGGCGACGGTGCGCAGCGCGGCCACGCGGCGGCGCCAGTCCTCGTCGCGCGCACCGCGGATAAAGCAAGCCATCACGGCCGCGCGCTCGCACAGGAAGTCGATCAGCGGCGAGGACTCGTCGCGGAAGGCGGCGCGCAGCGCCTCGGCGTGATGCGAGATCATCGCCGGATCGCGCCGCCCCCAGCCGATCTCGATGCCGTTGCGGCGCAGCCAGAGGTGATTGTGCGCGAGCCCGCCCTTCGCCACGACCGCCTCCGCCTCGGCCAGGTGGCGGTCGGCGGCGGCCGCGTCCCCCGTGATGCGCGCGGCGATCGCGAGGGCGAGCGGGCCGACGAACGACATCGTCGCCGCGTCGCGGATCGCGGCCACCGCGCGTTCGGCATGGCCGCGCGCGGTCTCGATCGACCCGGCGACCGCGTGCGCGTCGGCGAGCAAGGCGAGGTTCTCCGGCTCGAACCGCAGGGCGCCGAGGGTGCGCACGATCTCCTGCGCGCGTTCGGCCAGCGCATCGCAGGGCTGGGTGTCGCCGGTTTCGATCCTGACCATCAGCGCGGCGTGGATGGCGATCATCTCCGCTCGCGGCTGGCCGACGCCGCGCGCGAGTTCCATCGCGCGCGCGGCCTCGCGCTCCATGCTCGCGAGGTCGAGGGTGTAGAGGCGGCAGATCGCCGCCATCGGCGCGTTCGCGACCTCGATCCGGCCGAGGCCTGCGCCGGCGGCGATGCTGACGCAGCGTTCGAAGGTCCGCTGCGCGGCGAGCATGCGGCCGCGCAAATACTCGACGTCGCCGAGGCCGCCGAGCGCCGCGGCGATCGCGCTCGCCGATCCCGACGCCTCGGCATGGACGAGGGCGCGTTCATGGGCGGCGGCGCACTCCTCCCGGCGGCCGAGCGGAAAGAGGATGTTGCCGCGCATGTGGCTGATCTGCGACAGCGCCACCCGGTCGTCGTCGGCGGCAGCGAGCTCCTCCGCCTGGTCGAGCGCCGCCATGGCCGCGTCGAGGGCGTCGGTCACACGCCGCGCACCGGCGAGGCCGATCAGGGCGCGGCAGCGGTCGCGGCGCTCCTCGGTCTCCGCGAGGGCGGCGACGAAGGCGTCCTGCGCGGCGCGCGCCTCGCCGCCGTCGAGCAGCGCTTCGGCGCGCAGGAGCAGCAGTGCGGAGCGGACGGCCGCGCCGGGCGCGAGGGCGAGGCCGCGCTCCGCCAGGCGCGCGGCGTTGCCGGGCCGATAGTGGCGCTGCTCGGCCTGCGCGGCCGCGAGGAACGCCGCCGGCGCCGCGTCGTCGCCGGCGCATTCGAGGTGTTCGGCGCGCAGCACGAGGTCGCGATCGGCGTACCAGGCGGCGGCGCGGCGGTGAATCTCCGCGCGCCGCTCGCGCAGCAGCGACATGTAGACGCCTTCGCGGATGAGGGCGTGGCCGAATCGCAGCATCCCGCCTTCGCTGCGGACGAGGCCGACCCGCAGGGCCGTCTGAAGCTGCGGGGCCGCATCGTCGAGCACGGCCGCGAGCGCCGCGGCGTCGAAGCGCTGTCCGAGCACGGAGGCGGTCTGCAGGGCCGCCTGTTCGACCGCCGGCAGGCGGTCGACGCGCGCTATCAGCAGGCTGCGCAGCGAGGCGGGCAGCGCCGCGGCGCTGGCCTCCGCCGCGTTGCGCAGCAGCTGTTCGAGATAGAGCGGGTTGCCGCCGGCGCGTTCGATGCAGGAGCGCAGCAGGTCGTCGCCGAGGCCGTGCTCGCCCGCGGCGAAGGCGGCGGCCTCCGCTGCCTGCAGCGGGCCGATGTCGACGACGCTCACGGCAATCCCGTCGAGAAGCTCGCGCAGTCCGCGCTCGAGCGGATCGCCTTCGCCGCGCGAGGTCGCGAAGACGAGGATCGGCCGATCGACGCCGGCGCGCGCGAGACGCGCTATCCCGGCAAGCGTCTGCGCGTCGGCCCAGTGCAGGTCCTCGGCCACCAGCAGGAGCATCCCGGTGCCGGCCGCGAGTTCGGCCATCAGGGCCAGCACGTCGTGGCTGGCGGCGAGCCGCTTCTGCGGGCCGGCGGTCTGCCAGGCCGTCTCGGCGATCGCCGGCATGGGCAGGTCGAGGCCGTCGGCGAGGGCGGCATGCAGCAGCGCCGGCGTTTCCGGCGGCAGCGGGCGCGGGGACGACGCCCCCGGCGCGATCGCGAGGGCGCGCAGCAGCTGGCCGACCACGCCGCCCTGCTGCCCGCCGAAATCGAGCGCATGCGCCTTGTGGACGGCCGCGCCGAGCGCGAAGGCAGTGCGGGTCGCCTCGTCGACCAGCCTGGACTTGCCGATGCCGGGTTCGCCGCGCAGCAGGACGAAGCGGCCGCGCCGCTCACGCTCCGTCGCCTGGATCGCGCCCTCGAGCTGTGCGCGCTCGGCCGCCCGGCCGACGAACGGCGCGGCCGAGCCGCCGCGGACGGCGTCGACGCCGACGAGGCGCCACAGCTTCACGGGGCCATCGATGCCCTTGAGCGTCCGCTCGCCGAGGGCTTCGAAGCGCGCGGACTCGCCGGCGATGCGGCGCACGTCCTCGGCCACCACGGTCTCGCGCGGCCCGGCCGCGCCGACGAGCCGCGACGCCAAGTTCACGGCGTCGCCGAGGACGGTGTAGTGCCGCTCGCCGCCGATCGCACCCGCGACGACTTCGCCGGCCGCGACGCCGATATGGACCTCCACCGTGCGACGGAGTTCGTCGCCGAGCGGCCCCATGGCTTCGTGGATCGCCTGCGCCGCGCGCAGCGCGCGCAGCGTGTCGTCTCCGTGGGCGATCGGGGCGCCGAAGATCGCCATCACGCCGTCGCCGAGGTGCTTGTCGACGGCCCCGCCAGCCTCGACGATCGCGGCGTCCGCGCGCGCATAGAAGCGTTCGACGAGGCGCCGCAGATCCTCCGGGTCGACGCCGCGCGACAGCTCGGTGAAGCCGCAGAGGTCGGCGAACAGCATGACGGCCTGCCGGCGCTGCGCCGGGGCGTGCGCGCTGGCTGCGGCGGCCGGGCGGGGCGCGGCGGCAAGCTGGGCCGCGGCCGCGCGAATGCGCTTGCGATGGCCGAGCGACGCGACGCCGAGGGTCTTGAGGTCGTCGTCGTCGAGATCCGCAAGCAGGGCGAGATCGACGTGGTTCGCCGCGAACGCGTCGGCATACTGCGCCAAGCCAAGCGCCGCCAGCCAGTCCGCCACGTCGTCGGCCATCCGCTCAGCCCCCGTGCGTGATCACGAAGGAATTATATCACCATCACCCGGGCGGCTGTCGCTCCCGCTGCGCTCTCGAGCGTCCGCGGCGCGCTATTCCGCCGAGTCGACCGCCGGATTGCGCGCCGGATCCGCCATGGCCGCATCGGTCCATTCGATCAGGGCCGGCAGCGCCAGCACTCGCTTCATGTACGCCCCGGCCGGACCCGGCGCCTCGACCGCATAGCTCCTGAACCGCAGGGCCATCGGCGCATACATCGCGTCGGCGGCGCAGAACGGCCCATAGAGATACGGCCCCGCGCCCGCGAAGCGCTGCAGCGCCTCGGTCCACAGCGCGAAGACGCGGGCGATCTCCGCCTGGACCGACGCATCGAGCGCGACCGCCCGCGGCGGACGGCGCGTGTTGAAGGGGAAGCGCTTGCGCAGCGCGGCGAAGCCGGAATGCATCTCGTGCGCGGCCGACCGGGCGTGCGCCCGCGCAGCGGCATCACGCGGCCAGATCGCCCGGTCGGGGAACCGCTCGGCAAGGTATTCGATGATCGCCGTGCTCTCCCACACGCGGATGGCCCCGTCGACCAGAACCGGCACCCGTCCGGTCGGCGAGGCTGCGGCGAGCCGGGCCTTCTTGTCGGCCGCGCCGACGTCGACCACGTCCTCGTCGAAGGGAATGTCGAGCATGCGCATCAGCAGCCATGCGCGCAGCGGCCATGGGGAGTACGCCTTCGAACTGATGATCAGCTTCATCACGGGCGGCCGGTCTTCTGACGCGCCTGCTCGGCGGTGATCAGCGACCCGAGGCGCGCGTTCGGGCGCCCGCCGGTCGCCAGCGCGACCACGACGACGAGCTCGCTCGGCCGCGGCGCGTCGCCGGCCGTCACCTCGATCGTGTCGTAGTGCGACCGCACGTTGCTCGCATCCATGTTGCAGATCGAGAGATCGAGCGTCGCGCCGACGGCGCCCACCTTCATCGAGCCGGAGACGCCGGCGGCGCCGCCGCCGAGAGCGCGGCGGATTCCCGCGCCGCCGGGGTTGTGCCAGATCGCCGCGTGCTCCAGTTCGCCGGCCACGCCGACGATCGAGCCCTTGCCGTAGGACTCGATGTCGCGCGGCGTCGCTCCCATCGCGCCAAGCACCTCGTTCGTGAGGTCGAAGGCGAGCGGCTCGAGCGATTCCATGAACGGCACCAGATCCGCGTGGAAGGCGCCGGCGAATGGGTTGGCCATGATGGCGCAGGCCCAGCCGCGGCGGATCGGCTTGGCGAGCGGTTCGCCGAATTCGTGCCACGTCCGGTCGGTGGTGACGATGGTGCGGCGGATCGCGATCTTTGGCTGCATCAGACATTCTCCATGATGGGGGTCGGCGCGCCGGCGAGGTCCCTGAGAACCTGCTGCGCGGCGTTGTGGCCGGGAACGCCCGTGACGGTGCCGCCCGGCCAGGTGCCGGCGCCGCACAGGTAGAGGCCGCGGACGGGCGTCCGGTATTGCGACAGGCCGGCGACGGGACGCAGGCCGAACATGTGTTCCGGCGTCATGTCGATATGCGCGAAGTTGCCGGCGACGAGGCCGAACTCGCGCTCGAAATCGACCGGGCTGTAGAATTTTCGCGCGATGATCGAGCGCTTCAGGCTCGGCATGTAGTCGGTGAGGATGCTCACGATGCTCTCGCCGACGACGTCGCGCATGGTGTCCCAGCTCTGCCCCGGCAGGTCGCGGCGGAAGTACCAGGCATTGACGGAGAGCAGGTGCTTGCCCGGCGGCGCCATGGTCGGGTCGATGAACGTCGGCACCAGGCCCATCAGGCGCGGCGTGAGCGAGCAGCGGCCGTCGAGATAGTCTCGATGCTGCTGTTCGAGGTAGCGCATGTCCGGGCAGATGCGGATCTGGCAGCTCGCATAGGCCGCCGCGAGGTCCGGCGGCGAGCCGGCGAAATAGGGCGGCTCGTCGAGCGCCAGCACGACCTTGAAGGTCGCGGCGCCCGGCGGGATCGACCGCAGCCGCTCGAGCATCGGCGCCGGCAGGTGGCGCGGCTCCACCAGCTTGACGAGCGTGGTGGCCGGATGAAGGTTGGAGAGGACGACGGGCGCGTCGAACTCATCGCCGTTGGCGAGATGAACACCCTGCACCCGGCCCAGCGTATCGACCCGGATGCCCGCGACTTCGGCTTCGATGCGGAGGGTGACGCCGAGTGCTTCGAGGGCGCGGCGCATCGCGGCCGTGATCGACCCCATGCCGCCGAGCGGCAGGCCGGTCGAGCCGCGCAGCGGCTGGTTGCGCGGGTCGTGGGTGCCCGTGGTGGCGGATGAAAACATCGACATCGGCCGCTGCAGCAGCGCGATCGGCGTGCCCGGCGTCGACGGCGCGACGGCCGCCCCGGCGGTCGACAGCATCGCCACCGAGGTCCGCATCTCGTCGGATTCCAGTCGCTGTTCGAGAAAGTCGCGGATCGAGCCGAAGAAGATCGTGGCGAAATCGGCCTCGTCCTCGGGCGTCCGCAGCCGCGCGACCAGGTCCGGCAGGCTCGGCGGCGGCTCGAACAGCGACACGCGCATGCGGCGGGCGAAGTCGTCGAAGAAGCGGAAGATGTCGAAGTAGTTCTCCGCGTCGCGGCGGGAGAAGTCGCGGGCGATCAGCTCCTTGAGACGCGCCTGATCGCGCCATCCGACGAAGAAGCGACCGTCGGGGAAGGGCATGATGACCGACGGATCCGGTTTTGCCCAGGCGAGCCCGTGATCTTCCAGCCGCATGTCGGTGACGATGCGCGGCTCGAGCGAGCCGGGGGAGTTGGTGATTGCGCCGCGGAAGCCCGG
Organism: Alphaproteobacteria bacterium; assembly: GCA_016793045.1. Classification (GTDB taxonomy): domain Bacteria; phylum Pseudomonadota; class Alphaproteobacteria; order CACIAM-22H2; family CACIAM-22H2; genus JAEUKZ01. Next base: position 8,172 of record JAEUKZ010000331.1, read on the forward strand.
AAAGAACTCCACGGTCGAGGCCGGTCCGCCGACCTGCGTGCGTCGTTCCAGGACAAGCACCCGTTGTCCGGCGCGGGCGAGATAAAAGGCGGCGACGAGGCCGTTGTGGCCGCCGCCGACGATGATCGCGTCGTAGCGTGCCATCGACTCAGCTCCTCAGGGCGGCGATCGCGCGAGCGATCCTGGCGCAGGCGTCCTCGAGGACGCTGTCGGCGTAGGCGAAGCACAGGCGGAAATAGGGCGAGCGCCCAAACCCTGCCCCGGGAACCACCGCGACGCCGCCTTCCTCGAGGATGTAGCGTGCGACCTCGACGTCGTTGGAGAGCGGCTGGCCGGCCGGCGTCCGCCTGCCGATCACGCCGGAGGCGTCGACGTAGACGTAGAATGCGCCGTCGGGCGCATCGCAGCTGAGGCCGGGAATCGCATTGACGCGCGCGACGACGAGGTCGCGGCGGCGTTCGTAGGCGCGGTTGTTGTCGGCGACGAAGCCGTGCGGCCCCTTCAACGCGGCCACTGCGGCCGCCTGGCTGATCGAACTCGTGCTGGTCGTGGTCTGCCCCTGCAGCCGCGCCATCGCCGCGATCAGCCATTCCGGGCCAACGCCGTAGCCGAGGCGCCATCCGGTCATGCAGTAGCCCTTGGACATGCCATTCACGATCACCGTCCGGTCGCGCAACCGCGGTTCGACCTGGGGCAGCGTGGCGAAACGCGCCCGGCCGAAGGTGATGTACTCGTAGATGTCGTCGGACAGGATCATCACCTGTGGATGATCGAGCAGCACGTCCGCGAGCGCGCGCAGTTCGTCCGCGCTGTAGACCGCGCCGGTCGGGTTGCAGGGCGAGTTGATGATGAACCAGCGCGTCGCGGGCGTGATCGCCCGGCGCAGCTCTTCGGGCATGATCTTGAAGCCATGCTGCCGTTCGGTATCGACGAAGACCGGCACGCCGCCGCACATCTCGACGATGTCCGGATAGGAAACCCAGCACGGGCGCGGAATGACCGCCTCGTCGCCGGGGGCGACACTGGCGACCAAGGCGTCGAAGATGATCTGCTTTCCGCCGGTGCCGACGATGATCTCGCTCGGCCGCGCGGCGATGCCGTTGTCGCGCTTGAGCTTCTCGATGATCGCGGCCTTGAGCTGCGGCGTGCCCTCGGTCGGCGTGTACTTGGTGAAGCCGTCGCGGATTGCCGCGACCGCGGCGTCCTTGATGTGGTCGGGGGTGTCGAAGTCCGGTTCACCGCCGCTGATGACCAGGACGTCGCGTCCCTCCGCCTTGAGCTGGCGGGCGCGGCGCGTCACCTCGATGGTGCCCGACTCGCGCAGGCGCTCGAGCATGGGGGAGAGATGCTTGGGGGAAGCTTCCACGGACGTCTCCATGTCGGGGGCCTATGGCGACAGCGGTTCCAGCGGAAGCGAGCCGAGCCGTTCGCCGCCGCCGTCGCGGACCACGACGGTTTCGGTGCAGCCGATGGCGCCGAGCTCGGGGACCTTGAGGATGGGAATGAGATGGAACGCCATGCCCGCGGCGAGCGGCCGTGAATCGTTCGGCTTGATGTCGATGATGTGCCCCTCGCCGAGGCCGGGCGGGAACGACAGGCCGAGGCTGTACGCGGCACGATTCTTCCAGTAGCCGCGCATGCCGTGCTTCTCCACGACCGCGCGGCCGACGGCGTCGACCGCGCCCGCGGTGACGCCGGGCCGCATCGCCTTGATCATCGCCTGCACGGCTTCGGCCGACACCGCGAAATGCTGCCGCGCCGCCGCGGGGAGATCGCGACCGCCGATGCGGCTCGCGACGCCGTGGTAGCGGTTCACGCTCGCCGAAACCTCCATCCAGACGAGGTCGGTCGGCGCCAGCGGCCGATTGGCGTGCAGCGCATGGGTCAGCGCCGACGCCTTGCCGCCCACGATGTAGGGCGGGGAGCCGGTGAACTCGCTGCCGGCGCCGGCGAGGCGGGCGTGCACCGCGGCGGCGACGTCGCTGTCTGTCCTGGCGGTCGCGAGGCTGTCGGCGCCGTCGCGAAGGGCGCGTTCGGCGATGCGGACCGCCTGGCGCATGTAGTCGATCTCGCCGTCCGACTTCACCGCGCGAAAGCGATCGACCAGATCCAGGCTCGGGAGCCAGGTGACGCCGGGCAGTCCTTCCGCCAGCAGGTCGAGCCGGGTGATGGACTGGCGCGCGCCGTCGACCTCCACGCCGATACGGCCGCGCTCGATGCCCTCGGCACGCATCGCCTCGCAGAAGATCGGCAGCGCGCGGTCGAGGTTGTCGATCGGGTGGAAGCGCGCGATCCACGACTTGGTCCGGACGCTGTCCGCCTCGATGTTGCGGACGACGAGGAACGGATCGCCCTTGCGGCGGACCACCAGCGCCTGGAAGACGTGATAGCCGGGCGTCCAGTAGCCGGAGAGATAGCAGATGTTCTCCGGCCCCGTGACGATCAGCGCATCGAGGCCTTGTACCGCCAGCTCTGACTCGACCGCCCTGACGCGGCGCTGATACTCGGATTCAGGAAACGCCAATGCCATGGTTTTCCTCGCGGATGGGGGGTGAGGCGGGGTCGTGCGGGTTGGGCGGCTGCCCGCCGATGAGTTCGCACACCTTGCGGACGTGCTCGCGGCTCAGCCTCTCGGCTTCGCGCGAATCGCCGCGGCGGATCGCCTCGGCGATCAGCTGGTGCATGTAGGCGAAGGGCGGATTGAGCGAATGATTCGTCCGCTGGTTGCGCAGATTGCGCAGCGTCAGCGCCAGGTCCAGCGCGTTCTTGAGATAACGCTGCACCTGTTCGGAATGGGCCGCCGCGGCGATCGACTCGTGGAAATCGACGTCGGCGGCGCGGAAGCGGGCGGCGTCACCGCGCTCGGCCGCCTCGCGGGAGGCCTTCGCCGAACGCTCGATGCGCTCGATGTCCGCCTCCGTGCGGCGTTGCGCGGCCAGGCACGCCGCCATGCCTTCCAGCGCCTCGCGCAGCTCGAATGCCGCCTGCAGCGCCTTGGGCGTCGGCGCGACGATGCGCACGCGACCCGGCAGGAACTCGACCAGGCCGATTCCGCGAAGCTGGAACAGCGCCTCGCGGACCGGGGTGGGGCTGACGCCGAGGCGCCGCGCGACTTCGCGCACGCCGATCGGCTCGCCGGCCTGAAGCACGCCGCTGACGATCGCCTGGCGGATCAGCCCGGTGACCCGATCCGCCAGCGAGGAGCGATCGACCGTCGGCAGGTCGTTTACGTCGCGATCTTGGTCCATTGCCTGCATCCGCTGCTCCTCAGCGCTCGATGATCGCGCGCAGGAACTGTCGTGTCCGGGGATGGGTCGGGTCCTTCAGCACCTGCGCCGGCGGGCCGTCTTCGACGATGCGCCCGGCGTCGAACATCAGCACCCGGTCGGCGATGTCTTCGGCGAAGCTGATCTCGTGCGTCACCAGGAGCATCGCCATGTCGGTCGCGTGGGCCAGCTCGCGAATGACGCGCAGCACCTCGCCGACGAGTTCCGGATCGAGCGCCGACGTCACCTCGTCGAACAGCATCACCTTGGGCCGCAGCGCCAGGGCCCGCGCGATCGCGACGCGCTGCTGCTGGCCGCCCGAAAGCTGCGCCGGGCGCTTGGCCATATGGTCCGCCAGACCGACTTGCGTGAGCAGTTCGACCGCGCGCGACTCGGCCTCGTCGCGTGTCAGGCCGAGAACCTGGATCGTCGGATCGCGCACGTTCTGCAGGGCCGTCATGTGCGGAAACAGGTTGAACTGCTGGAACACCATGCCGACGACGCGACGCACCCCGCGGGCGTGGCGCTCGCCCGCGTCGACCAGCTGGCCTGCGCGAATCTCGTGCCAGAGATAGCGTCCGTCGATTTCGATCAGGCCGGCGTCCGGCTTCGTCAGTCCGATCGCGAGCCGCAGGATGGTGGTCTTTCCCGAGCCGCTCGGTCCGATCAGCGTGACCTTCTCTCCGGCGCGGACCGCGAAGTCGACGGCGTCGAGCACGGTGCGGCCGTCAAAGGCCTTTGAGACGCCGGCCATCCGGACCATCGGCGGCCGGCCCCCGGTCGCGGCGATGCGATCATCGCCCGGCATGGCGCGCCTCCAAGTGGCGGACGCCGTGCGCGGCGGCGTAGCTGACGATCCAAAACAGCAGGCCGGCCAGGGTCAGCGGCTCCAGGTAGCGGAAGGTCATGACGCCGATGTCCTTGGCGGTCGCGACCAGTTCGAGCACGGTGATGGTCGAGAGCACGGCGCTGTCCTTGAACATGACGATGACGAGATTGCCCAGCATCGGGGTCACCACCGGCACGACCTGGGGCATCACCACCCCCCGCCAGACGAAGGGCAGCGGCAGGCCAAGCACCATGCAGGCCTCCCACTGGCCCGGCGGCAATGCCTCGATTCCTGCACGATAGAGTTCCGCCGCTCGCGCCGCGCCGTAGATGCCGAGCGCGATCACGCCGGTGGTGAAGGGCGACAGGGTCACGCCGTAGTTCGGCATCACGTAGAAGATGAAATAGAGCTGGATCAGGAAGGGCGTGCCGCGCAGAAACTCGATCAGGAACCAGACGGCCCGGCTGACGACCGGAATTCCGGCGACCCGGATCAGGATCAGCACGAGGCCGAGCGGCAGCGCGATCGCTGTCGCGAGCAGCGTGGCCTGTACCGTGATCATCAGCCCGCGCAGCAGCTCGGGCAGGATCGACAGGGCATAGGCCCAATCCCACGAGAAGCCGCTCACCGGCCGAGCGCCCAGCGCGGGACGGGCGAGGCGTGCGCGCGCAGCCACGGCAGGAGGGCAGGCACCGGGCGGCCGGCCCACCGCGCGGCCTGCCGCTCGAGCAGCGCGACCGCGCCGGCCAGCACCAGCGCGAGCGCGAAGTAGATCATCAGCACGACGCCGTAGATCTCGCCGGACACGCCGAGCGCCGTCCGGATCTGGTCGGCGCGGAAGGAGAGGTCCTGCACGGTCACCAGCGAAACCAGGGCCGTGAACTTGAGCATCAGCACCAGGGCGTTGCCGAAGGGCGGGATCATCACGGGAAGCGCCTGCGGCAGGATGATCCGCCAGAAGGCATAGCGGCGGGGCAGGTGCAGCGCGACGCAGGCTTCGCGCTGGCCGACGACGATCGACTTGAGGCTGGCGCGGACGACCTCGGAGAAGAAGCTGCCTTCGTTCAGTCCGAGCACGAGGATGCCCGCCGCCATCGGCGAGAGGGTGATGCCGAACAGCGGCAGGACATAGAAGGCCCAGAAGAGCTGGACGACCGCCGACGTGCCGCGGAACAGCTCGATGACGAAGCCGGCGGCGAGCCGGACGACGCGCCAGCTCGACATCCGGCCCGCCGCGAGCAGGAATGCGACGGGGACGGCGAGCGCCATCGCCGCGAAAGTGATCTGCAGGGTCACCCACACGCCGTCGATCAGGAACGGAAGATAGGCGTGCAGGGAAACGGACTGGCCGCTCACCCCGGCGCCCTTCCGCGCTGCGAGGCAGCGACCGGCCCGGGCCGGTCGACGGTCATTTAAGCGCTGCCTCTAGCTGACGTTCGCGCAGGCGGCTTCGGCCGAGATGCCGACCAGCCCGGGCGGCGGCGGTCCGAAGCCGAACTCCGCGGCCAGGCGGTTGAGTTCGCCGCTTGCACGCAGCGCGCGAAGCTGTTCCTGAAATGAAGCGTGCAGCGCCGTGTCCTGGCGTCGGAACGCCGGCGCGGAGCCCACCGGCGGATCGTCGGCGATCGGATAGACGATCTCGAAGCCGCCGCCGCGCAGGCGCAGCAGATCGCGCAGCCCCGCATCGGTCGAGACCGCAACCTGGACGCGCCGCGCCAGGAGGCCGTCGATCAGGGCGGGATTGCTCGGGAACTGCGAGATCGCGCCGCGGTCGATGCCGCGCTCCTGCGCCAGGCGGGCGAGGTAGCTGCCTTGCAGGATGCCGACCGTGAGGCGCGCGCTCGCGATCTCGGCGAGATTCCGCGGCACGGTCGGCAGGCTGCCGGGGATGTGGGCGATCGCGCCGCCGTCGAAGGTGACAGGGTCGGTGAACAGGACCTGCTGGCAACGCTCGCGCGTCAGCCGGAACGACGCGCCGATCATCTGCCAGCGCGCCGCCTGCAGGCCCGGCACGAGTTCGCCGTACGTGGCGACGATGCCTTCGACCCGGGGCACGCCGAGCGCGGCCATGATGCGCTGGACCAGCGTCGGCACGAAGCCGGTGATGCTCCCGTCCTGGTTCAGCCCGCTATATGGGGGCTGGTTGGCCAGGCCCACGCGCACCACGCCGGCACGGCGCAGCTGTGCCAGCAGATCGCCATCCTGTGCACGGGTGCCGGAGATCGGCAGCAATGCGCCGGCGGCGCCCGCGATCGCTCCGCCTAGCAGGGCCCTGCGTGTCGTCATCTGCGTATCCCCCAGCGATGTGATTGCGATGGAATATTGACAATACGATATATCACCGGGCTGCTGCCCCTATGTCAACACCGCGACCGCGGGGGAATGCGGAGCGGCACGACGGACCGACCGCTCCCGGACGGGAGACGGGGCCTGACGCTGCCAAGAATGGCGACTCGGTCGAAGCGCGACGCCGGCTATTTGCCGGAGCCCAGCAAAGGACAGCCGTCTGAAGTAAGGCTGGTTCGCGGGCACCGGCCCGTCGCGCACGCCGGGCACATGGCAATCAAGCCCGTCTGCGGCAATGCCGAGCGGCCCGATCGTGGCGGCGCCCATCGGGCGTCATTGGTCTGCGTCCGCCGAAGTGCGCGCGCATTTGCGGGCGATGCCTGCGATGGCGCGGGAAAATGGTGCCCAGGGCCGGATTTGAACCAGCGACACGCGGAT
>JAEUKZ010000396.1 GCA_016793045.1 Alphaproteobacteria bacterium
CTCGTTCACCCGGTCGATCGTCGAGGTGATGCCCTGGATCGACTGGACGGAGTTCCGGGTCGCCTCCTGGATCGCGCGGATCTGGGCGCCGATCTCCTCGGTCGCCTTCGCGGTCTGGTTGGCCAGCGCTTTCACCTCGGACGCCACGACCGCGAAGCCCTTGCCGGCTTCGCCCGCGCGCGCGGCCTCGATGGTCGCGTTGAGCGCCAGCAGGTTGGTCTGGCCGGCGATGTCGTTGATCAGCTTCACCACCGCGCCGATGCTGGTCGCGGCGGCGTTGAGCGTCTGCACCTGCTGGTCGGTGCGGTTCGCCTGGTCGACCGCGCGGCTCGCCATCTGCGCCGTCTCGGCGACGCGCCGGCTGATCTCGGCGATCGAGGCCGAGAGCTCTTCGGTCGCCGCCGCAACGGTCTGCACGTTGCTGCTCGCCTGGGTCGCCGCATCGCTGACGGTGTTGGACTGGCGCGCGGTCTCCTCCGCCGTCGCGGTGAGGGCGCTCGCGGTCTGGCGCATCTCGCCCGACGCCGCGCCGATCTGCTCGACCGCGCTGCCCACCGAGGCGCCGAACTCGTCGGCCATCGCCAGCATCGCCGCGCGCTTCTCCGCCGCCGCGCGCTGTTCCTGTTCGGCCTTTTCGGCCTCCATCTGCTTCACGCGCTGCGCATTCTCGCGGAACACCTCGAGCGTGCGGGCCATGTCGCCGATCTCGTCGGTGCGCGCGACGTCCGGCACGGCGACGGTCACGTCGCCGTCGGCGAGCGACTTCATCGCGCCGGTCAGGCGCTTGATCGGACGCGCGACGTTGCGCGCCAGCACCAGCACGCAGAGCAGCACGACGATGCCGCCGGCGAGCGACCACGCGCCGAGCTCGAGCGACTGGCGGCGCATCGCCGCCGCGACGTCGTCGAGATAGACGCCCGAGCCGATCGTCCATTCCCAGGGCGCGAAGTAGCGTGCGAAGGACAGCTTGGGAACCGGCTGCTCGTGGCCCTGCTTGGGCCACAGATATTCGACGACCGCGGTGCCGTCGCGCCGGGCGCCGGTCACCATGTCGCGGGTGAAGTAGCGGCCCTGGGGATCGCGGGCATCGCCCATCGAACGGCCGACCATCTGCGGATTGGGGTGGCCGACGGTCGCCATGTTGTTGTCGATCGTGAAGATGTAGTCGCCGTCGCCATAGCGCACCGCGTTGAGCGCCTGAAGGGCGCGGCGCTGCGCCTCGTCGCGCTGCAGGCGGCCGGCCCGCACTTCCGCCTCGTAGGCGGTGACGATCGCATGGCCGGCGTCGACGATCGCGCGCGTGCGCTGCTCCGCCGATTCGTGGAGGCGGCCGTTGAGGTTCCACAGGGCTACGACCGCAATCATCGCCATGCCGATCAAGGCGAGGGCGGCAAGCGTGCCGAGCTTGAGGGAAACTGAAATTCGCTTGAGACGCATCGGACCCTCCATCACTGCTGACCAGATCAATTCCGGCGCGACGGCGCACGGCGACATGACGGGAATATTGTCCGGCGTTCGTAAATCTTGCCTTACCGCGGCCGATGACTTGTCCTGCGTCAAACTAAACACTTAGATTAGTCATGACACTATTGTGGCGTCTTTCGCGGCCCGAGGACTCGTTCCAACCGCTTGATTTCAGGGAGCCTTGTTCCGGGTCAAGACGTCTGCAGCAGCGCCTTGGCAATCGCCGCCCATTCGTCGTCGAGCGTGCCCGTCGCCACCGGCTTGCGCGCGCGGCGATACCAGCCGCCGGCATTGCGCATGTCGCCTTCCTTGCGGTGCAGATAGGCGTGGACCCAGTTGCCGGCGTCGTCTTCCTTCGCCTGGGCGCATTGATGCGCCTTGTCCCAGTCGCCCTGCGCGTCCCACCACAGCGCCTGCAGCGCGTGGCTCATGCCATCCGGCGGGGCCTTGTCCTTGAGCGATGCGCGAAAGCCGAAGAAATCCATCGGTCCCCTCACAGGATGCGGGCGTCGAAGGGCAGGCGGCCGGCGCGATCGTCGATCTCCACCACCCAGAGGTCGGGGTCGATGCGCCGGTTGCGCTCGATATAGGCGTCGGCTGCGGCCTCGTCCACCGGGGCGGCGCCGGTGCCGCGCACCCAGGCGCGGCCGCCGTCGGGCGCGCGCGTTTCCGCAAGGACGGTGCAGCCGGTGCCGGCCTGAAGGAGCTTGACCAGGACCGCGCCGCCGTCGGGATCGCCCTTGCGCAACACCATGCAGCCGATGTTCTCGACATTGGCGCGGCGCACGCAGGCCTGCACCCACAGCGACGTCTTGAGGCGGGGCTCGCTCATCGCCGGCGGTTCACGCCAGCGCGGCGCCGGGCATGGTGGCGAAATAGCGCTGCTCGGCGGCGGCGAGATTGGGCGCGGCGACCACCGCCGCCTCGACCCAGCCGCGCCGCTCCAGCGTCGCGCGCCGCCACGCATGGCCCTCGAAGCCGATCAGCAGCGCCAGCACGAATTCTGCCGCCGCGACCGCTTCCGGCGACCAGCGCAGCGCGGCGCCGAGCAGCATCAGCCCGGCGAAGGCGGCGGCGATCAGCAGCGCCGCGAACCACAGCTTGCGATAGAGCGCCCACAGCAGCGTGAAGACGAAGGGCCCGAGCGCGAAGCCGTCGCGCAGGAACACGGCCTCGTCCGGCGGCGCGCCCGGTCTCACCATCACGCTGTAGAAGCGCTGCGCCATCTCAGGCCTGGCCCAACTCACGCCTGAATGCTGCCGCCGATCGTCCCCTTGGTCGACGGGATCGCATCGGCGCGGCGCGGATCGATGGCGACCGCGGCGCGCAGCGCGCGCGCGAGGCCCTTGAAGCAGGATTCGACGATGTGATGGTTGTTCTCGCCGTGCAGGTTCTCGACATGGAGCGTCACCCCCGCCGACTGGGCGAAGGCCTTGAACCATTCCTGGAACAGCTCGGTGTCCATCTCGCCGAGCTTGGCCCGCGTGAAGTTGACGCGCCACGACAGATAGGGCCGGCCCGACACGTCGATGGCGACGCGCGTCAAGGTCTCGTCCATCGGGATCAGCGCGTCGCCCCAGCGGGTGATGCCGGCGCGGTCGGCGAGCGCGCGGCTCACCGCCTCGCCCACCGCATAGCCCGAGTCCTCGGTGGTGTGGTGATAGTCGATGTGGAGGTCGCCCTTCGCGTGCAGCGTGAGGTCGATCAGGCTGTGCTTGGCGAGCTGCTCCATCATGTGGTCGAGGAAGCCGATGCCGGTGTGCACGTCGTAGCGCCCGCTGCCGTCGAGATCGACGGCGGCGCTGATCTGGGTTTCCTTGGTGACGCGCTTCACCTCGGCGCGGCGCGGCACCGCGACCGGCGACACCGCCTGGATCTTGCTGATGGCCATGGACAATCCTCTGCGCCCGCCCGAAGGGGCTGAATCGCAAGGGTTTTAGCAAAGCCGGGGCGGCGAGGCCAGCGCCCCGACGGGCGCCATTGGCGCGCCCGCCTTGGCCGGCGTATGGTCGCGCCCGATGACGGCCCCCGCCCCTGCCCCCATCACCGGCGATTGCGTCTGGCACGGCCGCGACATGGCCGCGTCGCCGCGCTGGATCCGCGCCCTCGACGCCGCGCAGCTGGCCGAACTCGACGCGGCCACCCGCGCGGCGACGCGCCGCGGGCTCGCCTGGGAGCGGATGACGGCGGACGACTTCCCCCTGCCCGGCTGGGCCGGGCTGATCGCCGACCTACGCGACGAGCTCGAGAACGGCTGCAGCATGGTGCAACTGCGCGGCCTGCCGGTCGAACGCTACGACGAGGATGCGCTGCGCGTGCTGTGGTTCGGGCTCGGCCGCGCGCTCGGCACGCCGGTGTTCCAGAACTGCCGCGGCGAGCTGATGCGCGCGATCCGCGACGAAGGGGCGTCGATCGGCCGGCGCTACGGCCAGATCGAGACCGGCGGCGCCAAGCCGTTCCTGTCGTCCTACGCGCGCACGCTGTCGAACGGACCGTTGCGCTTCCACACCGACCGCTGCGACGTCGTCGGCCTGCTCTGCGTGCGCCAGGCGGAGGCGGGCGGCGTCAGCAAGCTCGCCAGCTCGGCGATGGTGCACAACGCGATGCTCGAACGCCGGCCCGATCTCGCGGCGGAACTCTACGGCGACATCTGGCGCTCGCGCTTCGGCGAGGAGGCGGGCGGCGAAAGCGCGCCCTATCCGCTGCCGATCTTCGACCAGCGGGACGGGCGCTTCACCAGCCACTATTCGCTCACCTACATCGAGGCGGCGCAGCTGCTGCCCGCCGTGCCGAAGCTGACGGCCGCGCAGCGCGAGGCGATCGACCTCCTGATGGCGCTCGCCGAAGAACTCTCCTTCACGATGCGCTTTGCGCCCGGCGACATCCAGCTGCTCAACAACCATGTGATCTATCACGGCCGCACGCCGTTCACCGACGACGCGGCCGCAGGCCACGACCGGCTGCTGCTGCGGCTGTGGCTCGCGATGCCGAACTGCCGCGCGCTGCCCGAAAGCCACTGCGTGCTGTGGGGCGCGGTCGAAGCCGGCGCGCAGCGCGGGGGCATCGGCCAGCAGCCGCTCGCGCCGGCTTGAACCGGCGGGTCCGAGCACTTAGATCTTAACCTTCGTTCCCCAGCCCTCTTAACGGGCGCATCCACGGAATCGCATGGCTGACGACGCCCTCTGGCACGGCACAACCATTCTCGCGGTCCGCAAGGGCGGGCAGGTCGTCGTCGCCGGCGACGGCCAGGTCTCGCTCGGGCAGACCGTGATCAAGTCCAACGCGCGCAAGGTGCGCCGGCTCGCGGGCGGCGCGGTGCTCGCGGGCTTCGCCGGCGCCACCGCCGACGCCTTCACGCTGTTCGAGCGGCTTGAGGCCAAGCTCGAGCAGCATGGCGGGCAGCTCACGCGCGCCTGCGTCGAGCTCGCCAAGGACTGGCGCACCGACCGCTACCTGCGCCGGCTCGAGGCGATGATGGCGGTCGCCGACAAGGAGGTGTCGCTGGTCCTCACCGGCACGGGCGACGTGCTCGAGCCCGAGGACGGGCTGATCGGCATCGGCTCGGGCGGCAACTATGCGCTCGCCGCGGCGCGCGCGCTCATCGCCGTCGACGGGATGGACGCCCGCGCCATCGCCGAGCGCGCGATGAAGGTCGCCGCCGGCATCTGCGTCTACACCAACGAGAACGTGACGATCGAACAGCT
>JAEUKZ010000442.1 GCA_016793045.1 Alphaproteobacteria bacterium
GCGCCGGGCCTGATGATGGCCATCGCTGAAATCTCCCTGGCTGAAGCCCTGTCGGTCTTCTTGCTGTTTCGTACTGAGGTAAAGGCTGGCCCGCCCGCTGTCAACGCGGGCCTGTCTGGCGGCATCGCACCGCGCGCACTTGCCGCGGGGGCCGCCCGGTCGGTACGCTGGCGTCCCGTCACGCGCGAAAGGAAGCAGCCGATGCGGCGCCCATCCTTGCTGGTTCTCGGCCTCGGCCTCCTCCTCCCGGCGGCGGCGGCGGCGCAGAAGCCGGCCGCACCGTCGGCCGAACCGCCGGTGCTCGACTGCCGGGTGTTCGGCGACGCCCAGCAGCGCGCGACCTGCGGCCGTGCCAACGAGCGCAACCGCGATGCCCTCTTCGCGATGGGGTTCGCCTTCTCCTCCGGGACCGGCGTCGCGCGCGACTATCTTGAGGCGGCGCGGCTCTACCGCCTTGCCTCCGATCTCGGCCACGGGACCGCCGCCAACAATCTCGCGGTGCTGTACGGATCGGGCTTCGGCGTGCCGCGCGACGACCAGCAGGCGCTGCGCTTCTACCGCCTCGGCGCCGAGCGCGGCGACCCCTTCGCCCAGACCAACCTCGCGGCGTGGTATCGCGACGGCCGCGCGGTGACGCGCGACGACGGCGAGGCGGTGCGCCTGCTGCGCCTCGCGGTGGCGCAGAACCATCCGCTGGCGTTCGAGGATCTCGGCTACCTGATCGAGAACGGACGCGGCGCACCGCGCAACGAAGGCGAGGCGCGCAGCCTCTATGCCCGCGCCGCGGCCGCCTATCGCCAGCGCGCCGATCGCGGCGAGGCGCTCTACCGCTACAACTACGGCCGCCTGCTCGAACTCGGCCGCGGCGTGGCGCAGGACTATGCCGCTGCCGCGGAGTACTACCGGCTGGCGCTGCGCCAGGGCGAGACGCGCGCGGCGCGGCCGCTCGCCTATCTGCACATCACCGGCCGTGGCGTCGCCCGCGACTGGGACGAAGCGCTGCGTCTCTACCGTGCCGAGGCCGAGCGCGGCGACGTGCCGTCGATGAACTCGACGGCCTGGTACCTCGCGATCCTGAACCGCAATCTCGACGAGGCGCAGACGCTGGTCGAGCGCGCGCTGCGCGCCGCACCCGACAACATAAACTATCTCGACACCCGGGCCTTCATCCTGCTGCGACGCGGCGACGCCGCGGCGGCGCTGCCGATCCAGCTCCGCGTCGTCGCCTCCTCCGAGGCCGGCTGGATGAACTACGACATCCTCGGCGACATCTACGCGGCACTCGGCCGTACCGACGAGGCGCGCACGGCCTGGCAGCGCGCGCTCGACATGTCGGTCAACGAACCGCCCCATCCCTATTGGGACCGCCAGGCGATCATCACCAAGCTCACCGGCGGAGCGCCGCCGGCCCCGCCTGCGGCCCAGCCGTCGCCGCCCGCGCCGCCGCCGGCGGCCGCGGCGCCGGGCACCAAGGCCCCGACCCCGGCGCCCGGCAAGTAGCACCGCACCCCGCCCCCAGGGCCCGGCATGAGCCACGTCTTCCCCCGCCACACCCGGGTCGCCCCGCCGGCCGCGCGGCGCGGCAGCGGCATCCATATCGAGGACGAGGCCGGGCGCCGCTACATCGACGCCTCGGGCGGCGCCGCGGTGTCGTGCCTCGGCCACGGCCACCCCAGGGTCGTCGCGGCGCTGAAGGCGCAGCTCGACGCGCTCGAATACGCGCACAGCTCCTTCTTCACCAGCGACCCGGCGGAAGCGCTGGCCGACACGCTGGTCGCCACCGGCCCCAAGGGCATGGACCGGGTCTATTTCGTCTCCGGCGGCTCGGAGGCGGTCGAGGCCGCGATCAAGATGGCGCGGCAGTATTTCATCGAGCGCGGCGAGCCCGCGCGCCGCGTGTTCATCTCCCGCCGGCAGAGCTATCACGGCAACACGCTTGGCGCGCTCGCGGCGGGCGGCAACGCCTGGCGCAAGGCGCCCTACGCGCCGCTGCTGATCGACGTGCCGCTGATCGCGCCGTGCTTCGCCTACCGCTTCCGCGCGGAGGGCGAGAGCGAGGAGGCCTACGGGCTGCGCGTCGCGAACGAACTCGAAGCCGAGATCCTCCTCCACGGCCCCGCAAACGTCGCCGGCTTCCTCGCCGAGACCGTGGGCGGCGCCACCGCGGGCGCGGTGCCGCCGGTGGCGGGCTACTTCAAGCGCATCCGCGAGATCTGCGACAAGTACGGCGTGCTGCTGATCCTCGACGAGGTGATGTGCGGCATGGGCCGGACCGGCACGCTGCATGCCTGCGAACAGGAAGGCGTGGTGCCCGACCTGCTGGTGCTCGCCAAGGGGCTCGCCGGCGGCTACCAGCCGATCGGCGCGGTGATGGTGCAGAAGGCGGTCTACGACGCCTTCGTCGCCGGCAGCGGCTATTTCCAGCACGGCCACACCTATGCCGCGCACCCGCTCGCCTGCGCGGCCGGGCTCGCGGTGCAGCGGGTGCTGCACGACGACGGCGTGCTCGCGCGCGTGGCCCCGCTCGGCGCCAAGCTTGCCGACGCGCTCGAGGAGCGCTTCGGCAACCACCATCATGTCGGCGACATCCGCGGCCGCGGACTTTTCATGGCGATCGAGCTGGTCAGGGACCGCGCCAGCAAGGCGCCGTTCGATCCCGCCCTGCGCCTCAACGCACGGATCAAGGCGGAGGCGTTTTCGCGCGGCCTGCTGGTCTATCCGATGGGCGGCACGATCGACGGGCAGAACGGGGACCACGTGCTGCTCGCCCCGCCCTTCATCATCGAGCCGGCGGAGATCGACCAGGTCGTCGACCTGCTCGGCCAATCGGTCGACGCGGCGATCGCGGCGATCGCATAGCAACCGCGCGGTCCTGCCCCTTGTCGCGCGGCTGTTCCTGGCCTATGCCGTGGCAACAAGAGCCGGGCGGCGACGCCCCGTTTCAGTGTGCGATCCGCCGCAATCCGGAGTAGTCCGCCTCATGAGCGTCAGCAACGGCCGCCAGTTCCTCGCCATCCCCGGGCCCACCACGATTCCGGACGAGGTGCTGGCCGCCATGCACCGCCCGGCCGTCGACATCTACGGCGGCGGCATGGTCGAACTCACCGAGACGCTGCTCGACGACCTGCGCAAGGTCTTCAGGACCGAAGGCCACACCTACATCTACGCCTGCAACGGCCACGGCGCGTGGGAGGCGGCGGCGGTCAACGTGCTGTCGCGCGGCCAGAAGATCCTGGTGCTCGAAAGCGGCCGCTTCGCCGTCGGCTGGGGCCAGATGGCGGCGCAGATCGGCGTCGAGATGGAGATCCTGCCCTGCGACCTGCGCCGCGCGGTCGATCCCGACGCGCTCGAGGCTCGGCTGCGCGCCGACGCGAAGGGCGAGATCAAGGCGATCCTGGTCGTCCAGGTCGACACCGCGACCGGCGTCGTCAACGACATCCCGCGCATCCGCGCGGCGATCGACCGCACCGGCCACGGCGCGCTGTTCATGGTCGACACGATCGCCTCGCTCGCCGCGATGCCGTTCGAGATGGACGCCTGGAAGGTCGATGTCGCGGTCGGCGCCTCGCAGAAGGGGCTTATGTGCCCGCCCGGGCTCGGCTTCGTCGCCGCCAACGAACGCGCCAAGGCCGTCCACCGGACTGCCGACCTGCGCACCAGCTACTGGGACTGGACCGGCCGCGAGGGTGGCGAGAACTACCAGCGCCATTGCGGCACGCCGCCCGAGCACCTGCTGTTCGGCCTGCGCAAGTCGCTCGACATGATCTTCGCCGAGGGCGCGGAGAACGTGTTCCTGCGCCACCGGCTGCTGGCGAACGCGGTGCGCAGCGCGGTCGACCGCTGGTCGGAAGGCCAGGCGCTCGGCTTCAACATCGCCGATCCGGCGCAGCGTTCGGATTCGGTGACCACGGTGCGTGTCGCCGAAGGCCGCGACCCGCAGCAGATCAGGACCTATTGCGAGAAGAAGGCCAACGTCGTGCTCGGCAGCGGCATCGGCGCGCTCTCGGGCAAGGCGTTCCGCATCGCCCATATGGGCCACGTCAACGCGCCGATGGTGCTCGGCACGCTGTCGGTCGTCGAGATGGCGCTGCAGGCGCTGGGCATCCCGCACGGCAAGGGCGGCATCCAGGCCGCGGTCGACAGCCTGGGCGGCTCGGTGGCGGCTTGACCGGCTAGAGCAGGATCGTCAGCACCGACAGCGCGACGGCCGCCCCCATCGCAAGATTGAAACGTCGCGCAGCGCTTTCGCTGCGCAAGAGGCGTTGCAGCGACGCGCCGAAGGCGAGCCAGGCGAGGCCGCTCGGCAGCGCCGCCGCGAGGAAGACTGCCGCGAACAGCGCCGCCTGGAGCCACGCGCCCTGCGGCCGATCCTGAAGGAAGGTGCCGACCGCGCTGACGCTGACCAGCCAGGATTTCGGGTTGATCCACTGGAACAGCGCCGCCTCGACGAAGCCGACGGGCCGCGCCATCGCAGCCGCAGCGGCGGGCGGCGCGGTCGCGATCCTCCATGCGAGCCAAAGCAGGAAGGCGGCACCCAGCCAGTTGAACGATCTGAGTGCGAAGTCATGGCCGAGCACGACCTGCCCCAGCCCCATCGCAACGCAGAAGATCAGCAGCCCCATGCCCGCCGCCACCCCGAGGAGACACGGCAGCCCGCGCACGAAGCCCGCGGCCGCGCCGGTCGCGGTGAGCATGACATTGCTCGGCCCCGGCGTAATCGCCGCCACGAAGGCGAAGAGAAGGAAGGCGATGGCGTGTTCGGCCGTCATGCGCGCGATGCCGCCCCAAAGGTGGGGGCGCAGACTAGGCGGGCAAGCGGCGCCCCGTCTTGAACGGGCGTGCGCAGCGGAGCGGCCTTCGCGCCCGAAGGCTGGTGGGCCCGGCCGGATTCGAACCGACGACAACACCGTTATGAGCGGCGCGTTCTGACCGCTGAACTACGGGCCCCCCGGGCCGGTCCGAAGGACCGGCCATGCGACGCGAACGGGCGGGACTTTAGAGCACTTCGGGGCGGACCGGAAATGGCGTGCGCGCCCCGCCAAAGCGAAACGGGGCCGGCGCAAGGCCGGCCCCTCAAAGACGAAACGTGAGCCCGCTCACTCCCCCGCGGTCGGGGTGCAGACGCGCAGCTGCGGGAACTCGATCACGCCGGCGTTGAACGGCGCGTCCTGGTCGATGCGGCGCTGGAGATAGGCGGAGAAATACCCGGCATAGCGCCGCTGCAGGTCGGGCCGCCGCCAGTCCGAGGACGCGACCCGGCCGCGGCACAGCGGCGAGCCGCAGCGGCAATCGAATTCAAGCAGCGGCGTCGAGTCGGTCATCGCGTAGTCGAAGCAGATCTCCTCGCCGGCGGCGATGTCGCGCATCGCCACCAGGGTGATCTGGCCGGACAGGCCGGCATTGGGCTCGCAGCTGTGGTTGACCAGGTCGGCAACGTCGTGGCGCCGGCTGGTGGTGACGAGAAAGACCTCGTCCTCGACCTGGAAGCCGAAGGAGCGGTCATGCGCGCTCAGGCGCCGGAAGCGCGCCCCGCCGACGAGCTCGCCGCCCCATACCGCAAGCACCTCCCCCTTCGCGATCGCCGCCGCCGCGAAGACCCCGCGCCCGCGCTTCTCGGGATGCGAGCGGACGACCAGCTTGGGCGAGGCGAAGTTGGTGACGTTGTGCTCGAATTGGAGCGGGTCCTCCGCCGCCGGCGCCTCGGCACCGTTGGCCGCGAGGTTCTGAGTTCCGCCGTCACCCCCCCTGTCCTGGACCCCTCCGCCGTCGACGGCATTGAGCGGTTTCCTGGCCCGTGCCAAGCCACGGATCTGACGCGGTCTCATTTCTCCCCCTCTGTTCAGCCCGGCTGGGCCTTACGGAAAACGCCGATCATGCGCCGCGACTGCGGCGAACCATCGAACATCTGGCCGTCGGCGAAGTCGCCCCAGAAGCCGATCGGCGCCAGCGCGCCCGACTGCCTGGCGAGGCCGAGATACTCGCGCGCGGTGCAGAAGCGCTCCTTGGCGGTGTCGTAGAGCACGTCCTCTGCACCGTCGCGCTTGACCGTCACCTTGATCTTGACCTCGGTCACCTGGGTCACGAGGTCGGGCTTGGCGTCGACCCATTCGATCGCGACCTCGGTGCCGTTGCGCGTGCCGGCATAGCGGTGGCCGCCATAGGCGAAGGGCGAGCAGTCGCGCGGGTGGCTCATCTCGAACACGTAGATGCCGTCGGGCGCGAGGTTGGCCGCGACGTTGCGGAAGTGGGCGAGGATTTCCTCGTCGGTGAGCAGGCAGTCCAGGCTGTCATAGCTCGTCAACGCGATGTCGACCGGCTTGGCCAGCGCCATGGCGCGCATGTCCGCGGCGATCCAGGTGGCGTGGGCGCCTTCCTTCTCCGCTTCGTCGCGCGCGAAATCGACCATCTCCGGCCGCAGGTCGACGCCGGTCGCCTCGATGCCGCGCAGCGCGGCGGCGCGGGCGTGATAGCCCGGCCCGCAGGCGATGTCGACGAGCGACGTCGCATCGCGACCCGCCACCCGCCGGAACAACGCCAATAGAAAATCGATCTCTCGCGATATCGAGCGGCCGAAGGCAATGTCGTAGAGCTGAGCTAAGCTGTAGACCTTGTTGAGCTCCGCCATCCGCTCCCGTTCACCCTGCGCCCGCAGGCCCGGCCCCGAGTCGCGCGTGTCATCGAT
>JAEUKZ010000016.1 GCA_016793045.1 Alphaproteobacteria bacterium
GCGCCAGATGTCCGACGACACGCCGCCGGTCAGCGCCTCCATCGGCGGCGGCGCGGCATCGGCGGGCCACAGCCCCATGCGGGCGAGGCCGGCGGCAATCTCCTGCCGGCGTGCCTGGTCGTCGTCGATCGTCATCGTCCCCGGGGCGCTTCGCGTGGCGTTTTCGTTGGGGAACAAGAATTGTCCGCCGCGGCACGGATGTGCAAGGCTGGATATGGGAAAAGTGGAACGCCGAAGGAAGACAATGACCAGCCTGAAGATCGTGTGCCTGGAGCGGGCCACCCTGGCGCCGGAGATCACCATCCGACGACCGTCCTTCGCGCATGACTGGACCGACCACGACCGCACCCGGCCCGATCAGGTGGCGGAGCGCCTTGCCGGCGCGGCGATCGCGGTGGTCAACAAGGTGCGGGTGTCGGAAGACGCGCTGGCGAAGCTTCCCGATCTCAAGCTGATCGCCGTTGCCGCGACCGGCACCGACAATGTCGATCTCGCCGCCTGCGCGCGCCGCGGCATCGTGGTGTCGAACATCCGCGGCTATGCGGTGAACACGGTGCCGGAGCACACCTTCGCGCTGATCCTCGCGCTGCGCCGCGGCGTCGTCGGCTATCGCGCCGACGTGGCGCGCGGCGAATGGCAGAAGGCGCAGCAATTCTGCTTCTTCGCCCATCCGATCTCCGACCTGCGCGGCTCGCGCCTCGGCATCATCGGCGGCGGCGCGATCGGCCAGGCGGTCGCGGCGCTGGGGCGCGCCTTCGGCATGGACGTGGTGTTCTCGACCCAGAAGGGCGGCCCCGACCGGCCGCACTACGTCAGCTTCGAGCAGGTGATCGAAACCGCCGACGTCATCACGCTGCATTGCCCGCTCACCGCGAGCACGCGCGGCATGATCGGGCGCGACGTGCTGCGGCGGATGAAGCGCACCGCGATCATCGTCAACACCGCGCGCGGACCGCTGATCGACGACGCGGCGCTTACCGAGGCGCTGCGCGGCGGCTGGATCGGCGGTGCTGCGATCGACGTGACGATGCCCGAGCCGCCCCCGCCGGACCACCCGATGATGAAGCTGCTCGACCTGCCCAATTTCATCCTGACCCCGCACGTCGCCTGGGCGAGCCGCCAGGCGATGCAGACCCTCGCCGACCAGCTGATCGACAACATCGAGGCGTTCGTCGCCGGAGCGCCGCGCAACGTGGTGGCGGCGGGGTGACGGTCCTTTGATGAGGATCAAGCGCATCCATCGGGCGGCCTGCGATCCTCGATCATGTTGGTCGATCGGCGGATCGCGCGATGAGCCGCGCCTTCTTCATGCGTTTCTTGCTTGCCGCGTCGGTCCTGTCGGCGGCGGCGCTGCCGGCAACGCCGGCGCGGGCCGATGACGGGGCGGACGCGTTTCGCGCCGCCTGCCAGGGCTGCCACGCCAATCCCGCACGCCTCGCGCGCCGCAATTCCGCCGCCACTGCGGCGTCGCGCGCCGCGCGCTGGGATGCGATGTTGCGCACGCATCACGCGTCCGACCCGGTCCAGCGCGCGCTGATCGTCGATTTCCTGGAGCGCAGCCGTTGACGCATTCCGGAGGCCAGCCATGAACGACACGCTGAAGGCGTTCGACTATCCCGCCTCGCTGGTCCGCGAATACCAGCACTGGGTCGTGCTGCTGCGGCCCAAGCAGATCACGCTGGGCGCGCTGGTGCTCGCGTGCAAGGAGAACGTCGAGGCGTTCCCGGCGATCTCGCCCGATGCCTTCATCGAGCTGAAGGAGGCGGTGATCGACATCGAGCGCGCGCTCAAGCGGCGCTTCGCCTACGACAAGATCAACTACCTGATGCTGATGATGGTGGACAGGCAGGTCCACTTCCACGTCGTCCCGCGCTATGCGGGCGCGCGCGACTTCGCCGGCGTGAGCGCGACCGATCCGGGCTGGCCGAAGCAGCCCGACATGGCGGCGGCGGTGCCGCTGTCGGAAGCGCAGCTGCGCGCGCTGCGCGACGAGCTGCGCGCGGTGTGGGCGGCGTGACGGCGTGATCGTGTAGGGGCGGGTCTTGTACCCGCCCGCGCCGCCCGCGGCGCGGCAATGGCGGTCGCCGGCTTTTGGCCGCCCTTCGGCAATCACAGGAGGGCCGATGCAAGATCGGCCCCTACGAAATGTCCCGAATCAGTCCGGCCAGGCCAGCATCCGCTGGAAGCGCCGGGCGCGGCGTTCGAGCGGCGTGCCCTCGGGCACGGCGTTGCGCTTCAGCGCCTTCTCGCACTCCTCCACCACGCGCGCGGCGACGGTGTGCTCCTCGCCGGGGTGGAGGTTGCACGGGTCCATGAAGAAGAAGCCGTGCTCGACCTCGTGGTCGCGCACGATCACCGGCGGGTCGCCTGATGCGAGCGCGTCGGCGAGGTGCCACGCGGTGGTGCGCGCGCGGTCGGGGTCGACGCTGAGCTTGAGGCGCGAGAGCGGGTTGTCGGTCGGGTCGGGGACGATCTCGGCGCCGATGCCGGGCAGGCCCGCGAAGCGCTTCTGCCACAGCGCGAGATAGCCGTTCTCGCGCGCGCGCACCGCCGCGTGGTCCCGCTTCTCCCACGCCTCGAGTGCCGCGATCGCGCCGACGATCGATTCCTTGCCGACCTTGAGGCCGCGGCCGATGCCGTAGTTCTGCAGGAAGCTCGCGCGCACCAGGTCCTTGCGGCCGGCGATGATGCCCGCGGTGGCGCCGCCGAGGAACTTGTGCGCGCTGTAGACCGCAAGGTCCGCGCCCGCCGCGAGGAATCCGCGCAGGTCGTATTCCGAGGCGGCGTCGACGATCACCGGCACGCCCTTGCGCTTGCAGATCGCGACGAACTCGGAAAGCGGGATCTGGCCGTAGTCGACGCAGTGATGCGAGACGACGTAGAGCGCCGCCGCGGTGTTCGCGTTGAGCTTCGCCTCGAGCTGATAGGCCCGCGCGTCGGTGGCGGTGCCGACCAGCGCCACCTTGGCGCCGGCGAGCCGGATCGCCTGGTCGATCGGCGCGCCGTAGTTGACGATGTGGCCGGGCTGGATCGCGACCTCGTTCTTCATCCCCGTGGTGTCGGGAAGCTGCTCGATGCGCGCGAGGTCGGCGCCGGTCATCGTCGCCGCCACCGCCACGGTGATGCCGGCGGCGCACGACGCGGTGATGAATCCCGCCTCGCCGCCGGTCAGCCGCGCGACGACGCGGCTCGCGACGCGGTGGAGATCGTTGATCTCGACGAATTCCGGCAGGATCGCGGAGGCCGCCGCGACCGCCTCGGGCACCACGATCGACGCGCCGAGCGTCGTCATCGTGCCGGATACGTTGATGATCGGCCGCAGGCCGTAGCGCTGGCGGATGTCGGTGCGGGCGGTGGTCATCGATGCCTCAATGCTGTCTGAATTCGATGCGCGCGAGGAAGCTCTTGAGCCGTTCCTGCGTCGGGTTCACCAGGACGTCGTTCGGGCTGCCCTGGGCGGCGATGCGGCCGCCGTCCATGAACACGACGCGGCTGCCGACGTCGCGCGCGAAGGTCATCTCGTGCGTCACCACGATCATCGTCATGCCCTCGCGCGCGAGCTGCTGGACGACGCTCAGCACCTCGCCGACCAGCTCGGGGTCGAGCGCCGAGGTGATCTCGTCGAGCAGCAGCACCTTGGGGCCCATCGCCACCGCGCGCGCGATGCCGACGCGCTGCTGCTGGCCGCCCGAAAGCTGCGAAGGCAGCGACTCGAATTTCTCCGCCAGGCCGACGCGCGACAGCCACTGCTCGGCCAACTTGCGCGCCTCGGCCTTCGCCATGCCGCGCACCTTGGTGAGCCCCAGCATCACATTCTGCGCCGCGGTGAGGTGCGGAAACAGGTTGAAGTGCTGGAACACCATGCCGATGTCGGCGCGGATCGGCGCCAGCTCGCGTTCGGAACGGCGGCGGCGCCCGCCGCCGGCCCCGTCGCGGAAGCCGATCTCGGTGCCGTCGACCGTGATCGAGCCCTCGTCGTAGGTCTCGAGCAGGTTGATGCAGCGCAGCAGCGTCGTCTTGCCGCTGCCCGAGGCGCCGATGATGACCACGACCTCGCCCTTGGCGACATCGAGATCGACGCCGTCGAGCACGGTGTTCTTGCCGAAGCGCTTGACGACGCCGCGCGCGCGCACGAGGGGAGAGGCGGCCATGGTCATTCCCGGATATAGGCGAAGCGCGCTTCGAGGGCGCGGCTCAGCGACGACAGCGTGTAGTTGATGACGAAATAGATGGCGGCGCCGTAGAGATACATCGGCAGCGGTTCGTAGGTGCGGCCGATCACCTGCTGGATCGACTGCATCAGGTCGACGACGCCGAGCAGCGAGACGAGCGCGCTGCCCTTCACCGTGTCGGTGACGGCGTTGAGCCAGGGCGGCAGGAAGCGGCGCAGCGCCTGCGGGAAGATGACGTAGACGAGGCGCTGGCCGAAGCCGAGGCCGATCGCCTTGCCGGCCTCGTTCTGGCCCGGCGGAATCGAGCCGATGGCGCCGCGCACCGTCTCGATGACATGGCCGGTCTTGAACAGCGACAAGGCGAGCACCGCCGCCCAGAAGGCGCTGATCTGCACCTGCAGCGCGGGCAGGCCGTAGTAGACGAAGAAGATCAGCACCAGCAGCGGGATCGAGCGGATGACGTCGGAATAGGCGCGGATCGGCCAATAGAGGATGCGCGGTCCGTAGACGATGGCGACCCCGAGCGCGAGCCCGCCGGCAAGCGAGAACGCCACCACCAGGGCGGAGACCTGGAGCGTCACCACCAGCCCCTGCCACAGGAAGGGGAAGTTCGTGACGATGTAGGCGTAGGTCGCGGCGATCATCGCTCGCCCTCAGCGCGGCACATGGATCACCAGCCGGCGCTCGATCAGCCGCAACGCCATCAGGATGATCCAGCCGGTGACGACGTACATCGGCGTCAGCACCGCGTAGACCTCGAGCACCCGGAACGAGTTCGAGTTGATCCACTGCGCGTTGTGCATCAGCTCGGGCACCGCGATCACCGCGGCGAGCGAGGTGTCCTTGAACAGCGAGATATAGGCGTTGCTGAGCGATGGCAGGGTGATGCGGAACACCGTCGGCAGACGGACGTGGACGAGGCGCTGCCAGGGCGTGAGGCCGATCGCCTTGCCGGCGTCGACGATCCCCTTGGGGACCGCGTCGAAGCCGGCGCGGAACACCTCGACCAGGTGCGCGCCGGCATAGAGCGACAGCGTCATCACGAAGCTGGTCGTCGCGTCGTAGGCGAATCCGCCGATCGACGGGATGCCGTAGAAGACGAGATAGATCAGCAGCAGCAGCGGAACGTTGCGGATGAATTCGACATAGGCGGCGATCAGCGCGCGCACCGGCTTGCCGAAATCGGTATAGGCGAGGGCAAGCACGAGCCCGATCGCCATGCCGATCAGAATCGACAGCAGGGCGAGCTCGAGACTCAGCACCAGGCCCCAGGTGAGGCGGTTGAAGTGGCGCCAGACGAAGGTGAAGTTGAAGTGGTATTCGAACATTGGCGCGATGTGGGGCCACGGAAGGTCTTCGCCGGGGCGGGCCCCTGGCCCGCCCCGGCGAAGGGTTGCCGCTCAGATCGGCGGGAAGCCGGGCGTGCGCGGGCGCGGGTCGAGGCCGAAGAACTCGCGCATCGCGCCGTCGAACGCTTCGGAGATGTGGCCGAACATGTTGACGTTGAGCGTGGTGTTGATCCAGGTCAGCCAGTCGAGGTCGTTCTGGCGCACCGCGACGCTGTAGAGCTGCGAGCGGTAGGAATGGCCGGCGTCGAGGTAGCGGTCCGGATTGCGGCGCACCAGCCAGCGCACCGTCGACAGGTCGATCACCGCCGTGTCGACGCGGTTCGAATCGAGCGCCTGGATGACGTTGGCCTGGGTGTCGAGCTGCATCACCTGGGCTTGCGGCAGCGCGTCCTTGACGAGATTGTCGGCGTCGGCGTTCTGCAGCACCGAGGCGCGGGCCTGCGCGCCCGCCGCGCGCAGCTCGGCATAGGTCTTGAGGCGGCCGCGCGGCGAAGTCAGCAGCGCCACGCCCTCGGCGTAATACGGCCGCGAGAAGTTGACGAGCTGCGCGCGCGCCGGGTTCACGGTCATGAACTGGATGACGCAGTCGATGCGCCCGGCATTGATGTTGGGAATGCGCTGCGCCGGGTCCTGGCGCACGAACTCGACCTTGCTCTCGTCGTCGAACAGCCCCTTCGCCAGCATCTTGGCGACGGCGATGTCCATGCCGGTGAGCTGCCCGCGCTCGTCCTCGAAATGCCACGGCGCGTTGGTGCTGCCGGTGCCGACGATCAGCCGGCCGCGGTTGAGGACGGTGCGCAGCAGGCTTTCGCGCGGCGCCTGCGCGGCCGCCTTTTCGGCCGACGCCGCGACGATCGCGGCGCCGGCGAGTCCGAGGCCGCCGAGTCGCAGCAGGTCGCGGCGTTGCGGGCGATCTTCGTCGTCGAGGCGATCGGTCATGGTCTTCTCCTTGATGATGTCGGGCGAGGATGGCGGTCGCGTGCGGACGGGCGGGAAGGCTGTTCCGTCGAACGAAACCTCCCGCAGAGGTCGCAATGAGGCTCCGTCAGCGCCCGGCGCGAGTCAAGGCGCGAGGGTCGTGCCGGCGCGGCCGCCGCCGAAGGCCGCCGTCGGGCGGTCGACGATTTCGTGCGGCGGAACATGTATCGCCGCGCGCCCGCCGGCCGGAGGCCTTCGCCGCCGCCATTGCATGAAAATCGCGGCATTGTCTCGAAATGACACTGGAATATTTCCTTACTATAAAGTTTCTTAACCATTCCGGCGTCCAATGTCGGACATTCTTCCCCGGGTGGGATTCAACGGTGATTCGACCGGATATCGGGCCTGCATCGTCGATGGGATTCCCCGTCGAACCCATGCGCCGCCGCACCACGTCCTCCATGACCGTGGCGGCTGCGGTGCTCGGGGCGGCGGCCTTTGCCGCTGTGGTGCTGTTTGCAGCTGCTGCCGACGTGCAGCCCGCGGCGCGTGCCGGCCTCGGCGTCGCGCTCGTCGTGCTCGTCGCGGCTGCGGTCGCGATCGCGATGCGGCTCGGCCAGCGCGCGCGCGCGACGGAACAGGACCTGCAGGCGTTGCGCGAGCGCTGGACGGACTTTCTCGCGGTATCGGCCGACTGGTACTGGGAGATGGACGCCGATCTCCGCTTCACCTATTTCTCCGACAACGTCGAGGCGGTCACCGGTTCGCCGATCAAGGCGGTGATCGGGCGCAGGCGCGAGGACATTGCCGACGCATCGATGCGGTCCAGCGAGAGCTGGCGACGTCATCTCGACGATCTGGCGGCGCGCCGGCCGTTTCGCGGCTTCGGCTATACCCATCGCCGCCCTGACGGCGAGACCCGCCACTTCCAGATCAGCGGCGATCCGGTATTCGCCGGCGACGGCCGCTTCCTGGGCTATCGCGGCAGCGGCCGCGACGTCACCGACCTCATGCGTGCGGAGAGCCGCGTCATCGACGCGATCGAAGCCATGCAGGCCGGCTTCATCCTGTGGGATGCGCATGACCGCTTGGTCATGTGCAACAGCGCGATCAGCCGCGTCGACTCCGACGACTTCGTCGTCGGCCGTTCGTTCGCGGACGTCATGCGCCGGCGCGTTGCCGGCGGCAAGGTCGCAAGCGCGCGCGGCCGCGAGGAGGCGTATCTCGCCGACGTCCTGGCGAGCCATCGCGCCGCAGACGGGCGGCCGGTCGAGACCGAACTTGCGAGCGGGGGCTGGGTCGAGATCATCGAACGGCGAACGCGCGACGGCGGCGTCGTGTCGATCCGCCGCGACATCACCGAGATCAAGCGGCGCGAGGCGGAACTGCTGCGCGCCGAAAGCCGCCTGACCGACGCGATCGAGTCGATCCAGGACGGGTTCATCCTGTGGGACCAGGACGAACGGATGATCGTCGCCAACAGCGCCGTCACCCGCATCGATCCCGCGGCGGCGGGGCTGCTGGTGCCCGGCATCACCTTCGAAGACTTCCTGCGCGCGCGCCTGAAGCGCGGGCCGATCACGCAGTCGGCGCCCGACGAGGAAGCCTACGTCCGCAAGTCGCTCGAGGAGTTCCGGTCCAGCCGATCGGGCTCGAAGGTCGTGCAGCAGGCCGACGGCCGCTGGGTGCGGGTGTCGAAATCGCTCACCCGCGAAGGCGGCATCGTCTCGCTGCGCCAGGACATCACCGCCGAAAAGCAGCGCGAAGCCGAACTCCTGCGCGCCGAAAGCCGGCTCACCGACGCGATCGAGGCGCTGACCGACAGCTTCGTCCTGTGGGACGCCGAGGACCGTCTGGTGATGTGGAACAGCGCGTCGGAGCGCATCGAGCCGGAGAGCGGACGCAACCTCAAGGTCGGCATGCGCTACGAGGAGTACATGCGTGCGCGCATCGGCGAGGGCCGTTTTCTCGACGCGATCGGCCGCGAGGAGCAGTACCTGGCGGAACGCCTCGCGCAGCGCCGGGCGGGCACCGGCCAGGCGATCCTGCAGCGCCTGTCGAGCGGCATGTGGCTGCGCCTCAGCGAGCACCGCACGCGCGACGGCGGCGTCGTCGTCATCCGCAGCGACGTCACCGAAACCAAGATGCGCGAGGCGGAGCTGCTGCGCGCCAAGAACCAGGCCGAGGCGGCGAACGTCGCCAAGAGCCAGTTCCTCGCGACGATGAGCCACGAGCTGCGCACGCCGCTCAACGCCATCATCGGCTTTTCCGACATGCTGATCAGCCAGGTCTACGGGCCGCTCGGTTCGCCGCGCTATGCCGGCTACGCGCAGGACATCCACGCCAGCGGCCAGCATCTGCTGGCGCTGATCACCGACATCCTCGACATGTCGCGCATCGAGGCGGGCCGCTACGAATTCCGGCCCGAGACCGTGGCCCTCGCCGACCTCGTGGAGGAGAGCCTGCGCATGGTGCGCGGCCGGGCCGAGGAGCACGGCATCCACCTCTCCCCCGTCATCGAGCCCGGCATCTCGACCCTGTGGGCGGATCGCCGCGCGCTCAAGCAGATCCTGCTCAACCTGTTGTCGAACGCCGTGAAGTTCACGCGCGACGGCGGCCGGGTGACGCTCAGCGCGATGACCAATCCCGATGGCGGCATCGCCATCGCCGTGGCGGACAGCGGCGTCGGCATCGATCCCGCGCGGCTGGCGCGCATCTTCGAGCCGTTCCAGCACGTCAATGCCAGCGTCGCCCGCGGCGCCGAGGGCACCGGACTCGGCCTGTCGATCTGCAAGCGCCTTGCCGACCTGCACGGCGCGGCGATCTCGATCGCCTCGACCGTCGGGCGCGGCACCACGGTCACCGTCAACTTTCCGCCGTCGCGCGAAGGCAAGGCCAACGCAGCGTGAGCGGCGCGCTCAGTAGCGATAGGGCGGAATCTCGAGCAGGGGGAACGCGCTCAGCACGCCCGGCGGGTTGACCGCCGCCGCCGGCTGCAGGTTGGCGCGCTCGAGCGCCGCCAGCCGGTCGGCGCCGAGCATCATCAGGCAGCGCCGCACCTCGTCCTCGAGCAGCTCGAGCACCCGCACCACGCCCGCTTCGCCGCCGGCCGCGAGGCCGTAGCACTGCATGCGGCCGAGGCCGACCAGGTCGGCGCCGGCCGCAAGCGCCTTGACGATGTCGGTGCCGCGGCAGAAGCCGCCGTCGACCGCGATCTTCGCGCGCCCCGCCACCGCCGCGACGACCTCCGGCAGCACGTCCATGGCGCCGGTGCCGTGGTCGAGCTGGCGGCCGCCGTGATTGGAGACGTAGACCCAGTCGACGCCGTGCTCGACCGCGAGCTTCGCATCTTCCGCGGTGCCGATGCCCTTGAGGATCAGCGGGATGGCGAACTTCTTCTTGATGCGCTCGATGCTGCGCCAGTCGAACGACGCCTGGAAGGACTGTCCGCCGACATAGCGCCGGCCGGAGGTGACGTGGCGCTTGGCGAGGTCGCGCTCGCGCCGGCTGTAGATCGCCGAATCGACCGTGAAGGCGAAGGCCGCGATGCCGCGCTCGATCGCGTGGGCGACGATGCGGTCGACCCCGTCGGCGTCCTCGCGCACGTAGAGCTGGTAGAGCCGCAGCGTGTCCGGTGCCGCGTCGGCGACCGCGTCGAGGCCGGGCTGGGTCACCGAGCTCAGCATGTGCGGAATGCCGAAGGCGCCGGCGGCGCGCGCCACCGGCACGGCGGCCTCTTCGTGGAAGGCCTCGAGCGAGCCGATCGGCGCGAGCAGCACGGGCAGGCGCAGCGTGCGGCCGAACTGCGACGTCGTCGGGTCGACGCCGCTGACGTCGCGCAGCACGCGCGGCCGGAATGCGATCTGGTCGAGCGCCAGCCGGTTGCGCCGCACCGTCGTCTCGGTCTCGGTACCGCCGACGATATAGTCCCAGGCGTTCTGCGACAGGTTCTGGCGCGCCTTGGCGACGATCTCGTGCAGCGTCTCGAAGGCCGCGCCGGCAAACGAGCTGGACGGATAGACGGTCGTCTTCTTGTCGGTCATCGAACTCCACCCCAACGCGATTCGTCCGTGGATACCACGGATCGGCGCCGGCGAGTCACGCGGCCGACGCGCGTCGGCGGCGATGCGATCAGGACTTCGGCTGGAACAGCTCGATCGGATTGCCGAAGGGGTCGTCGAGCACGATCTGCGAACCGCCGACGCCCGCCAGAATATCGTTGCGGAACGTGAGGCCGGCCGCGCGCAGCCGCGCAACCTCCGCGGCAAGGTCGTCGACGATGATCAGGATGCGATTCCAGCCGCCGGGAACCGGGCGCCGGCCGTCCGCCAGTGGCTTGCCGCCCGAACTCTTCGGCCCGCTGAGCAGCAACCGCAGGGCGCCGCGCGTCACCGAGGCGAAGGCCGGAACGGCATTGGTTTCAACTGTAAAGCCGAGATGGCCGGTGTAGAACGCGGCCGCCGCGGCGACGTCGTCGACCATGTAGCGCACGCTGACGAATCCCTGGCTCATGGCATTCCTTCTCCGGGTGGGAGGCGACGCTAGCGCAGCGACGGCGCTCGGGCGAGGGCCTTGCGCCCGGTCCTTGGCGCCGGTGCCCTGCGCCGTTGCCTTCAGCAGCGTCCGCGGCGAGACTGGCGCAAACGAGCCGCAGCGGAGTCCCCATGGCCCTCGACAATG
The DNA here is from genome assembly GCA_016793045.1 of Alphaproteobacteria bacterium. Lineage (GTDB taxonomy): Bacteria > Pseudomonadota > Alphaproteobacteria > CACIAM-22H2 > CACIAM-22H2 > JAEUKZ01. The sequence continues at coordinate 11,120 of JAEUKZ010000016.1, forward strand.
TCCTCTTCCCTGTGATCGCCCCCCATGCCAGCGGCCATCTCGACGTCGGCGACGGTCACCAGATCTACTGGGAGCAGGACGGCAATCCGAACGGCGTGCCGCTGCTGGTGCTGCATGGCGGGCCGGGCGCCGGGCTGTCGGCGACCGCGGCGCGCTACTACGACCCGAGCTTCTGGCGCATCGTCATGCTCGACCAGCGCGGCTGCGGCCGCTCGACGCCCTATGCGTCGATCGAGGCCAACACGACGCACCACCTGATCGCCGATCTCGAGAAGCTGCGCATGTCGCTCGGCATCGATCGCTGGGCGGTGGCGGGCGGCTCGTGGGGCAGCTTCCTGTCGCTCGCCTATGCCCAGGCGCATGCCGACCGCGTGCGTGCGCTGCTGCTGCGGGGAATCTTCACGGGGCGCACGATCGAGCGCGTCTGGTGGTGGGACGACGGCACGCGCTGGCTCTTCCCCGACCGCTGGCAGGCGCTGCGCGACTTCCTGCCGGAGGGCGAACGCGACACGCTGCTGAAGAGCTACTACCGCCGGCTCTGCGATCCCGACCCGGCGGTCCACATGCCGGCCGCCGTCACGCTGCGAACCTATTCGGGCTGGACCAACGCCTTCCGCGCGACGGAGGAGCACGTGCGCGAGCTTGCCACGCCGGTGAAGGCGCTGACGCTCGCGCGCATCTTCACGCACTACTGCATGAACGGCTTCTTCGTCGCCGAGGGCGCGCTGCTCGCCAATATCGGCGCGATGCGCCATCTGCGCGGCCTCATCGTCCAGGCGCGCTACGACGTCGTCACGCCGGCGCGGACGGCCTGGGAACTTGCCCAGGCCTGGCCGAACGCGGCGCTCACCATCGTCAACGACGGCAATCACGCGACCGACGAGCCCGACATGGCGCAGGCGCTGATCGAGGCGCAGGAGCGATTGAAGTCGCTGGTGTAAGGAGGATCAAACCACAGAGGCACGGAGGCGATCCTGATGACGCGCCGAAGGCGCGTCGATGATCCCTCCTCTGTGACTCTGTGTCTCTGTGGTTCAATTTGCGGCCGAACGAGAGACAAACGATGACGACCGATTTCGACCTCTGCGTCTTCCTCACCTACACGCTCCCCGCCGACGCGATCGCGCGCGGCTACGAGCCGTGGCTGCGCGAGACCGACAACCCGTTCTTCAATTCGATCGGCGGGGTCGGCCGCTACGAGAACTGGCGCATCGAACGGATGCAGACGCCGTCGCTCGGCTACACCCACTACGACTTCATGTTCGTCGCGAGCGAGGCGGAGCTGCGGCGCGGCTGGTTCGATGCGCGCCTCGACGCGTTCCGCAAGGGCTGGATCCGCAAGTGGGGCTACGGCGCGGCGAAGCCGGCGGCGGTCAACACCTTCGCCTACCTGATGCGCCGCCACGGGCGCGCGGCGTCGCGCCGCGGCGATCGCGTGATCCTGCGCGGCGGCAACGAGGCGCTGGCCCCCGGCGACGGCAGCCGCGAAAGCTGGGAGGTGATCGCCGCGGTGCGCAAGCACTACGCGATCGGGCCGGCGCCGGCGGGCGACTCCTGGCTCACGCCGATCGAGCGCCATCCCGGCCCCGGCTTCCGCTGGCTCGGCGTCGCGTATGTCGACGATGCGGCCGCCTTCGATGCGATCGCCTTCTGCGGCAACGACACGCTGTGCGCCGAGGCGACGCTGATCGCCGCGCCGACCCTGTGAGGCCGCAGGGGCGCTCGGCGCGCGCTCCGCCCTACGCGCGCCTCGCCCGCACGCGGTCGGCGATCTGCGCCACGGTGGCGTGGGCGGAGCGCACGGCGCCCTCCTGCCAGCCGTTGATGTGGCTCATGTGTTCGCCCGCGAAGTAGAACGGCCCGTCGGCCGCCTGCAGCGGCGTGTAGAACTCGCGGCGCAGCTGCGGCGGTGCCTCGTCCCATTCGGCCCACGCGCCCTCGATGAACGGCACCTTCGTCCAGGCGAGCGAGGCGCCGCGGCCGACCAGTCTTGCGTAGCCGGGATGGATCGCCTCGCCGTCGGCGAGCGCGCGCTCGACGCGCTGCGCCGGCGTCATCGCCGCGAAGCGCTCGCCGATCGAATGGGTCCAGATATAGGCGCCGACGACGATGCCCTTGTCGCCGTGGAAGCCCGCGCTGGGGTACCACATCTGCGTGATGTCGCGGCCGGTCCAGGTGATGCCGCCGTAGATCTGGTGGTCGGTCTCCCACCAGCGGCGGTCGGACTGGAAGGCGATCTTGACCGCGGAGAGATAGACCTGCGCGCCGCCCGCGATCGCGCGCTTCACCGCGGGCGAGAAGTCGGCGTCCATCCGGCGCAGCACCGGCAGCGGCACGGTGCAGATCACGTAGTCGGCGTCGAGCACGTTGTCGCGTCCGCGGCGGCGGTCGCGCCAGACGATGCGCGCCTTGTCGCCGGCGCGCCTGATCTGCGTCACCTCGGCGTTGGTGTTGACGATCGGCCCCAGCGCGGTCGCGAAGCCGCGCACGATCGCGTCCATGCCGCCCACGGGCTGCATCATCGTCGCCGCCTGCTCGAAGCCTTCGCCGAAGAACAGCGCCTCGCGCCACGAATCGGCCTTGGCGATCTCGGCGATCGGCAGCGGCGCGAGCAGCCGGCCCGATTCCCCGTGGGCGCCGGGCGGCTCGGCGTAGCCGGCGCGCGAGGAGCCCGCGTACTTCATGCGCTCGTCGAGCCGGCCGAAGGCGCGCAGGAAGGCGCGCATGTTGGCGAGATCGTCCGGCGAGAGCGGCTGGTCGAGCGCGCCGGCGGACAGGCCCTTCGCCGCCAGTTCGGCGACGAAGCCGCGCGCGTCGTTGATGACGCGGCGCGCCGACTGCGGCCGGCCGGAGAAGGCGGCGTCGTCCTGGACCAGCGCGCCGCGGTTCTCGTTGACGATGACCTGGAGCCGCACGCCGAATTCCCGGCAATAGGCCAGCACGGCCTGGTGGTGGTGCGGCAGCCGCGCCGGGCCGACGTTGAAGTAGAGGTCGGGGTTGCGGTCCCAGGTGACGCGCTGGGTCGAGCCGGTCTCGGTGATCGTGTCGCCGCCGCGGATCGTCCAGTTGCGCCCGCCGGCGCGCTCGCGCGCCTCGAGGATCGTGCACTGGTAGCCGGCCTTGCGCAGCTCGTAGGCCGCGGCCATGCCCGATATGCCGCCGCCGATGATCGCGACGCGGATGCCGCGGCCGGAATTGCGCGGCAGCGCCGGCGGCCCCGCGAAGGCCTCGGGCGCGCGCATCAGGCCCATCGCGTGGACGGTCGCATAGACCGCCGCCGCGCCGCCGACGCGCCCCACCAGGTTGACGAAACTCCGCCGCGAAAGGCCCGTGGTCATCGTCATTCCCCCGTCGTCATTGTCCGTCAATGAACGTACGGGGCGATGATAGCATTCCCGCGCGGCGGATGCGCGGGCGCGCCGCGATCAACTCGGCGCGATGCCGAGATAGGCGGCGCCCACCGCCTCGTCGCTGCGCAGTCGGGCCGCGCTGCCTTCGCCGACGATGCGGCCGTTGGCGATCAGATAGCCGCGGTCGGCGATGGCGAGGCTCTGGCGCGCGTTCTGCTCGACCAGCAGGATGCCGACGCCGGTTTCGCGGATGCGCGCCAGCGCGCGGAACAGCTCGCTGCAGACGAGCGGCGACAGGCCGAGCGACGGCTCGTCGAGCAGCAGGATCTCGGGTGCCGACATCAGCGCGCGGCCGAGCGCCACCATCTGCTGCTCGCCGCCGCTCATCGAGCGCACGCGCTGGTCGAGCCGTTCGGCAAGCCGCGGGAACAGTTTCAGCACGCTTGCGCGCCTTGCCGCCTCGCCGTCGCGCGCGCGCCGGGCGTGCGCGCCGAGCATCAGGTTCTCGTGCACCGTCAGCGGGCCGAAGATGCCGCGCCCCTCGGGCACCAGCGCGATCCCCGCCTCGACGATGCGGTGGGCGGGCAGGGCCGCGATGTCCTGCGCGCCGAGCCGGATCGCCGCGCCCGGCTGCGCCGGGACGAGGCCGGCGATCGCCTTGAGCAGCGTCGTCTTGCCGGCGCCGTTGGCGCCGAGCATGGCGACGATCTCGCCCGGCGCGACGGCGAGCGCCACGTGGTCGAGCGCGCGATGGCGGCCGTAGGCGACCGAGAGGCGGGAGACCTCAAGCATCGGCGGCGGCCTCCGCGCCGGCGTCTTCGCCGAGATAGGCGGCGATCACGGCCCTGTCGGCGAGCACGGCGGCCGGCGCGCCTTCGGCGATCTTCGCGCCCGCGCTCATCACCACGCAACGGTCGCACAGCGAGCGGATCGCCGCCATCACGTGCTCGACCAGAACGATGGCGCTCCCGTCGTCGCGCAGCGCGCGCACCAGCGCGATGCCCTGCTGCAGCTCGGTCGGGTTGAGGCCGGAGAGCCACTCGTCGAGCAGGAGCAGCTTCGGCGCCAGCGCCAGCGCGCGCGCGAGTTCGAGGCGCTTCTGGTCGACATAGGTGAGCTCCGCCGCCGCGCGCGTTTCGTCGGCGAGCCCGACCCGCGCCAGCAGTTCGCGCGCCGCGCGCTCGGCGGCGGCACCCCACAGCCGGTCGCCGCGGAAGGCGAGCCCGGCGACGACGTTCTCGACGCAGGTGAGCGAGGGCAGCACGCGCACGAGCTGGAACGTCCGCGCGACGCCGCGCCGGGCGATGCGGTGCGGCGCGAGGCCGGCGATCGGCGCGCCCTCGAACAGGATCGCGCCGTCGTCGGGGGCGAGCGCGCCGGAGATCAGGTTGAGCGCGGTGCTCTTGCCCGAGCCGTTGGGGCCGATCAGCCCGACGATCTCGCCCGGTGCGACGCTGAACGACAGCGCGTCGACCGCGACCAGGCCGCCGAAGCGCCGGGTGACGCCGTCGAGCGCCAGGATCGCGGTCACGATGCCGCTCCCGCGCGTCGGCGGCGCGCGAGCATGCCGGCGACGCCGTCGGGCAGTGCGTAGACGATCGCCATGAAGACGAGCCCGAGCACCAGCGTCGCGTGGTTGGGGAACTGCGCCGAAAGGATGTCGAACAGGAAGGCGAGCGGCACGACGCCGAGCAGCGGTCCGAACAGCCGTCCCGGCCCGCCGAGCAGCGCCATGATGACGACCTGGAACGACATCACCGGGTTGAAGGCGATGACGGGGTCGATGTAGGTCCAGCGCGGCGCCATGATCGCGCCGGCGAGCGTCATGAACAGCGCGCTGACCGCGAACAGCGCCAGCTTCGCGCGGGCGGCGTCGATGCCGCAATGCTGCGCCACCGTCTCGTCGTCGCCGATGATGCGCAGCGCGAGGCCGAGCCGCGAGCGCCGGATCGCCCAGGCGACCAGGAACACGACGGCGGCGAGCGCCACGAGCTGGAGGTAGATTGCCTGCTGCGTGACGTCGAGGAAGACGTAGCGCCCGACCGAGCGCGAGACGTTGACCTCGAACCACGTCACCAGCTGGCGCACCAGTTCGGCGAGGCCGAAGGAGAAGATGACGAAGTAGATGCCCGAAAGCCGCAAGGTCGACAGCCCGACGACCAGGGCCAGCGCCACGCCGATCGCGCCCGCCACGGCGAGGACGAGCGGCCATGCCATGAGCTCGCCGAGCACGGCGACGGTGTAGGCGCCGATGCCGAAGAAGGCGACTGTGCACAGCGAGATGTAGCGCGTCGGGCCGGAGAACAGCGCCCACGCGGTCGCCAGCACCGTGTAGTTGGCGATGTTGATGGCGAGCGCCATGTGGTAGCCGTCGCCGAACAGCGGCAGCGACGCCGCGCCGGCAAGCGCCGCGCACCCTGCGGCGGCGCGCGCAAAGGCGGCCTGCGTCATGCCGCCTTGCGTCCGAACAGGCCGGTCGGCCGCACCAGCAGAACGGCGAGGAAGATCGCGTAGGTGACCGCGAGGGTGAGGCCGGGATCGACCAGCCGCGCCACCGCCGCCTCGGCGAGCCCGAGCAGCAGCCCGGCGGCGAGGCAGCCGCGCAGGTCGCCGACCCCGCCCATGATGACGACGATCAGCGCCTTCATGGTGAAGACGACGCCCATCGCCGCGTTGAAGGTGAGGAACATGGAGACGAGCACGCCCGCCGCCGCGACCAGCGCGCCGCCGAGCGCGAAGGCGAAGGCGGCCATCGCGCGCACGTCGATGGCGACGAGCTGCGCCGCGACCGGATCGGCGGCGAGCGCGCGCAGCGCCGTGCCGGCGCGGGTGCGCGCGAGGGCGAGCGCGAGCGCGCCGCCGATCGCCGCGGCGAACCCCAGCGCCAGCAGCCGGTTGGCGGCGACCGTGCTGCCGATCACGGTCACCGGGACGGACAGGTAGCTGTAGCTGAAGTACGCTCCGCCGAAGATCGCCAGCAGGATGCCCTGGACGACGAAGAGCAGCCCGAACGTGGCGAGGATGCTGTCGACCTCGAGCGCGCCGGCGCTCTTCGCGCGCCGCACCAGCGGCAGCAGCAGCACGCGATAGACCGCCCAGTTGACCGCGAAGGCGGCGGGCAGCGCGAGCACGAGGCCGAGCAGCGGATCGATCGCCGCGCCCGTCATCATCACGTAGGCGGCGAAGCAGGCGGCGATCAGGAACTCGCCGTAGGACAGGTTCATGATCCGCGCCACGCCGTACTGGAGCGTCAGCCCCATGGCGATGAGCGCGTACATGCCGCCAAGCGTCAGGCCCGACAGCAGCACGTCGGCGATCAGCATCGCCGCCGGTTCCCTGGCGCCGCCCGCCCCGCCGCTATTGCGCCGCGCGCCAGGCCGGCTTCGGCACGATCGGGGCGCGCGCGCCCTCCATCGTCGTCGGCGCGATGCCGTGGAACTCGCCGTCCTGCCACTGGCCGACCCACCAGTTCTTGTTGAGGATGTTGTTCTCCAGCTTGAGGTCGCCGACCACGGTGGCGAACGTGCCGCTCTGGATCTGCTGGATCACCGCCGCGCGGTCGAGGCGGCCGGCGCGCTCGATCGCCTGCTGCAGCACCTGGAGGCTCGCGAACGTCACCGGGCTCGCCCAGCGGTCGGGCTCGCGGCCGATCGCGGCGACGTGGCGGCGCAGATAGTCCTGCAGGGCCGGGCTCGACGCGTTCCAGCCGCCGATGCCCATCACGCCCTCGGCGTTGACGTTGAAGCGCTGCTTGAACAGCGGGAAGGCGGTGCCGACCGCGGTGTAGAACACCTTCGGGTTGAAGCCCTGCAGGCGCGCCTGTTCGGTGAGGCCGAGCGTGTCGGGCGGGTAGCTGAAGGCGACGAAGGCATCGGGATTGGCGCGCATCGCCGCGGCGACGATCGGCTGCATGTCCTGGCTGCCGAGCGGATAGGCCTGGTCGTAGGCGAGCGTCAGCCCGGCGCGCTGGAAGGCCGCCCGCGCCGCGGTCGACAGCTCGATGCCGAACTGGTCGGAGCTGCTTGCCATCGCCACGGTGCGGCCGATCTTGCCCTCGCGCGCGAGGCTGCCAAGCAGGTCGGCGATGGCCGTGCCGCCCTGCGAGGAGGTGCCGAGGAACCAGAAGCTGTTGGGCCAGCGCCGCGCCAGTTCCGGCGCGCGGTCGGTCACCGAGGTCACCGCGAGATGCGGATGGCCGGCACGATTGAACACCGGGCCGACGGCGAGATTGAGGCCCGTGCCCCAGGGCGGCAGGATGAAGTCCACGCGGTCCTGGTTGATCAGCCGCTCGATCGCGCGCACGCACTCCTCCGACGTGCTGCGGTCGTCGTATTCGACGACCTCGATGGGCACCCGCCGCCCGGCGCCCGACAGGTTGATGCCGCCCGCCGCGTTCACCTCGCGCACCCAGAGCTGGTAGTTCGGCAGGGTCGAGGTGTTGGCGCCGCCTGCATTCGGACCGGTCTTGGAAATCGCGTAGCCGATTTTGATGGCGCTGGGCGCCTGGGCGCGGCCGATGGACGGCGCTGCAAGGGTGCCGAGCGTGCCGCCGATCAGCGCCACGGCGTGGCGCCGCGAGAATCCGCGGGTCGATTTGGTCATTGCAGTCCTCCCTTGGCTTTCCTTTTTCGGCGCCGGTGTCCGGTCGCCCGCACCGCCCGATCGCTTGTGCGATAATCGAACATTTGTGCGTATATCGATTATACGAATTCCAAACTACGGTTCCAAGTGGATTGGTTCTAAACAAGGCGTTGGGGTGTACAGACGCGGGGCCTACCGCCCCATGCGCAGCGACGCCAGAAAGAAACCCGCCAGGATCAGCCCGATCCCGGCCACGTGGTATCCCGCCAGCGCCTCGCCGAGGGCCACGTAGGCGACGATCGCGGTGAAGGCAGCGACAAGATGGTAGGAGACCCCGGTCACGCTCGGACCGAGCGCGACGATGCAGCGGTTCCACACCAGGAACGCCAGCAGCGAGATGAACAGGCCGATATAGACGACGGCGGCGATCGACAGCGCGTCAGTGGGGATCGGTGCGCCGTGGGCGAGTTCGATCGCCCAGAACGGCAGCAGCACGACGATGCCCGCCGCGATCGTGCCGGCGACGAAGACCAGCAGGTCGAGTTCCGGCGGCTTGCGCCGGATCAGCGCCGAGTAGACGGCATAGAGCGCCACGGCGACGAGCGTCATCAGCTCGCCGCGCTCGAAGCGCAGGCTCGCGAGCGTCGCGGGATCGCCGCGCGCGACGATCCAGGCGACGCCGGCGAAGGAGACCAGGATGCCGGCGAGCGTGCGCGGGCGCACGCGCTCGCCCGCGAACACGAGCAGGCCGAGCGGCACCATCAGGGGCAGCGCCGAGTTGATGAAGGCGACCGTCGCTGCCGGTGTGGTCGCCAGCGCGACGTAGGCGATGGCGCCGTAGCCGGCGATGCCTGTCGCGCCGCACGCGACGACCAGCGCCCAGTGCCGGCGCAGCAGCGCGCGCTGGCGCCACATCAGCGGCGCGACGAAGGGCAGCAGTGCCGCCAGCGCCACCAGCCAGCGCAGCACCGACAGCGCCATCGGCGGGAAGCTCGCGCTCAGCACCCGGCCGAGCGTGATGTTGGTCGACCACAGGGCCGGGGCGACCCACAGCAGCGCCACCGGCCGCTGCCAGATCGCGGCGAACCACGCGCGCATGATCGCAGGTCAGCCGGGCGAATCGACGGCCTGGAAGCCGACCAGGATCTGATCCACCGTCGTGCCGTCGCGTGACAGCGGCAGGATCACCCGCGCCACCCAGGCTTCCTCGCGGCGGATGCGCGGGCGGCGCACGACGTAGAGCGGCCTCATCGTCGCAACCGCGCGGCGATACTCCGGAAAGACGAGCGCCTGGATCTCCGGCTCGACCGAGGACAGGCGCTTGCCGGTCAGGTCGTTGCCGTAGAACGAGGTGATCTCGGTGCCGTAGACGCGATAGAAGAAGTCCGCGCCGCCGTCGACGACGTCGATCAGCACCAGGAATCCGAGCCACGGCCGCAGGTCGGCAATGTCGAAGTCCGCGCGCGACGGCGCGGGCCGGTCGCCGGCCTTGGTGCGCCAGGCGCGATAGAGCTCCGCAAGCGCCGGGGCCATGTGCTGACCCGACGCCAGGACGTCGTCGATGTCGATGGCGATCGGTTCGGTGCTGTTCAACGGACGGGCCTCGTGGCGGTCGGGCGGCGATGTCGCATGATGACTGCAATCCTAGCACCGCATCGGGGGGTTCGACCAAGGCCGGTCTTGCGTGCGCCGCGCTCAGGCCTCCTCGCCGAGTTCGTGGAACCCGATGAAGATCTGGTCGATCGTCCGGCCGTCGCTCGACAGGGGCAGCAGGCACCGCGCCACGCGGGCGCTCTCGCGCCGGACCCGCGGCCGGCGCACGACGAACAGCGGCCGCGCGTCGGCGATCACGCGGCGGTACTCGGGCTCGACCACCGCGCGGATGCCCGGCTCGACCTCCGACAGGCGCCTGTTGGTGAGGTCGTTGCCGTAGAACTCCGTCACGTTGGTGCCGGAGACGCGATAGAAGAAGTCGCGGCCGCCGTCGATCACGTCGATCAGGGTCAGGAAGCCGAGCCACGGCCGCAGCTCGAAGATGTCGAAGTCGCCGCGCGCCGGCGCGCGCCGTGCGCCGCGCTTCTCGCTCCACAGCCGGTAGAGCGCTGCGAGCGGCGGCGGCATCGTCATGCCCGCGGCGCCCAGGCGATCGACTTCCACTGCGGTCGCTGTCAGCTCGTCATAGGCCATCGCTGGGCATAAACTCCCGGGCAGTACGTGAAGGCGAAGTCGGCGTCATCCTAGCATCGGTTGTGGTCAGCGTGCCAAATTCGCGTCGCCATCGCGGCGATCGCGGTTGACGCCGTGCGGGGAAACGCCAGACTTGCGCCGGCCGCGCAACGACGCGCCCAAGAAAAGGAGTCCGCCCGATGCAACTGCGCAACCTCGGCAAGTCCGGCCTCCGCGTCTCCGCGGTCGGGCTGGGCTGCAACAATTTCGGCAACAAGATCGGTCTCGAGGAGTCGCGCGCGGTCATCCACGCCGCGTTCGACAACGGCATCACCCTGTTCGACACCGCCGACACCTACGGCAACAAGGGTGGATCCGAGACGATCATGGGTCAGATCCTCGGCGATCGGCGCAAGGACATCGTGCTGGCGAGCAAGTTCTGCGCCGTGATGGACGAGGCGAAGGAATGGAAGGGCGCATCGCGCCGCTATGTCATGCATGCGGTCGAGGCGAGCCTGAAGCGCCTCAAGACCGACTGGCTCGACCTCTACCAGCTCCACCGCCCCGACCCGCTGACGCCGATCGAGGAGACCCTGCGCGCGCTCGACGATCTCGTGCGCCAGGGCAAGGTGCGCTACATCGGCTGCTCCAACCTGCCGGCGTGGCAGGTGGTCGAGGCGCAATGGACCTCGCGCAGCCTCGGCCTCGAATCCTTCGTCTCGTGCCAGGACGAATACAGCCTGCTGGTGCGCGGCATCGAGCGCGACCTGATGCCGGCGATGCAGAGCTACGGCCTCGGCCTGCTGCCGTATTTCCCGCTGGCGAGCGGCCTGCTCACCGGCAAGTACCGGCGCGGCGAGACGCCGGCGGCCGGCACCCGCTTCGCGCACATGACCCAGCTGGTCGAGCGCTACCTCACGGAGAAGAACTTCGCGCGCGTCGAGGCGCTCGAGGCCTTCGTGCGCAAGCACAACCGCAACCTGCTCGAGCTTGCCTTCTCGTGGCTCGCCGGGCGGCCGGCCGTCGCCAGCGTGATCGCCGGCGCGACCACGCCGGCGCAGGTCGAACAGAACGTCCGCGCCGCCGGCTGGACGCTCGGCGCCGAAGAGCTGGCGGAGATCGACGCCATCACGGCGTAGCGCCGGACGCCGCGCGGGCGGCCGCATCGCCGATCGACGCGGCCGCGATCCGGCGCCGTCCGCGCGATCGCGACGATTTTAGACGAATGCCGGGTACGATTAACCGGCGGGAAATCGCAGCGAGCTACCGTGCGCGCCCTTTCGCATGGAGCACGCCGTGAAGCATCAGATCTGGCCCGCCTGGGCGTTCGCAATGATCCTCGTCGTCATCGTCGCCGCCGGCCCGTGGCAGCTCGGCAGCGACGCCGGCGTCCTGCGCGTGCGGCCCGCCGATCCCGACGCGATCGAGATGTCGGCGGCGCGCGAATCCCGTTGGACCGGGACGGCCGTCGAACTCAACTGATGCCGGAGCGCCCCGGCGGACCGCGAGCCCGCCGGGGCGTATCCGCAGCGACCTCAGCGCCAGGCCGGGCGGCCGAGATTGACGTCGCTCGGCGAGGTCAGGGCGCCGGTCGCGGCGCCCGCGGCGCCGCCGGCCAGTGCGCCGAGCGCCGCGCCCGGGCCGCCGCCGGCGATTGCGCCGATCGCGGCACCGCCGCCGGCGCCGATCAGGCCGCCACTGACGGCGCGATCGCCCTGGCTCTGGCCGCACGCCGACAACGCGAAAGCCATACCCACCAGCAAGGCACCGGTTGCGACTGAGCGAATCATCGGGGTTCTCCTTCTTATCGAACGCGATGGACGGCGCGTCGCCGTATGCCGATCAAACGCCGGCCGGAGCGGTTGGTTGCAGGCCCGCACCGCGTACCCGGGCGTGGACAGCGCGCGGCCGCGCGCTAGGATCGCGGCTTCGAACCGGGGGAGGGGAAAGGACCCGTGATGGCGCTCGACGTCTATCTGCTCTACGTCGCCGCGGCGACGCTCGCCGCGATCGTGCCCGGCCCGACGGTGACGGTCATCGCCGCAAACGGCCTCACCCACGGCATGCGGGCGGGCCTCCTCAACGTCGCCGGCGGGCTGGCGGCGCTGGCGCTGATGATGGCGATCCTGGCGGTCGGGCTCGCCTCGGTCGTCGCCGCGCTGGGCTGGTGGTTCGACTGGCTGCGCGTCGCGGGCGCGCTCTACCTCATCTGGCTCGGCTGGAAGCTGCTGCGCGCGTCGGGCGCCGTCGCGCTCACCGCCGCGCCGCGGCCGCGCGGCGGCTTCCTGCTGCAGGGCTTCCTCGTCGTCGCCAGCAATCCGAAGACGCTGTTCTTCTTCGGCGCCTTCATCCCGCAGTTCATCGATCCGGCGGGCGACTACGTGGCGCAGGTCGTGCTGCTCGGCGGTACCGCGATGATCGTCGCCAGCCTGAGCGACGGGGCCTATGCGGTGCTCAGCGGGCGCGCCGGCCGCGTGCTGTCGCGCCGGCGCGTGCAGCTCGTCTCGCGCCTGGGCGGGCTGTCGCTGGTCGGCGGCGGGCTGTGGCTCGCCTTCGCCCGCGCGCGCTGAACGCGAAGCGACGCGCAGCAAAAAGGCGGCCCGGCGGCCGAAGCCGCCAAGCCGCCTGGATGCGCGGCCGGGTCCGGCCTGGCCGGTCGGGCTTACTTGGGCGCGGTGAGCGCGCCGGCCGCGGCGCCGGTGGCGCCGCCAGCGAGCGCGCCGATCGCCGCACCCGTGCCGCCGCCTGCGATGGCGCCGATCGCGGCGCCGCCGCCGGCGCCGATCAGGCCGCCCGAAAGCGCGCGTTCACCGGGGGTCTGGCCGCAGCCGGCGAGCGAAAGCCCGAACGTGGTCAATAGCGCGAATGTTGCAACAGTGCGGATCATGTCGGCCTCCTTGCGTTTGGTCATAATACGCTGATCGGACGCGGCTGTTAATACCACAGGCACCGCCGCAGGACGCAACGCTGCGGCGATCACATCCCGATGGGGGCGGGCGCCCCCGGCCGCGCAGGCGCGCGTGTGACTTCGCGAACGGCGCTGCAACTCCGCCGATGCGCCGCCGTTCTATCGCTGACTCACCCCCTGCGAAGGAGAGCAAGCGATGGCGACGATGAACCAACTACCCCGCGACCCGGGCCGCGACGTCTCGGCCGGACTGATCGCTGCGGATCGCGTCGAGGGCACGACCGTGTACAACCACGCCGGCGACAACATCGGCGAGATCGAGACGGTGATGCTCGACAAGGTGACCGGCAAGGTTGCCTATGCCGTGATGTCGTTCGGCGGCTTCCTCGGCATCGGCGAACGCTACCACCCGCTGCCGTGGAGCATGCTGCGCTACGACGTCGAGCGCGGCGGCTATGTCGTGAACCTCGACAAGAAGACGCTCGAGGGCGCGCCGAACTACCGCATGGACGAGGCGCCCGACTATGCCGACCGCGAGTGGGGCAAGCGACTCCACGAGTACTACCAGGTCCCGCCCTACTGGATCTGAGCCGGACGGACCGCCGAAACGGGCGGCCCCGCCGCGCCCCGGAACCGGGCGACGGCGGGGCCGCTGCGCCTGCCGTCCAAACCGAGGAGGACGCACGATGAGCGAGATGTTCAAGAACGCGCTCGACAAGGCGCTTGCCGATCCCAAGTCCGCGTACAAGACGCCCGCGGCGGTGCTCGAGGCCGCCGAACTCTCGCACGCGGAGAAGCGCAAGGTCCTGCTGCAATGGGAGCAGGACGCGCGGCTGCTGCAGGTCGCGTCCGACGAGAACATGGCGGGCGGCGAGCCGCCGATGCTGGCCGAGGTGATGCGCGCGCTGGCGGCGCTCGACGGACCGCGCGCGGAATCGGCGAGCGTCCCGACCAAGTCCGGCGGCCCCGCGCCCGACGCCCCGGTCAAGCCGACCGAGTAGGCGCCGCGCCGGCCGGCGCGGAACCGGACGCCGCGCCGGCCGTTGGGTGCACGTGATCAATTTTCCTTCCTGGAGAAAACCCGTGCAGGAATTCCTGACCGACATCAAGACGATCCGCGAGCGCGCCCGCAAGCAGATCGAGGACGGGGCGGTGACCGAGAGCTATCACGCCGATCGCGAGAAGGTGATCGCCGTGCTCAACGAGGTGCTGGCGACGGAGATCGTCTGCACCCTGCGCTACAAGCGCCACTACTACACCGCCGAAGGCATCCATTCGGAGGCCGTGAAGGCGGAGTTCCTCGAGCATGCGAAGGAGGAGCAGTCCCACGCCGACGCCGTCGCGGCGCGCATCACGCAGCTCAACGGCGAGCCGGACTTCAATCCCGCTGGGCTCGTCGCGCGCAGCCACGCGGAGTACAGCGCGGGCGAGTCGATCGTCGAGATGCTTCAGGAGAACCTCGTCGCCGAGCGCATCGCGATCGAGACCTATTCGGAGATCGTGCGCTGGCTTGGCGACAAGGACGTCACGACGCGCCGGCTGATCGAGGAGATTCTCGAGAAGGAGGAGGAGCACGCCGACGACCTGTCGTCGCTGCTCGCGCGCATGAAGTAGCGCCGCCGCCGGCCTGCGGCGATGGAAATCGACACGATATCCGACGTCCTGCTGCGGCTGCTCGCCGCAGTCGGCGCCGGCATGCTGCTCGGCGCCAACCGTGACCTGTCGGGCAAGCCGATGGGCGCGCGCACGCTCGGCCTCGTCGCCCTCGGCGCCGCGGTGATCTCGGTCGGGACGATCCACATCGAGGCCATCGAATCCGATCCCGACGCGCTCAGCCGCGTCATCCAGGGCATCGTGCCCGGCGTGCTCACCGGGATCGGCTTCCTCGGCGCCGGCGTGGTGATTCGCGACCGCGAGCGGCAGACCGTGCACGGCCTCACCACCGCGGCGACGGTGTGGGTGACCGCGGCGCTCGGCGTCACCTGCGCGCTTGCGGCGTGGCCGATCGTGCTGATCGGGCTCGTGCTGGCGCTCGGCCTGCTCCTGCTCGGCCATCCGGCGGTCGCGCGCGCGCTCGGCGTCAAGCCGAGCGCCGATGCCGATCCGCTGGAGCGCCCGTAGTCGACCGCAGCGGCGCGATCACTCGCGCGGCCGGCGCGGCGCCGTCAGCGCGCCGGGACCGACGGCACCGGGGGGCCGCACCGGCGGGCGCTCGAGGCGCGCGTTGACGACGTCGTTGACGCCGCCGACCGTGAGCCCGGTCTGGCTCGCAAACTCCGCGACCGACATCGAATGCTCCTCGCCGAGCCGCGCCACCCGAAGGCGGCAGGTGTAGCTTGCCGCCTGGTCGCGCGTGTGGCCGGGATCGAGCGTGACCGGAATGACCGCGGTGAACTGCATCACCTGGCGATACACGCCGCCGCTCGTTCCGGTCGTGCTGCGTCCGATCGCGGAGCCCTCCGGCGGGAAGACCTCGCAGCGGAATTCGTACCGCATCGACTGGTTCTGCGGGAGATTGCGCATGTCGAGCCGGACCGGGATGCGAAACACGAAATCCTGGGCCTGGGCGATCGCGGGCGATGTCAGCGCGACGGCCGCCACCGCGGCGGCGCGCAGGATCTGAGGTCGGTCGGGGCGCATGGCGGTCTCCTCCTGTCGCCGGCCGCGGGGCACGGCGCGAATCAGTTGCCGGTCCGCGGCGCTGCCTGCATCGCATCGGGCAGGCCGGGCCGCGCCGCGCGCGGCGGCCGGATGGTCATGCTCATCGCGTCGGTGTTGACGATGCGCGGCGGCGTCGGCCCGCCGACGGTCAGCGTGATGCGCTCGGTGTTGACGAAACGCGGCGGCGGCAGGCCGCCGACGGTGAGGGTCACCCGTTCGGTGGTCACGACGCGGGGCTCGCGCGGCGCGGCCGCAAGCGCGGGCCGGCCGATAGCCGCCGGCGGGGCCGCTGCGGCTGCCGACGCCGGTGCCGCAGCGGTGCGGGGCGCCTGCTCGCCGGACACCGCGACGACGATCTCGCGCCGTGTCGCGGTCATGCCCGGCGCGTCGAGCGTCACCACGATCGTGTGGCGGCCGGCGCTCGCCGGCCATTGCACGCGCACGGTCTGCTCCTCGCCGGGACGCAGCGCGAGGCGCTGCGTCGCGAAGGGACGCGCCGCGCCGGCGACGGCGAAGCGGACGACGACCGGCAGGACGGCGGGCAGGCCGCGGTCGCGGCGCTCGATCCGCGCCGTCACGCTGGCACGCTGGCCGGGCCGCAGCCCCTCCGGCGTCGCGTCGACCCGCTCGATCGCGACCGCCTGGGCGCGCGCTTCGCCGGACCACGGCAGCAAGGCCGCGGCAAGGGCGATCAGCAGGGTTCGGACGGCGTGCATCGCGGCCTCGCGGGGAAGCGCTCGTCACAGCATCGTCGCCTGCGCCGCCGCGGTCAACCGCGGTGCGGCGCAGCCGATGACGTCGGCTGACAACGCCGACGGGGCCGACGCTATTCGCGCCGCTCGACGGTGCGCGAACGGATGCCGCACGCTGTCGAAGCGGCGTGCGAATCTGTCTAGAGTGCGGCCATGGACCCGGAGGTAAAGGAGGAAGTGGCGGCGCGGGCGCGCGCGATCGCGGAGCGTGCGCCGCTGTCGCTGCCCAACGAATTCGAGTGGTCGGTCTACGCCAGCGACATGAAGCGCTGGCGCCTGCGCGTGCAGGTCGACCGGCCGCGCATCGTCGAAGGCCACGAGCATCTCGACATCCGCGTGACCGTGCTCGATCCGCCGCACGACAAGACCAGGGATTCGTTCTGGATCCGCTGGAAGCCGCGCCGGCCGCGCTCGGCGACGCTGCAATGACGGTCGATCCGCCGGCCCTGCGCCGGGTCCTGACGCTGTGGCCGCTGGTCTTCTACGGTCTCGGCGTCATCGTCGGCGCGGGCATCTACGTCGCCATCGGCGCGGTGATCGCGCGCGCGGGCGACGCAGCGCCGCTCTCCTTCCTCCTTGCCGGCGTCGCCGCGGCGGCCACCGGCCTGTGCTATGCCGAACTTGCCAGCCGCTTTCCGGAAGCCGGCGGCGCCGCCTCGTTCGTCGCGCGCGGCTTCGGCTCGCGGCGCCTCGCCCAGCTCGTCGGCGCGGCGATCACGCTCGCGACCGTGGTGTCGGCGGCGTCGATCGCGCATGGCGCCGTGCAGTATCTCGGCGCGCTGGTGCCGCTGCCGGCGCCGGCGATGGTGGCTGCGGTGATCGTCGGCTTCACCGGCCTCGCCGCGCTCGGCGTTCGCGCCGGCGTCGGCTTCGCCGCGACGATCGGCGCGGTCGAGATTGCCGGCCTCGTGGCGGCCACCGCGGCGGGCCTGATCGGCGCGCCCGAATTCGACGTCGCGACGATCGTCCCGCACGACGGCGCGGCGTGGCGCGGCATGGCGGCTGGCGCCTTCATCGCCTTCTTCGCCTTCATCGGCTTCGAGACGCTGGCGAACATGGCGGAGGAGGTGAAGGAGCCGCGGCGCACCGTGCCGCGCGGCATCGTCGGCGCGGTCGCGGTCAGCGTCGTCCTCTATGTCGCCGTCTCGCTCGCCGCCGTGCTCGGCGGCGCGACGTCGGGGGCGCCGCTGCTCGGCCTGTTCGAAGGCCGCGGCGTCGCGCTGTTCGCTGCGGTCGGCTTCCTCGCCGTCGCCAACGGCGTGCTGGTGGAGATCATGATGCTGGCGCGCCTGTTCTACGGCATGGCGCGCAACGGCCAGTTGCCCGCCGTGCTCGCGCGCGTCGACGCGCGCACCCGCACGCCCGCGATGGCGACCCTGGTCGTCGGCGCGCTCGCCCTCGCTGCGGCGCTGGCGATCCCCTTCGACCGGCTGCTCGTCCTCGCGGACGGGCTGACGCTCGTCGTCTTCGCGCTGGTCGACCTGGCGCTGTGGCGCATCAAGCGCGCGGGCCCGCCGCCCGACGGCGCGTTCATCGTGCCGCGCTGGCTGCCGCCCGCCGCCGCCGCGCTGTCGCTCGCGCTGATCGCGGCGGAGTTCGCCAACGCGGCCTGATCCGCCCGCCGCTCAGCCGGCAAGTTCGAACAGCGTCATCGCCGCCTCGGCGGATTCGTGCTTGGCGAAGGCGAGGCGCGATTCGTCGAGCCGCGCCACCGCACCGAGGACGTGGCTCGGCTGCACCCCGTCGCCAAGCGGCAGGAACACCGATTCGGATTCGAAGACGGTGTCGCCGCGCACCGCGCGGGTCCGCGCGCCGAGCGGTGCGGCCGATGCGGCGACACGGCGGAACGGCTCCAGCACCGTCTCGACGATCGGGCCATAGGTCCGCGCCGAGATCTCCTGGCCGGTGATGTCGCGCCCGGTCATCGCGTTGATCGCGGTGCCGACGATCCGGTAGACGAAG
>JAEUKZ010000039.1 GCA_016793045.1 Alphaproteobacteria bacterium
AGCGTGCCGAGACGCCGCCAGGTCGCCGCGACCAGGCCGGTTTCCTCCGCCAGCTCACGCCGCGCCACCGCGAGCAGGTCCCCCGAGTCGCCGGGATCGGCGCCGCCCTGCGGCACCTCCCAGAAGCGCGCGCGTGCCGGATAGCGATACTGTTCGACGAGGTGGATGTGCCCGTCGGCGATCGGCAGGACGACGGCGAAATCCGGCTTCTCGACGACGCCGTAGATTCCTTCGCGGCCATCGGCGCCGACGAACGTGTCCTCGCGCACCGCGGTCCACGGATTGCGATAGACGACACGCGAACGCAGCGTCCGGGGCGACGTCATGCACCACCCCCCGCGGCGGCGGCCGGCAGGTTGAGCACGGCGCGCAGGCCCCCGAGCGGCGCCCCGTCGAGCGCGACGCGGCCGCCGTAGAGCTCCGCCAGCTCGCGCGCGATCGCGAGGCCGAGGCCGCTGCCGGCGACCGTCTCGTCGAGCCGCGCGCCGCGCGCGAAGGCCGCCTCGCGCTGCGCCGGCGCGAGGCCGGGACCGTCGTCGTCGACGGTGACCGCGAGCCGACCCTCGGCGACGGCGAGGCGCACCAGCACGCGCCCCCGCGCCCACTTGCAGGCATTGTCCATCAGGTTGCCGAGCATCTCGCCGAGGTCCTCGCGATCGCCGGCGAACCACGCTGGCCCGCCTTCGACGTCGACTGCGATCATGCGCTCGCGATTCAGCTTGGCAAGCGTGCGCGCGAGGCCGCGGGCGACATCGAGCGCATCGGCGCGCGCGCCGGGCAGGCCGGCGGCGCTCGCCGCGCGTGCCCGCGCGAGATGGCGATCGACGTGGCGCTGCATCGCGGCCGCCTGGCTGCGCACCGCCTGCGCCAGGCGGTCGTCGCGCCCTTCCGCCTCGTTGGCGAGAATGGCGAGCGGGGTCTTGAGCCCGTGCGCGAGATCGGCGGCCTGGACGCGCGCGCGCGCGACCAGCGCCTGGTCGTGCGCGACGAGCGCATTGAGATCGTCGGCGAGCGGCGCCACCTCGCTGGGAAAGACGCCTTCGATACGCTGCGTGCGGCCGGCGCGCAGCGCCGCCAGCGCCGCGCGCAGGCGCGCGAGCGGCTGCAGGCCGACCCGCACCTGCAGCGCCGCCGCACCCGCGAGGCCGAGGCCGAGCAGCCCGAGCGATGCGGCCAGCATGCGCGCGAAGTCGGCGAGCGCCGGATCGAGTTCGGCACGACTGGCGGCGACGGTGATACGCACCGGCGCGCCGGCGCCGAGATCGACGCGCCGCTCGACCGCAATCAGGTCCTGCCCCGCCGGGCCGGCGATGCGGTGGCGGTGCAGCTCGCCGCGCGCCGGTTCATCGTTCGGAAGTGCGAGCACCGCATCCCACAAGGAACGCGAGCGCAGCCGCTCGGCCGGAGCGGCTTCGATCTGCCAGTAGCGCCCCGAATAGGGCCGCTCGTAGAGCGGATCGGGGAGGTTGCGCGACAGCGCCGGCGCGCCGCCGTCGCCTGGTTCGAGCGCCGCCGCGAGGCCGTCGAGATCGTTGGCGAGCCGCGCTTCGAGCGCCGCCTCGACATGCTGGCGGAACAGCGCCGTCAGGCCGAAGCCGGCGAGCACCAGCGCCGCCGCGATCCACAGCACCGCCCCGAGGAGCAGCCGCCGCGAAAGCGACTCACCCATCGGCGCCGCCGGCCGCCGGTTCCGGCGGACGCAGGCGATAGCCGCGGCCGCGCACGGTCTCGATCACGTCGGCGCCGAGCTTGCGCCGCAGCCGCCCGACGAACACCTCGATCGTGTTGCTGTCGCGGTCGAAGTCCTGCGCGTAGATGTGCTCGGTCAGCTCGGTGCGGCTGACGACCTCTCCCTGGCGGTGCATGAGATAGGACAGCACGCGGAACTCCTGCGTCGACAGCGCCACCGGCGTGCCGTCGACGCTGACGCGGCCGCTGCGCGTGTCGAGCCGCACCGGACCGCAGGCGAGCTCGGGCGCCGCGTGGCCGCGCGCACGGCGGATCAGCGCGCGCAGCCGCGCCAGCAGCTCCTCCATCCGGAATGGCTTGGCGAGATAGTCGTCGGCGCCGGCGTCGATCCCTTCAACCTTGTCGTGCCAGCGGTCGCGTGCGGTGAGGATGAGCACCGGCATCGTCCGCCCGCCGGCGCGCCAGCGCCGCAGCACGGTGAGGCCGTCGAGCCGCGGCAGGCCGAGATCGAGCACGACCGCGTCGTAGGGTTCGGTGTCGCCGAGGAAGTGGCCCTCTTCGCCGTCGGCGGCGCAGTCGACCGCATAGCCGGCAGCGCCGAGCGCCGCCGCGAGCTGGCCCGCGAGGGCCCGGTCGTCTTCGACGACGAGCAGGCGCATCAGCGCCTTCTCGCCGCGTCGACGCCGCGCCCGCGCGCGCGCACCAGCGCGCGCGTCCGGGCGTCGTAGTCCAGCCGCAGCAGTGCGCCCTCGGCGGTCAACAGCTTGATTTCGTAGATCCAGGCGCCGTTCCTGCGATCGAGCTCGACCGCGATCACCCGACCGACGAAGTCGCGCTCGACCGCCGCCAGCACCTCGGCAAGCGGTGCCACCTCCCCCGCTTCGAGCGCGCGGCGCGCCCGGTCGTGGTCGCTGTCGGCGCGCGCGAGGCCGGGCGCCGCCGCGACGAGCAGCAGGGCGAGGACAAGGGCATGGCGGAACGAAGCAGGGCGCCGCATGGCGCGACGATAGTACCCCGAAGCTGAACCGCAGATGAACGCGGCGCTCAGGCTCGGTTCAGGGCGTGTTTGCGACAGTCCGCGCCATCGGACGCCGAGCGCGTCCCCAACCCAGGAGCCGAACATGATCGTCAAGTCGACCGCAGCCGCCGCCCTCGCCGCCATCCTCCTCGCCGGAGCGGCCTTTCCCGCCGCCGCCTCCAGCGCCGCCTGCCGCGCGGCACTGCAGGGCGAGGCGCTGACCATCGCGCAGGTCAGCGAGCGTCTCACCCAGCAGGGCTTCCGCGACATCACCCGCATCGAGCGCGAGCGCAGCTGCTACGAAGTGCGCGCGGTCGACCAGGCCGGCCGGCGCGTGCGCCTCGAAGTCAATGCCGCGACCGGCGCGGTTGTCGAGACGCGGAGCCGCTGATGCGCGCGGCCACCGACTTGGCGGCCGAACCGGCGGAGGGCGCGGCGCAAGCCGCGCCCGTCCCGGCCGCGCCGCGCACCGTCAAGGTGTGGGACATCGTCGTGCGCGTGTTCCACTGGAGCCTGGTCGCCGCCTTCGCGACCGCGTTCATCTCCGGCGACGACGCCGAACGCATCCACGTGCTCGCCGGCTACACCGTGCTTGGGCTGATCGCGCTGCGGCTGGTCTGGGGCGTCGTCGGCACGAAGCACGCGCGCTTCGCCAGCTTCGTCGTCGGACCGCAGCGCCTGGGCGCCTATCTGCGCGACATGGGTCGCGGTCGCGCGCCGCGCCATCTCGGCCACAACCCGGCCGGCGCAGCGATGATCGTCACGCTGCTCGCGATGCTGCTGGCGACCGGCGGCACCGGCTGGCTCGCCTACCAGGGCGGCCCGACGGCCCACGCCCTCGAAGAGGTTCACGAGTTCCTCGCCAATGCGACTTTGGCGCTCGTGGCGGCGCATATCCTCGGCGTAATCGTGTCGAGCCTGCTCCACCGCGAGAATCTCGTGCGCTCGATGTTCACCGGCCGCAAGCGCGCCGAGGACGGCGTCGACTGAGCGCGGGCGAGAGGCGCGAGCGTTCACTCCGCCGGCGGGACTGCGCCTTTGCGCTCGACGATCATGCGGTACTGGTCGGGCTGGCGATGGACGGCGAAGTTGAAGGTCGTCGTCTTGTAGGAACGACCGAGGTCGAGATCGCAGCGCGCGATCGCGATCTCGTCGGCAAGCGTCGTGCACTGCGCCACGATCTCCCCCGACGGCGCGACGATGCAGCTCTGGCCGATCATCTCGATGCCTTCCTCCTTGCCGCACTTGGCGACGCCGACGACCCAGGTGCCGTTCTGGTAGGCGCCGGCCTGCATGACGAGATGATTGTGGAAGTTGCCGAGCAGGTCGTGATCGGGCGCCGGCGGATTGTGGACCGGCGTGTTGTAGCCGATCATCACCAGCTCGACGCCCTGCAGGCCGAGCACGCGATAGGCCTCCGGCCAGCGCCGGTCGTTGCAGATCAGCATGCCGAGCACACCGCCGCGCGCGCGATAGACCGGGAAGTTGAGGTTGCCGACCTCGAAGTAGCGCTTCTCCAGGTGCTGGAATTGGCGCCACGGCTCGTGATCGGCGTGGCCGGGCAGATGGACCTTGCGATACTTGCCGACGATGCGGCCCCTATCGACGAGGATCGCGGTGTTGAAGCGCCGCGTTCGCCCCTCCTCCTCCGTCAGCTCGGCATAACCGAGCGTGAACGCCATGCCGAGGCGTTCGGACTCGCTGAACAGCGGCGCGGTCTCGTTCGACGGCATGGTGCGCTCGAAGAACGTGTCGACCTCCGCCTGGTCGGCCATGAACCAGCGCGGAAAGAAGGTGGTAAGAGCGAGCTCCGGATAGACGATCACGTCCGCGCCCATGCTCTTGGCCTGGCGCATCAGGTCGATCAGCCGCGCCACGACCAGGGGGCGGGTCTCGCTGCGCGCGATCGGGCCGAGCTGGGCGGCGGCGACGTTGAGAACGCGGGACATGGGCGGGGCTCTACTCCTGTTCGGCAAGACGCAGCAGCGCCTGCAGCAGCACGTCGGCGCCGGCGCCGAGATCGGCGGGGTCGGTGTGCTCGGCGGGATTGTGGCTGATCCCGCGCACGCTGGGCACGAAGATCATCGCGGTGGGGCAGATGCGCGCCATCATCTGCGCGTCGTGGCCGGCGCCCGAGGTCATCCGCCGGCAGGAATGGCCGAGGCCGCCCGCGATCTCCTCGATCAGCCGCACGACGCCCTGGTCGAAGGCCACCGGCTCGAAGCGGGCGAGACGGCGGGCCGTGATCTCGACGTTCTCGACCCGCGCCACCGCATCGCAGGACTCGGCGAACAGCCGCTCGGCCTCGCGCAGTATCGTTTCGTCGGTGTTGCGCAGGTCGACGGTCATCGTTGCGCGCGCGGCGATGACGTTGATGAGGTTCGGGTGGAGGTCGATCTTGCCGACCGTGCCGACCTGCGCGCCGCCCAAGTCGCGGGCGATGATGCGCACCTTGGCGGCGAGCATCGCGGCGGCGAAGCCGGCGTCGCGGCGCAGCCGCATCGGCGTCGTGCCGGCATGGTTCGACTGGCCCGTGATCGTCAGCTCCTGCCAGGAGATGCCCTGGAGATCCTCGACCGCGCCGATCGTGATGCCCTCGGCATCGAGCACCGGCCCCTGTTCGATGTGCAGCTCGACGAAAGCATGCGGCACGATCGTGCCCGGCGCCATGTCGCCGGCGTAGCCGATGCGGTCGAGCTCGGCGCCGAACTCGGCGCCGTCGATCGCGCGCGTGGCGCGCGCCTCGCCGACCGAGAGCCCGCCGACATGGGCGAGCGAACCGAGCATGTCAGGCGCGAAGCGCGCGCCCTCCTCGTTGGTGAAGAAGGCGACACACAGCGGCCGCGACGTGACGATGCCGGCGCGATCGAGCGCGCGCACGACCTCGAGGCCCGCGAGCACGCCGTAGTTGCCGTCGTAGCGGCCGCCGGTGCGCACGGTGTCGATGTGCGAGCCGGTCATCACCGGCTTGCCGTCGGTCCGCCCCGCGCGCATCCCGAACACGTTGCCGACGGCGTCGACACTGACTTCGAGCCCGTGCTCGCGCATCCACGACACCACGACGTCGCGCCCGGCCTTGTCGTCGTCGCTGAGCGCCAGCCGGCAGCACGCCCCGTTCTCCGCTGCACCGATCTGCGCCAGGGCCTCGAGCCGCGCCATCAGCGCGTCGCGGTCGACGCGGAGGTTGGAGGGGTTCATCCTACGGGCTGCGATCGAATCAGGGTGCTACCAGCCGATCGACGCTCGGGCCGACGGTGAATTGCGGCTCGGAGGCCAGGACGCCGAGGCGGCGTTCCTCGGCGGCGACGCAGCTGCGCGAGGCCGCGGCGACGTCGCGCCAGGCGGTGCCCGGGCGCACCGACTGCAGGAAGCAGCCGTCGAACACGGTCAGGATGTTGTCGGCCGAACAGCCGAAGCTGGTCCGGTCCGGCCGCGCGGCGGTAAGGATGACGCGGTTCGGCCGCGCCATCTCGCGCCCGGCGAAAATTCCGGAGAAGCACGCCGAGACGATGACCACGGTCGCCCGCTGGCCGCAGGCGCTGTCGACAATGCGGTCGAGCATGCGCGGCGACAGCACTTCGCCGCGCTGCGCGATGCCGAGGCCCTGCGGGCTGCCATGCGCGGTGAGGAACACCATGCAGCCGTCGGTCGGCGCGAGGCGGAGCTGGCCCGCGGCCTGCGCGATGCCGGCGACGGTCGCAGGCGCCGCCGACTGGCTGCGTGCCGTCACCGTCACGATGTTGCCGTGCGGAAAGGCCGGGCTGTTGAGACGCCGCGCGAGGCCCTGCACCATGTTGTCGAAGGCCGGGATCGACCCGTCCCCCGAGACGAGCAGCGCCCCCCAGCGCGTCGGCTGCGGCAGCGGCCCTGCCGGCTGAGCCCCCTTCTGCGCCAGGGCAGGCTGTACGCCGGCGAGCAGAAGCGATCCGAATACCGTCGCGACCGTCAGCATTCTGCGCAGGAACGTCATGGGCTGGCCTCTTTTCCGGCTGGGTCCGGGCATTATCGGGCAGCCTGCCGGCAATGCAAGACGCGCAGCTCAACCCGTCCGCTCGACCGCCTCGGCACTGCGCCCGACGATCTCCCGGTAGATCGCGGGGTCGGTCGCGCCCTCGCTGCCGAACAGCAGCACGCGCGACGTGGCATCGAGGCCGAGCGCAGCACGCAACGCCGGATCGGCGCAGGCCGCCATCACCGCCCCGAGGCTCGCAGCTCCGGTCTCGCCCGCGACCACCGGCGGATCGCCGCCGGCGGGGTTCGCGAGCGCGCGCATTGCCTCAAGCGCGCGCTCGTCCGGGATCACCACGAAGTCGTCGGCGCCGACTTCCAGCACCGCCCAGCCGAGCAGTGAGATCTCGCCGCAGGCGAGCCCGCCCATCACCGTGTCGTGCGGACCGGGGACGACGACCGGATGGCCGGCGCGGGCGCTGCGGTAGAGCGCATCCGCCTTGTCGGGCTCGACGACGACGAAGCGCGGGCGCCGCGCACCCCATTCCTGCCAGAAGCGCGCGCACATCGCCGCCGCCCAGGCGCCGACCCCGGCATGGACGAAGACATGCGTCGGCAGCGCGCCGCCGGCAAGCTGCGCGATGGCTTCGTTCGCCATGACGCCGTAACCGTGCATCACGTCGCGCGGAATCTCGGTGTAGCCTTCGTAGGAGGTGTCGGAGACGACGGTCCAGCCTTCGGCCGCCGCCGTCTTCGCGGCATGGCGCACGGCGTCGTCGTAGCTGCCGGAGACCCGCCGGACCTCGGCGCCATAGGCGGCGATCGCATCGGCGCGGCCCTGGCTGACGCCTTCGGCGACGAAGATCACCGCGCGCGCGCCGAACATCGTCGCCCCCCAGGCGACGGCGCGGCCATGGTTGCCATCGGTGGCGCAGGTGAC
>JAEUKZ010000052.1 GCA_016793045.1 Alphaproteobacteria bacterium
CTGCCGCCGCCGCGCAGCGTCTTCGAATACGCCCAGCGCATCAGCGGCTGGGGCTACTATCGCAGCCGCTTCGCCATCTTCGGCGCCATCCTGCGCAACGACTGGGCGGCGTTTCCCTACATCCCGGCGCGCGAGCGCGCGGGCGTGCGCCGCTCGGTCGCGGCGATGCTGGCGGTGTTCGCCGCCGCGTTCGTCGGCTGGTCGTGGCTCGACCCGGCGGGGCCGTGGCTGTACTGGATCGGGCCGGTCGTGCTGGCGCAGCCAATCCTGCGCGCGATGCTGCTCGCCGAGCACACGCTGTGCAGCGAGGACGACAACGGCCTCACCAACACGCGCACGACGCTGGTCAACCCGCTCGTGCATCTCGTGCATTGGAACATGCCGTTCCATGCCGAACATCATCTCTATCCGTCGATCCCGTTCCATCGCCTGCCGGATGCGCATCGGGCGATCGGCACCCGCTTCGCCCACGTGGCGCCGGGCTATCTTCACACCCAGAGGGCGATCCTCGGGCACATCAGGGGGCGTGCATGAAGGCGGCGGTCAACGTCTACGCGGCGGGCGACGTCGCGCTGCAATCGGGCATCACCCTGCGCGACGCCAAGATCGTCTACGCGACCTACGGCACGCTCGCGCCCGACAAGTCGAACGTCATCGTCTACCCGACGTCGTACGGCGCGCAGCACCCGGACATCGACTGGCTGATCGCCCCTGGGCGCATCCTCGACCCGTCGCGATACTTCATCGTCATCCCCAACATGTTCGGCAACGGCCTCTCGACCTCGCCGAGCAACATCGCGACGCCCTATGACCGCGGGCGCTATCCGGGCGTCACCCCCTACGACAACGTGATGGTGCAGCGCCGCCTGATGCGCGACGTCTTCGGCGTCGAGCGCGTGAAGATGGTCTATGGCTGGTCGATGGGCGGCCAGCAGGCCTATCACTGGGCGGCCCTGTTCCCGGAGGCGGTGGAGCGCGTCTGCATCGTCTGCAGCTCGGCGCGCACGTCGGAGCACAACAAGGTCTTCCTCGAAGGCATCCGCGGCGCGCTCACCGCCGACGCGGCGTTCCAGGACGGCTGGTTCCACCAGCAGCCGGTGCGCGGCCTGCGCGCGATGGGCCGCGTCTATGCCGGCTGGGCGCTGTCGCAGACCTGGTACCGCGAGAAGACGTATCTCAAGGCGGGCGCCGCTTCGCTCGAGGATTTCCTGATCTCCGGCTGGGAAGGCAACTTCCTCAAGAAGGACGCCAACAATCTGCTGGCCCACATGTGGACCTGGCAGAACGGCGACATTTCCGCGAACGACCGCTTCAGGGGCGACCTCGATGCCGCCCTCGGCGCGATCGAATGCCCGGCGCTGGTGATGCCGGGCGACCACGACCTCTACTTCCAGGTCGCCGACAACGCGCTCGAGGTGCCGAAGATGAAGCGCGCGCGGCTGCTGCCGATCCCCTCGATCTGGGGCCACCGCGCGGGCAACCCGATCCAGAGCCCCGAGGACGAACGCTTCATCGCCAAGGCGGTGAACGAGCTGCTCGGCGCCTAGCCGCGCGGCCGCGCCGTGGTGGCGCGGATGATGAGCTGCGTGTCGAGCTGCTGGCGCGCGATCGCGTCGCGTCCGGCGATGCGGGCGAGCAGGTAGTCCGCCGCCAGCGTCCCCATCTCGGCCGAGGGAATCCGCACCGTCGTCAGCGGCGGGTCGAGATGCGCGGCGAGATGCAGGTCGTCGAAGCCGGTGATCGAAACGTCGCCGGGTATGGCGAGGCCGAGTTCGCGCGCCGCGAACAGCGCGCCGAAGGCCTGCACGTCGTTGCCGCAGACCAGCGCCGTCGGTCGCGGCGAGGCATCGAGCAGGGTGCGCGCGGCGTTGCGCGCGGCGCCGATGTCGTAGGCGCATTCGACGATCGCCGCCGGCGGCAGCGCGTGCGCGGCGAGCGCGGCGCGCAGGCCCGCGATGCGCGCCGCGGCGCGGTCGTTGTGGGTCGCGATGCCGGCGACCATGGCGATGCGGCGGTGGCCGAGATCGGCGAGATAGTCGACGATGCGCGCCATCGCCGCCGCGTTGTCGAAGCCGATGCAGGGCCGGCCGCGCGCGGCGGCGCACGACCACGTCTCGACGAACGGGATGCCGCGCCGCTCGAGCAGTTCGTAGAGCTGCGCGTCGTGCTGCGCGCCGACGATCATCACCCCGTCGACGCCGCGCGCGATCATCGCCGCGAGTTCGGCGGTCTCCTGCGCCGGGTCGTATTCGCTCGACGCGAGCAGCAGCACCTTGCCGCTTTCGATCAGCCGGCGCTGCAGGGCCGCGAGGCAGCGCGCGAAGATGGCGTTGTCGATCGTCGGCACGATCGCGCCGATCGTGTCGGTGCGCCGCGAGGCGAGCGCGCGCGCCGCCCCGCGCGGCACGTAGCCGAGCCGCTTCACCGCGCGCTCGACGCGCACGCGCAGCTCGTCGGCGACGCGGCCGGGCGCGTTGATGGTGCGGCTCACCGTCGCGATCGACACGCCGGCCTCGCGCGCGACATCGGTGATGGTCGCGGCGCCGGGAACGTGCCGGACCAGAAAACGCTTACGGCGCGATGCTTTGGAGCGGGTCGGATCGGCGGCGGTCATGGGCGCGTCGGACGCATTGTAGCGCAGAATATAGTTGCGCGTGTGGACGAAATCCAGGCGGCGCTTGACTCGAATCAAGCCGGGACATAACAATCCGGCTGAGAAAGCGCTTACATAGGCGCCTGGAGATGGCCCGAAGGGCCGCCCGGAACGAGGGAACGCCCGGCAAGATGACCGCGCCGCCGCATCAAGCTTCGTGCCGCCGATGGCCTGGCGCCTGAGCCGCCGCGCCGCGATCGGCACCGCCACGATCGGCGCGAGCCTGCTCGCGTGGTGGCTGCTGACGGCGGTCACCGGCATCGTCGGCCCGCAGCGCTTCCCGAGCCCCGCCGAAACCTGGGCGGCGTTGGCTCAGCTCTGGGATCCCGGCTATGCCGGCGGCCGCCTGCCGCAGCAGGTCTATCATTCGCTGCGGCTGGTGCTGCTGAGCTTCCTCGCCGCCTCGGCGATCGGCGTTCCCCTCGGCATGGCGATGGGCCTGAGCCGCCGCTTCGAGGCCTTCATCAACCCGACCTTCCTGCTGCTGCGGCCGATCCCGCCGCTCGCCTGGATCCCGCTGGCGATCGTGTGGTTCGGGCTCGGCGACGGCGGCAAGATCTTCACCATCTGCCTCGCCGCCTTCGTGCCGGCGACGATCAACGCCTATGTCGGCGTGCGCAACATCGATCCGATCTTCCTCGCCGCGGCGCGCGTGCACGGCGCGTCGTCGGCGCAGCTCGTCCGCGACGTCATCCTGCCCGGCGCGCTGCCGCTGATCTTCACCGGCCTGCGGCTGTCGCTGCAGGCGTCGTGGACGACGCTGGTCGCGGCGGAACTCGTCGGCGCCTTCTTCGGCCTCGGCCGCGTCCTCAACGTCGCCTACCAGGACATCTTCCCCGGCATGATCCTGGTCGGCATGGTGCTGGTGTCGCTCGCCGGCGCCGCGACCACGATGGCGCTCGCGATGGTCGAGCGCCGCGCCATTCCGTGGCGGGCGCCGCTGTGACCAGGCGCCCCGGCATCGCCGAGACCGCGGCGCTCACTGCCGCCGGCTTCGCGTTCTTCTTCGCCGTGTGGTGGGGCGTGGCCGCGAGCGGCTGGCTGCCGCGCGCGGTGCTGCCGACGCCGTCCGACGTCGCGACCACGTTCATGGCGCTGATCCGCGACCCCTTCGCCGGCTACACCTTCCAGCAGCATCTCGCCGCCTCGATCGGGCGCTACCTGATGGGCTTCGCGCTCGCCGCCGCAATCGGCGTGCCGCTCGGCCTGCTGATGGGCTGGTTCCGCATCCTCGACGACGTGGTGTCGCCGCTGTTCGAGGCGGTGCGCTTCATCGCCCCGCTCGCCTGGGTGCCGTTCGCCGCATTGTGGTTCGGCACCGGCATTGGCGGGCCGATCATGATCATCTTCTCCGGCGCCTTCCCGCCCTGCGTCGTCTCGGCCTATCGCGGCGCGAAGCTCGTCGACCAGCGCCTCATCGAGGCGGCGCAGACCCACGGCGCCGGCAGCCTGCGCGTGATCGCGGAGGTGCTGGTGCCGGGATCTCTGCCTTCGATCATCTCCGGCCTGCGCGTCTCCGCCGGGCTCGGCTGGCAGTCGCTGGTGGGCGCGGAACTGATCGTGGTTTCGGCCGGCGTCGGCTACCTGATGGTGCAGGGACAGAGCAACCTCGCCACCGCGATCGTGATGTGCGGGATGATCGGCATCGGCGCGGTCGGCTTCGCGATCGACGTGGCGCTGCGCTTCGTCGAGCGTCGCATCAAGGCGCAGTGGAGCCCGGCATGAGCGGCATTTCCTTCAAGGGCGTCACCAAGCGCTTCGGCGGCCGCGACGGCGAGGTGCTGGCGATCGACCGCGTCGACCTCGAGATCGCCGACAAGGAATTCGTCGCGATCTGCGGCCCCTCGGGCTGCGGCAAGACGACCCTGATGCGCATGGCCGCCGGGCTCGATTTCCCCAGCGAAGGCACGGTCGCGGTCGGCGGCAAGGCGGTGCGCGGGCCGGGGCCGGACCGCGCGGTCGTGTTCCAGCAGTTCGCGCTGCTGCCGTGGAAGACGGTGAAGGAGAACATCGGCTTCGGCCTCAAATGCCGCGGCGTGCCGGCCGCCGAGCGCGAGCGCGAGGTGATGCGCTATGTCGAGCTGATGGGCCTCACGGGCCACGAGAACGCCTATCCCCACCAGCTCTCCGGCGGCATGCAGCAGCGGGTCGCCATCGCGCGCTCCTCGGTGCTGCAGCCCGACGTGCTGCTGATGGACGAGCCGTTCGGCGCGCTCGACGCCCAGACCCGCGTGGTGATGCAGGAAGAACTGATCCACCTCGCGCGGCGCAATCCGCGCACCGTGCTGTTCATCACCCACAGCGTCGAGGAGGCGGTCTATCTCGCCGACCGCGTCGTCGTCATGTCGCGCCGGCCCGGCCGCATCCAGGAGACGATCGACATCGGCGCCACCCGGCGCGCAGAGAACTGGGAAGCGCAGGCCATCGAGGACGTGATGGACCGCGATTCCTTCATCCATTTCCGCACCCGCATCTGGAAGCTGCTGCGCCACCGCGACGAAGCCGCGGCGGCGGCGCAGCGGCCGGCCCGCCGCGCATGAAGCCAAGATCAACCAGGTCAACAGGGAGGTTCCGCATGTCCAGAAAACGCGTTACGTCGCTCCTCGCCGCGGTCGCGGCGCTGTGGGCCGCTGCACCGGCCCACGCCCAGGCGCCGACGGCGATCGGCGTCAGCTACCAGCCGGCGCTCTACTGGTCGGTGCCGTTCTTCATCGCCGACCAGAAGGGCTGGTGGCGCGAGGTCGGGCTCGCGCCCAACTTCTCGACCTTTCCCGCCGGCCCGCCGCAGGTCGCCGCCGCGGCCGCGCGCACCTGGGACGTCGGCGGCACCGGCTCGGCGCCCGCCGTTCTCGGCGCGACGCGCTTCAACATCCTGACGATCGGCATCACCAACGACGAGTCGGCTGCGAACGTCGTGATGGCGCGCGGCGACCAGGCGGACGCGATCGTGCGCGCGCCGCAATCGCTGCGCGGCCAGCAGATCCTGGTCACCGCCAACACCACCGGCGACTACGCGCTGTCGTCCTGCCTGCAGCGCTGGGGCGTCAATCGCGCCGACGTGCAGGTCGTCAACCTCGCCCAGGCGCAGATCATCTCGGCCTTCTCGTCCGGCAACGGCGCGCTGGCGGTGCTGTGGGCGCCCAACAACTACACCCTCCAGGAACGCACCGGCGCGCGCACCATCTGCAGCGGGCGCGACGTCAACGCCTCGATTCCCGGCACCCTGATCGTGCGCGCCGACTACGCGCGCGAGAACCCGGACAATGTCGCGCGCTTCCTCGCCGTCTATCTGCGCTCGATCGCCTGGCAGCGCGCCAACCCGCGCGAGACGGTCGACCTCATGAAGCGCTTCTACCAGCAGGGCGGCGTGACCATCTCCGACGCCGCCTTCCAGGCTGAGATCGACACGCGGCCGACCTTCACCCTCGACGAACAGCTCCGCATCATGGACCGCGCGGCGGGGGCTTCGCAGGTCGACCGCTGGTACACCGCGCTCGGCCAGTACCTCCAGTCGGTCGGCACGGTGCAGCAGGCGCCGGCGGTGGCCGACTACATCACCGACACCTACATGCGCCGCGTCGCCGCCGATCCGCGGCTGCGCGCCTTCGCCAACAACCAGTAGGGCCGA
>JAEUKZ010000061.1 GCA_016793045.1 Alphaproteobacteria bacterium
ACGCGTCGACGATCACCTTCACGGCGCAGAACGTGCAGAACCTGACGCTCACGACGATCACGAGCGCCGCCAACGGCGCGACCGCTCTCGGCGAGCTCACCACGTTCAAGGCGGATGTCGACACCGCGCTGGCCCAGCTCGCGGCGAACATCAAGGCCGCCGACGCGCAGTCGGAGTTCATCAAGCAGGTCAACGAGACCGTGACCATCGGCCTCGGCGCGCTCGTCGATGCCGACATGGCCAAGGAGACGGCGAACCTGCAGTCGCTGCAGGTGCGCCAGCAGCTCAGCGTCCAGGCGCTGGGCATCGCGAACCAGGCGCCGCAGACCCTGTTGGGGCTGATGCGCTGACGGTTCTCGTACCGGCTTCGAACGGACCCGGCGGATCGTTCCGATCCGCCGGGTTCCCGACGGCGCCGGTTCGACTGGACAGGGTACGCGGCGGCTGGCCCAACCGGGCCGGCCGCCTCTTTTTTTGTCCCTGCCCGGGGGGTTAGGTCTTGGTTAACCGCCGTTAGCCATGATCGCGGCCGGGCCGCCCAGGGCGGCGGATTTCGCAATGGCGGCGCGACATGGGATCAGCGATCAGGCGTCTACTGCTCGATGGCGTCGAGTTGCAGCGGGCGGGCAGGCTCGACGAGGCGGCGGCACGCTATCGTGCCGTGCTGGCGCAGGACCGCCGGCAGGCCGACGCGCTCAATCTGCTCGGCGTGCTGTCGCTGTTGAGGGGCAAGTACGACGAAGCGGCCGAACTGATCGGCCGCGCCGTTGCCGTGAGCCCGCAGACCGCGAGCTACCACAACAATCTCGGCGAGGCGCTGCGGGCGCTTGCGCGCCTGCAGGACGCCGAGCACGCCTACCGCCGCGCGATCGCGGTCCAGGCGGACTATGCACCAGCTCATCTAAACCTCGGGACCGTCCTTTACGGGCAGGGACGCTTCGAGGAGGCGGCGGCGGCATGCCGGGCGGCGATCGCGATCACGGGGCCGACGCCGGCGGCATTGACCAATCTCGGCAACGTCCTCGACCGGCTCGGCCGGCTCGCCGAGTCCGAGGACTGCCATTCGCGTGCGCTGGCGATGGCGCCGAACGACCCCGAGGTCGCCATGAACCACGGCAACGTCCTGCGCGCGCTCGGCCGCAACGACGAAGCCGTCGCTCGTTACCAGCACGCGCTCGCACTGCGGCCGGACTATGTCGCGGCTCACTACAATCTTGGCTGGGTGCACCAGATCCAGGGACGGCTCGATCTCGCCGTCACATGCTACGAGCGCGCGCTCGCGCTCGATCCGCGGCTTGCCGAGGGCCACAACGCGCGCGGCGGCATCGCAGCGGGGCAGGGACGGCTCGACGATGCGGTCGCCGCCTATCGCCGCGCGATCGAACTCCGTCCCGACTACCCCGAGGCACTGACCAATCTCGGCATTGCGCTCAAGCAGCTGGGCAGGCTCGAGGACGCGCACGCAGCGTGCCAGCGCGCGGCGGCGCTCAAACCCGACGACGCGACCGTTCTCGTCAACCTCGGCAGCGTCCTGCAGGCGCAGGGGCGGCTCGACGAGGCCGAAGCCTGCTATGCGCGGGCGGTGGCGCTCGACGGGACGTCGCAGACGGCGCGGGAGAACCTGTCGAACGCGATCGCCTGCCAGGGCCGGATGGCGGAGGCCGAGCAGTTGCAGCACGCGGTGGTCGCCGCGGCCCCCGACGCCGTGCTGGCGCACTCGAATCTCCTCTTTTGCCTGAACTATCGCGCCGACGTGAGTGCGGACTATGTCTTCGAGCGGCACCGCGAATGGGGGATGCGCCATGCCGAAGGGCTCGCCCGCGGCGCCGGCCACGCCAACGTCCGCGACCCCCACCGCCGGCTGCGCATCGGCTACGTGTCGCCGGACTTCCGCACGCATTCGGTGGCGCGCTTCTTCGAGCCGCTGCTGGCCCGCCACGATCGGGCTGCTTTCGAGATCACCGGCTATGCCGAGATCAAGCAGGGCGACGCGGTGACCGACCGGATCCGCGCCGGCATGGACCGCTGGCGTCCGACCCTCGGCCTCAGCGACGACGAGCTTGCCGCGCGGATCCGCGAGGACGCGATCGACATCCTCGTCGACCTCGCCGGCCACACTTCGGGCAATCGGCTGTTGACCTTCGCGCGCAAGCCGGCCCCGGTCCAGGTGAGCTGGCTCGGCTACGCCAACACGACCGGCGTCGCCGCAATCGACTATCGCTTCAGCGACGCCGAATGCGAGCCGCCGGGCGATGCCGACAAGCGATCCTGCGAACGGATCTGGCGGCTTCCGCATGGCTTTCACTGCTTCGGTGCGCCTACGGATGCGCCCGCGGTCGTGCCGCCGCCGATGGTCGCCGCAGGAGCGGTGACCTTCGGCTCGTTCAACAATTTCCTGAAGCTCGCGCCGGAGACGATCCGCCTCTGGGCGCGACTGCTGAACGCAGTGCCCGGCGCGCGGCTGCTGCTCAAGAGCAACTTCGTGTTCGACGCGGCGGCGCACCGCCGCCACCTCGAGCGCTTTGCCGCCGCCGGCATCGACCCGGCCCGCATCACGATGCTGCCCTACATCGCAGACGACCGCGGCCATCTGGCGGCCTATGGCCGGATCGACATCGCGCTCGATCCATTTCCCTACAACGGGACGACGACAACCTGCGAGGCGCTGTGGATGGGGGTCCCGGTCGTCACGCTGCGCGGCGACCGGCATGCGGCAAGGGTTGGGGCGAGCCTGCTGACGCATGTCGGCCTCGCAGAGCTGATTGCCGAAGACGAGGACGCCGTGATCCGGATCGCGTCCGACCTGGCGGCCGCGCCAGAGCGGCTTGCGGCGCTGCGCGCAGGCCTGCGCGTGCGGGTGGCCGAGTCTCCGCTGTGCGATTCCGCCGGCTTTGCCCGTGACGTCGAGGACGCGTTCGGTGCGATGTGGCGGGCATGGTGCGCTTCGGCGGCCGCGCAATGACCGTCGCCGCGGGCAGTTTTTGCCGGTGCGCGATCTTTCCTTGCCGGGTCGGGGGCGGAAAATCATTCCGCCGCGGCGGCGGAGAAACCTCGAAAACCCTTGATTTTAGCCAAATTTCCGCGGTGGCACAGCCATTGCTCTCCTACCGGTCGAGCGGTGCGCGCTCGTTACAGAATGCAGATCGCAGCGCGCGCCAGAACCGGTAACGGCCACTCCGTGCGAGAAGCCGCAGTGTAAAGGAGCTAGAAGCGATGCCCTCCGTCAATACGAACATCGGCGCCTTGCTGGCGCAGAAGTATCTTCGCGCTACCAGCGATCAGCTGAACTCGGTTCAGAATCACGTATCGTCCGGATTGCGCGTGGCGGGCTCCGCTGACGACGCTTCGACCTTCGCGGTTGCGCAGGGTCTCCGGGCCGACATCAAGTCGTACGTCGCGGTCTCTTCGGCGCTCTCGGGCGCGAAGGCGGTCGCGACCGTGGCGGTGACCGCGGCGGAATCGATTTCCAATCGCCTGCAGGACGTCAAGGCGAAGGTCCTCCAGCTCGCCGACGACTCGATCAGCGCGGCGAGCCGCGCCAGCTATCAGACCGACCTTCAGGCGATGATCGCCGAGGTCAATTCGTACCTCCAGTCGGCGTCCTACAACGGCACGAACGTTCTCGCCTCCACGAACAACGTGAAGACGGTCGCGAACATCGACGCCTCGACGATCACGATCACCGCCCAGAACGTCCAGAACATGACGATGACGACGATCACCGGATCGGCATCGTCGACCACGGCGCTGGCGGAACTCAACACCTTCAAGGCGGCGATCGACACCGCGCTCGCCAATCTCGGCGCGAACGTCAAGGCGATCGACGCGCAGAACGAGTTCATCAAGCAGGTCAACGAGACAGTCACCGTCGGCCTCGGCGCGCTCGTCGACGCCGACATGGCCAAGGAAACCGCGGCACTCCAGGCGCTTCAGGTCAAGCAGCAGCTCGGCGTCCAGGCGCTGGGCATCGCCAACCAGGCGCCGCAGGCGCTGCTGTCGCTCCTGCGCGGCTGATCTCGGCATCATAGCGCGCGCCGGGCCGCGAGGCCCGGTCCGCGGCGTTCTCCAGAACGAAGACGCAGAAGGAACCAGAAATGGCACTCAAGCTCGAACTCAAGCCCGGCGAGAAGTTCGTCGTGAACGGCGCCGTCATCACTGCGGGCCGCTCGGGCGCTTCGCTCGTGCTCCACAACAAGGCCGTGCTGCTGCGCGGCCGCGACGTGATGCAGGAGGAGGAGGCGAACACGCCGGCGCGCCGGCTCTATTTCAGCATCATGCTGATGTACATCGATCCCGCGGACCGCGATCGCTACCGCAAGCGATTCAATGGCTTCTGGGACGATTTCATGTCCGCGACGACGGTGCGCCCGGCCCAGGAGCTGCTTCGTAAGATTTTGGAAACCGTTGAGGCGCAAGACTACTACCGGGCTATGAAGCTGTGCCGGCAACTCGTCGACTACGAGTCGTCGGTGCTGAGCCCGATGGCGGAGGCGGGTCAATGAATGGTTACGCGGCATACGCGCGCACGCAGAACACCACCGAGAATCCCCGGCAGGTCGAGTACAAGCTGCTCGGGCAGGTGACCGCTGCGCTGCTGCAGGCCGAGGAGAAGCCCAACGATCTCCACGCCTTCATGGACGCCGTGCTGTGGAACCAGTCGGTGTGGAGCGCCTTCCTCGGCGACCTCACGCACGAAGGCAACCGCCTGCCGCGCCAGCTCAAGCAGGACCTCGTCTCGCTGTCGCTGTGGGTGATCCGCGAGACCGATCGCGTGATCGAGCGCCGGCGCGGCGTCGACGGCCTGATCAACGTCAACCGCGCGGTGATGCAGGGCCTGCGCTGAGCGCATCGCGACGGCAGAAACGAAAACGGCCGCCCGGGCAGATCCGGGCGGCCGTTTTCGCTTGTCGCCGAAAGAGTAGTCGGTCAGATCGCTTCGGGCGTGAATTTGCCTTCGCGTACGCGGTCCGGCAGCTCCTCGATCATGCGCGCAACGACTTCGGCGCCGTGGACCTGGACCAGAAAGCCGAGCGCTGTCGTGAGCGCGGCGTTGGCGACGATCTCCGCCGGCACACCGTCGTTGAGCGAACGCTGGTAACTGTCGACGATCGCTTCGATCGCCGTCCGCACGTTCTGCTGCTCGGATGCCCCAAGCGGCGGCTCGTTCGCATCGTTGGCCATAAGGGGCTCCTTGAGGACGCGGTTGGACCGGCCCATGCCGACTCGGCGCTAGCCTAGCCCATCCGGGCTGGCCTGCGAAAGCAGGCCCTGGGCCGCGGCGCTAGGATGGGCGGCGAAGCGCGAAAAGGGCCGCGGCGATCGGGGCGCCGGCCTCGATACGCTTGACGACGTCGTGGCGTGCGGCGACATCGAAGCCGCACGCGCGTGCCAGCGCGTCGACGTGATCGGGATTCTGCGCGAAGCGCCGCGAGGGCAGCAGCCGGTAGGGCGGGCCGCCGGGGTCGGATTCGATCGTGAAGGCGGCGATGCCGCCCGGCTCCAGCGCCCGGTACATCGCCGGAATCACCCCGTCGAGCGCACCGACATAGTTGAAGACGTCGGCGGCCACCACGATTCCGTAAGCGCCGGTCGCGCCAGCGAGCGCCGTATCGATGTCGCCGACGACCAGTTCATCGTAGATCTGGCGCGCGCGCGCGTGCTCGATCATCGCCGGCGAAAGGTCGACGCCGACCAGTCGGCGCGCGATCGAACGGAACGCCGCGCCGGCAAGGCCGGTGCCGCAGCCGAGGTCGAGCACATCGGTGCGCGCCGCGCCTTCGCGGCCGAGCGCGTCGACGGCCTCGCGCAGCAGCGTGTGTCCGCGATACTGCAGGGTCTCGAGCAGGTGTTGCTCGAACCGCGGGGCATAGCCGTCGAACAGGTTGCGGACGTACCCGGCGGAAAACTGCGCCGGTGGCGGCGTCGCCGGATCGATCATCGCGAGCAGCGCGCGTGCGCCATGACGGTCGCCGGGATCGAGCTTCAGGCAGGCGCCGAGCGCGAAGCGGGCGCCGGCAAGATTGTCGGTTTCGAACCAGAGCTGGCCAAGAGCGAAATAGGCATCGGCATAGTCTGGCTTGGCGCGGAGGGCGCTCGCATAAGCCGCTGCGGCCTCCTGGGGCCGCTTGAGCGCGCGGAGCGTCTCGCCGTGGTTGAGATGGAATGCGGCGACCGACGGGTCGAGCGCGATCGCCTGCTGGATCGCGGCGCACGCATCGCCGCATTGGCCCTGCCGGCGCAGCAGCACGGCGAGATTGTTGTAGGCTCCCGCCGCCGTGGGTGCGAGCGCGATGGCCTGGCGGTGCGCGGCTTCGGCCTCGGCAGGCCGGCCCAATGCCGCGAGCGCGAGTCCGAGATTGTCGTGGGCGGCGGCGAGGCCGGGCGCGCGCGCGATCGCCGCGTGCAGCGCGGCTTCCGCCTCGGCCAGCCGGCCGTCGCGCAGCGCGCCGGCACCGTGAGCGAGCAGGGCGGCCGGATCTGCAGGCAGAACGGGGGCCTCTCCTGGCGAAGTCGATCGGGCGGTCGAGATCATGATGCCGGCAGGCTCCTGCTTGTCAGGGTCGCACGGCGCACCAGCGGCGCCACATCGTGCGGTAGGCGGTTTCCAGGCGCCGCGCGAAGCCGCTGCGGTCGCCGAGCGGCGAAGCCGCGAGCCGGCCGCGCAGGTTACCGCGCAGGCGCTGACGGCGGTCATGGTCGGCGGCCAGGGTCCGGGCGAGCTGCAGATAGTCGGCTGAGCGGGTGGCGACGCAGTCGTCGAGGCCGACCTGATGCAGCAGGCTGGCGCCGACGCGCGCGGCGTGGCGGTCGCCCGCGAGCGTGATCACCGGCACGCCCATATGGAGAGCCTCACAGGTCGTGGTGGTGCCGTTGTAGGGAAATGGATCCAGCGCGATGTCGATCTGGGCGTACGCGCAGAGATGCGCCGAGGTGTCGGGCGCGCGTCGCAGGATCGTCAGGCGTGCGGGGTCGATGCCCGCGCCGGCGAATCGGTCGCGGTGACGCTGCGCCGTCACGTCGTCGTGCAGGCGGTTGTCCTTGAGCACCAGCCGCGAGCCCGGAACCGCGTCGAG
Source organism: Alphaproteobacteria bacterium (assembly GCA_016793045.1). Lineage (GTDB taxonomy): Bacteria > Pseudomonadota > Alphaproteobacteria > CACIAM-22H2 > CACIAM-22H2 > JAEUKZ01. The sequence goes on from JAEUKZ010000061.1 coordinate 7,074, forward strand.
CACGGCCGCCCAGAGCTGCAGCGTGACGGGGCTGAGTTTGGCAAAGGTGTTGAACGAGCCGAAGGTCACGAAGCCGTTCGCGAGGTGGGGCGGCGGCGCGGGCGGCGGCGCGTCCTCCGGCGGCTGATAGCAGTGGAATCCCTGGGGCAGGCGTACGATCTTTTCCGTCGACAGCACGTCGGCCTGGCCCTCCGGGTCCGCGACGTCATCGCTCAGGCGATAGTCGATTGCCGGAAGGCCGGTCGAACCCGGGTAGCCGAGCCAGCTCACCTGCACCGGCGCGGCGCGGCGCGCAAACACGCCGAGGCGATTGTCCGCGGTGTGGCCGGCGAGATCGACGAGGATGTCGATCGTGTCGCGCCGGACGAGCGTCGTCAGCGCGGCATCGTCGAGTGCGGCGACGTCGTGCCAGTGGTCGCTGCGGTTGCGCAGCGCGAGCGTCACCGCATCGGGGCGCGGCACGTCGGCGAAGCAGTGGATCTCGACCTGGTCGCGGTCGTGCGCCGCGAGCACCGGCGCGATGAAGCTGGCAACCGAATGGGTGACGAAATCGGGCGAAACGTAGCCGATGCGCAGGCGCCGCTCGGGATCCGGCTCATTGGCGAACGGGGCGGGCGCGGGATGATCGGCATGATGCGCCGAGGCCCAGGCGCGGTGATGGCGCGCGATGTCGGCGGCGGAGCGGTCGGCGCCGTAGTTGAGCGCGAACAGCAGGCTGCTGTGCAGGCGCGCGCGGTCGGCGGGCGTGCCGGCGTGCGGATCGGCGAGTGCCGCCTCGACGCAGGCGGCGGTGCCGTCGGCGTCGCCCTGGGTGAGCAGGATGCCGGCGAGATTGCGGGCAACGGCGATGGGGTCGGCGCCGCGCGAGCGGGCCTGGCCGAGCGCGCGCATGGCGTCGCCGTGTCGGCCGGCATGGCGCAGCGCCTCGCCGAGGAGCAGGAGGGAGCGTCCGGTGCGCGGCGCCAGCGACACCGCAAGCTCGGCATAGGCGACGGCCTTGTCGGCGCGGCCATCCTGCCACAGCGTGACCGCAATGTTGTTGAGTGCCTCGATATAGTCCGGCCGCAGCTTGAGCGCGCGGGCATAGGCGATCGCGGCGGCGTCGAGACGGCCGGCGTCGCGCAGCAGATTGCCGAAGTTGAAATGGGCCTCGGGCAGGTCGGGCGCCAGGGCGACGGCCTTCGCCAATGCCTGCGCGGCCGCCTCAAATCGGCCCGCCGCATGCAGTGCCGCGCCGAGATTGGCGTGACAGGCCGCGTTGGCTGGATCTACCGCGATCGCGCGCGACAGCATGTCGACGGCCGCCGCGGCGTCGCCGCGCGCGAGCGCGATACCGCCGAGGATCTGGAGCGCGTCGCAGGACGTCTCGCGCGCAATGATCCGGCGGCAGAGTCGCTCGGCTTCGGCGACCCGTCCGGCGGCGTAGTGCGCGCGCGCCTCGGCGATCGGCGACGTCTTGCCCGGCAGCGGGCGCATCGCGGCGTTGCGGGGGTTCATGCGGCGCCCGAAGCGCGGGCGGCAGCGCCCGCTGGCTCGCGATAGGGGTGAGGGTCGCGGAAATAGTCGATCAGCCGCCCGCCGTGCTCGATGAGGACGAGTTCGGCTGCGATTCCGGCGGCGGCCATCTCGCGGACGATGTCGCGGGCGCGCCAATGCGCGGGAATGATGATGACGTCGACCGGGTTGCCCACCAGCCAGCTGCGGCCGCGGATCGGCTGGCCGGTGCCGGGAACGTAGGTGCCGACCTTGTCGGGATCGGAATCGACGACGATCGGGAAGCGGTCCGCGTCGAGGCCATGCGCGTTGATGAAGGCGGCCGCCTTGCCGGTGCCGCCCCAGATTGCCGTCCGCCGGCCTGCGAGCGGGACGAGTTGGGCCTGGATGTTCGCCGCGGTGGCGCGCACCGCCTGGTCGAACGAGGTCGCCGCAGCGGCGCGCTCGGCGTGGGCGCGCTGCGTGCTCAGGCGTCCGATCGCGTAGATCACCTCGCCGTCGTAGCCGTGGTCGATGACCTCGGTCGAAAGCTGGGCGCGCTGGAGCATGCGGGTGAAGGACTCGGTCGTGAAGTTCGAGTTGTGCTCGTAGTAGAAGTCCGCGGTCCGCAGCGTCTCGATCGCGCGATCGACGCACGGCACTTCGAAATAGAAGAGCGGGCTGGTCTCGTGCCACGAGGCGGCGAAGGACAGCGACTGGATGAAGCCGAGCGGATCATTGAAGTGCTCGAGCACATGGCGGCTGATGACCAGCGCCGGCCGCAGCGCGTCCATGTGATGCATCGGGTCGAACAGCGCGCGCTCGAACGTCACGCCGTCGCCGGGCGCGCTCGTGGCGCCGTGCGGGTCGAAACCGATCAGCCGTGCGGCGGGCAAATGCGCGACGAGCGCGCGCAGGAACGAGCCGTCGCCGTGGCCGATTTCGACCACCGTCGCCGGCCCGCCGCCGACGCGCGCAGCGATCGCCGTCTGTGCGGCGGCGATGAAGTCGCGCCACAGGGTGCCGCGATTGAACATCAGGTTGGGCTTGTCGCTGTAGGGGACCGCGGCATAGTCGAACGACGCATTGAACACGTGGCCGCAATCGACGCAGCGCACGAAGTCGAGCGGCAGGCGTTCCATGGTGCGCGCGGCCTCGGCGCTGGACGGCCAGGCGAGCGTGGCCAGCGGACGCTGCCCGCCGTCGTAGAAGCGGACCGCAACGTGATGGCCGCAGGCCGGGCACGTGGTGGAACGCAGGGCGGGGGTGAGACGCGTTGCGTCGCGCAGTGGGGGCATGGTCGGTGTTGCCGTCGAGTTTCACCGGTCGGGTGCCGCGGCCGCGTGGCCCGCGGCGCGGCGTACCGGCAATCCCGACCGTAAGCCCCGATCGTTAAAATTCTCGGAAGTTCCCGACTTTTGTCGACCCGCCGGCGGCTCCTTAAAGCTTCGTTCATGGGCTGCGCGGCAAACTCCGGCCGCATTTACCCTAGCGCGCGCAGAGTCCCCCACGACGATGACCCCTGCACTCCGGCTGCTGCTCGATGCCCAAGCCCTGCTGAATGCCGGTGAACTGGGCCGTGCGGCGGTCATTCTCGACTCGCTCGTGCGCGCAATTCCCGACGCGCCGGACGTTCACAATCTGCGCGCCATCCTCGCCCTGCGGCAGGGCCGCTATGAAGCGGCGGCAAAATCCGCCCAGGCGGCCATCGCCCTGGCGCCGACGGTTCCGAATTACCACAACACCCATGGCGAGGCGCTGCGCGCCCAGGGTGCCCTGGCCGAGGCTGCGGCGGCCTACGAGCGGGCGATCGCAAGCAACGCGAACTATGTCCAGGCGCTGAACAATCTTGGGACCGTCAGGGCGGCGCAGGGTCGGGTCGACGATGCCGAGGCGTGTTGGCGGCGCGCGCTGACGGTCGCGCCCGAATTCGCCGGGGCGCTCAACAACCTCGGATCGCTCGAGCACCGCCGCGGCCGCCTCGTCGAGGCGCTGGCGATCTACCGCCGTGCGCTCGCGGTTGCGCCGAACGATCCCGAAATGCGCACAAATGTCGGCAATCTGCTGCGCGCAATGGGGGAAGATGCTGCAGCGACGGCGTCCTACGCACTGGCGCTCAAGCTCGACCCGGACAACGTCAAGGCCCACCAGGCGCTCGGCAATGCCCTGCTCACCGCCGGAGAGGCGGAGAAAGCCTGCGAGCATTTCGCCGCCGCCACCGCGCTCGCGCCCGGCTCGTTCTCGGCATGGTTCGATCTCGCCTCGGGGTACCTGAAGCTGCAGCAGTTCGACGGCGCGCAGGCCGCGCTCGAGCGCGCGGTGTCCTGCGAACCGCGCTCCATCGACGCCCATGTCGCGCTCGCCGCGGTCCTCCGCAGCAAGGGCCGGACGGAGGACGCCGCGGCGCGCTACAAGCTGGCGATCGCCGCGCGGCCGGACCGGTCCGCTTCGGCCGAGGTCCTGCTGGCGATGCTGCTTCCGATGATCCCGCGCGATGTCGAGGCGATCGACACCGCACGCGCGCGGTTCCGGACCGGGGTCGAGGGGCTGATTCGTCGGGGCATCAGGCTCGACGACTTCACCCGCGAAGTTGCCATCACCAATTTCGACCTCGCCTATCACGGCCGCGACGACCGCCGCCTGCAGCAGCTTTTCGCGGAATTCTGCCTGTCGGCCCAGCCGAGCCTCGCCTGGATCGCGCCGCATTGCCGCCATCGCGCGGCGCCGGCGACCGGGCGGCGCCTTCGCGTGGGCTTCTACGGGCGCCAGCTCGCCTATGGCCACTCGGTCTGGCAGACCGCGATCGGCTTCATCGAGGGACTCGACCGCAGCCGTTTCGACGTCACCGTCGTCATGCCCGGCGGCGCCGCGCGTTTCGCGCCGTCGCAGAACGGCCTCGCCATTCGCGCCGTCGACGTCCCCGGCACGCTCGCCGAAGCGCGGGAAGCCATCGCAGCGCTGGAACTCGACGTGCTCGTCCACTGCGAGATCGGGATGGACGCGCTCGGCTATGCGCTCGGCTTCGCGCGACTTGCGCCAGTCCAGTGCGTGCTGATGGGCCACCCCGTCACAACCGGGATTCCCACGATCGACTACTTCATTTCCGGCGCCCCGTTCGAGCCGCCGGACGCGGACAGCCACTACTCCGAATCGCTCATCCAGCTCTCGACCAACTTCGCCTGCTTCCACCGGCCGCAGCCGCCGGTGCGCGGGCTGACGCGCGACGATTTCGGCCTGCCGACCGACCGCGCGGTGTATCTATGCCCGCAGACCCTCTTCAAGATCCATCCGGACTTCGACGCGATGCTGGCGGCAATCCTGGTCGAGGATCGTCGCGGCGTCGCCGTCCTCATGCCCGACAACCGCAGCCCGGAGATCGGCGCGGCGCTGATGGATCGCATGGCTGCGGCCGGCGTGCCGCGCGACCGCGTGATCTGGGTCGACCGGATGCCGCAAAACCGGTTCTTCGCGCTGCTCGAACTGTGCGACGCCGTTCTCGACACGCCGCACTTCAACGGCGGGACGTCGTCGCTGCAGGCATTCTCGCTCGGCGTCCCGATCGTCACCCTGCCGGCGCGATTCCTACGCGGCCGATTCAC
>JAEUKZ010000067.1 GCA_016793045.1 Alphaproteobacteria bacterium
CGCACCACCCTGGCGATCAATGTCGATGGCACGGTCGAGACGGTGCTCGCCGCGCTGCCGGGCATGTTGGCGCGTGGCCGCGGCCAAATCGGGCTGCTGTCCTCGCTCGGCGCCTTCGCGCCGTCGCCAGGCTTCGCTGCCTATGGCGCAAGCAAGGCGATGATCCGCATCTGGGGCGAGGCGCTGCGTGCCCAACTCGCGCCGCGCGGCATCCGCGTGAACGTCATCTGCCCCGGGTTTGTCGATACGGGGATGACCGATCCGCTGCCGCGGCCCCATCCAGGTCATATGACGCCGGCGCGCGCGGCCGCGATCATCGCCCGGGGGCTCGCCGCGAACCGCGCCCGCATCGTCTTTCCATGGTGGTTGTATCTGATCACCCGCACGATGGGCATGCTGCCGCCCGACATCGTCGCGCGCCTGTCGATGCGGACCAAGCCGGTCCGCGCCGCCGTCGACGAAACGCCCTATCCCCAGGCCGGGGACAACGAGCCCTCGCAACGCAGGCGCTGACGCCGGGAAAGAATGACAGCCAGGTGTCCTCCAGGACCTTACGGCCGCGGGGATAGATCTTGGTCAGACCCTTCATCACGTCGATGTAATGATAGGCGGCCATGGCGGTCCTTGATCGTGCGGGCGCTGCAGGTTGGGGTTTCAAGCCCTCCGCCGGGGCCCGCGCAACGCGGATGATGGGCGCCGCCGGCCGTCCAGGCGGGCGCGGCGTCGGCGTCCGCGTGCGGCCCGGCGACGCCCCTACGGGCAGGGATAGGCGGCGGTCAGCGCGGCCATGACCACCGCGCTGGCGAGGTCGCGGCGAAGCTCGGCATTGCCCTGCATGTGGCGGAGCGTGACATCGATCGCCTGCTGCTGCGCGATGTTGAACGGGACGCAGGCCCGGACCGGCGTACGCTCGTTTCGCGCCTGCGCCAGTACGTCGACGATCGCCATCACGTAGCCGGCGCACAGGCGCCGGTCATCGGAATTACCCCCGGTGCACGCGGCAAGGAGGTCGCCGCCGGTCCAGAACATGCCCGGCCCGCCCTGCGCCTCGCCGCGGGCGGGCATGCAGGCGATCACGAAGGCGAACAGCGTCGCCAGCCGCTTCAGGTTCGGAACGCGGCGCGCCTCGGGATGCGCCGCGGCTTCGCGCGTCGGGCCCCTCGTGTCGTGGATCTCGCACAGCATCGCAGCCCCCTTCGTCGCTCGCGACAATGTCAGGCGACGAAAACTAGATGCCTCCGGGCGGTGACCGTTGGCAATCCGAATTGCGCCGGCCCGGGGCTGGACAAGCGCCGCCGCGCGGCGCAGAACAGGCGGTCGCGATTCACCTTCGGAAGTCCATCTGTATGAGCATCAACGCCTGCTTCGCCGCCGACTACAGCGACGCCCGCGCTCGCTTTCGCGATGCCGCGAACGGGGCCGGCGCCCATCTCACCGCGATCCAGCACCCCCTGCGCGGCCCCAGGGGCGAGCGGCTGTTCACCGACGTCGCCTGGGTCGGCCCGGCGGACGCGACGCGCGCGATCGTCACCATTTCCGCCACCCACGGCGTCGAAGGCTTCTGTGGCTCGGGCTGCCAGGTCGCCAGCTTCGGCCTCCTCAAGGCCGGCGAACTCCCGGCGAAGACCGCGCTCATCCAGATCCATGCGATCAATCCACACGGCTTCGCCTGGCTGCGCCGGGTCAACGAGGACAACGTCGATCTCAACCGCAACTTCCTCGACCACACCAAGCCCTACCCCGTCAACGAAGGCTACGAAGCGCTCGCCGACGCGATCTTGCCGGAGCGTTGGGACGATGAAGGCCGCGCCGCGGCGGACGCGAAGCTGAACGCCTACGCACAGCAGAACGGTCCGGCGAAGCTGCAATGGGCGATGAGCGGCGGGCAGTACAGCCACCCTCACGGCATCTTCTTCGGCGGCCATGCGCCGACCTGGTCGAACCGCGTGATTTCGCGGATCTTCCGCGAGCGCCTCGGCGCAATGCGCTCGCTCGGCATCATCGACTATCACACCGGTCTCGGCCCCTACGGCTATGGCGAGATCATCGCCGCCCTGCCGCTCGGCAGCCCGTCTGCGGTGCGCACGCGCGAGGTGCTCGGCAAGGAAGTCACCTCGCCCGACGACGGCAGTTCGACCTCGGCGCCGCTGACCGGCGTCAATCAGCCGGCGTTGGTCGGTCTGGTGCCCAACGCGGTGTGCATCGGCCTCGCCCTCGAATACGGCACGCTGCCGGTGCGCGACGTGCTCGACGCCGTGCGCGCCGATGCCTGGCTGCACGCCTATGGCGACCTCGACAGCCCCCAGTGGCGGGCGATCAAGGCGACAATGCGCTCGGCGTTCTACGGCGACGCCGACGACTGGCGGAGCGCCGTGTGGGGCCGCGCCGAAGAGGTGACGCGTCGGGTGCTCGCCGGCGTCGCCGCGGGCTGACCTGCAGCCAGGTCGCGCGATGGCCGAACCGCGCGAAGCCGCACTCCGCGCGGCGCTCGCCGCCGCGCCGAACGATCCCGCGGTCCATGCGGCGTTCGCGCAGTTCTGCGCCGAACAGGGCCGCTTCGCGGAAGCCGCGGCGGCCTATCGCGCCGCCATCGCGGCGGCGCCGCGCCGGCCCGACCTGCTGAACAACTACGGCTGCGTGCTGATGCTCGGCGGCGATCTCGCCGCCGCGCGCACCGTGTTTGATTCGATCGCCGCCATCGATCCGCACAACTTCGAGGCGGCGATGAACCTCGCCCGCCTCGCCCACGGCGCGGGCGCGCATGGCGAGGCGATCGCGCAGTATCGGCGCGCCCTCCAGGTCCGGCCCGCCGACGTGACGGCGCGCCTCGCGCTCGCCAATGCGCTCGACGGCGCGCGCGAGGGCGAGGAGGCGCTGGCACTGGTGCGCTCGGTACTGCCCCAGGCCGGCGGCGATCTGCGTGTGATCTGCCTCTACGCGCACCTCCAGCTGCGCTACTGCGACTGGTCGGACTGGCCGCGCACGCTGCGCGCGCTCGGCCCGGCGACCGAGGCGGCCGACGCGGCCGGCATCCTCGACCAGGTGCCCGCATCGCTCTACCTGATGCTGCCGGTGGCGCCGGCGCTGCGCGGCCGCGTCGCCGCGGCGCATGCGCGGCTTCATGCACGCGCCGCCGCAGCGTCCGGCTGGCAGCCGCCGCCGCACGTGCCAGCGCGCGACGGCCGCATCCGCCTCGGCTACCTCTCCGGCCGCTTCACCCGCGACGCGACCGGGCAGCTCACCGTCGATCTCTTCCCCGCGCACGACCGCGCGCGCTTCGCGGTCAGCGCGTTCTCGTTCGGCCCCGACGACGGCAGCGACGAACGCCGCCGCATCGCCGCCGGCGCCGACCGGTTCGTCGACCTCGCGGCGCACTCGCATGTCGACGCCGCGCAGGCGATCGCCGATGCCGGCATCGACATCCTCGTCGATCTCGACGGCTTCGTGATGGGCGCGCGTCCGCAGATCGCCGCGCTGCGCCCGGCGCCGATCCAGCTCCGCTACCTCGACTTCCCCGGCACGACCGGCGCCGGCTTCTTCGACTACCTGGTGACCGACCGCATCGTCACGCCGCCGTCCGACCAGCCGCTCTATGCCGAGCGCTTCGCGTATCTGCCCGGCTGCTACCAGGTCAATGCGGCCTCGCAGGCCGCCGACACGGCGCCGGTCGGCCGCGCCGACTGCGCCCTCGCCGGCTTCGACACCGTGTTCTGCTCGTTCAACACCAACACCAAGCTCGAACCGGGCGCCTTCGCGCTGTGGATGGAGATCCTTGCCGCCGTGCCGAACAGCGCGCTGTGGCTGCTCGGCGAATCGAAGCTCGGCGAACGCAATCTGCGCGCCGAGGCGCATCGCCGCGGCATCGATCCGCTCCGCCTCGTCTTCGCCCCCTTCGTCGAGCGCGCCAAGCATCTCGCGCGCCTCGCCAACGCCGACCTGTTCCTCGACAGCTTCGTCTACAATGCCCACACGACCGCGAGCGATGCGCTGTGGGCCGGCGTGCCGGTGCTCACACTGCCCGGCGATTCCTTCGCGAGCCGCGTCGGCGCCTCGCTCGTGACCGCGGCCGGGCTGCCCGAACTGGTCGCACGCAGCCCCGCCGACTACAAGGCGATCGCGATCGCGCTGGCCGGCGATCCCGCGCGCCG
>JAEUKZ010000068.1 GCA_016793045.1 Alphaproteobacteria bacterium
GCGCCGACCTGCGCCGCGATGAAGCGGCGGATGCGCTCGGCCTGGGTCTCGGCGAAGCACGGGTCGCGCACGCGCTGATGCGGCGCGAAGGCGCAGGGCCGCCCGTCGATGGCGTCCGCCGGCACGGCGACGAACGCCACCCCAGGCACGCGGGCCAGCACCGCCAGGTCGTCGGCGGTCTCGAACGCGTCGCCGGCGAAGCCGAAGACGAGGGCGCGCAGCGCGGCCGTGGCGGTCAGATCGGCGTAGCGGCGCCGGCGCGCCGCCTCGACCGGCGGCGGCCGCGTCGCCGCCACGCCGAAGGCGGCGGGGGCGAAGGCGATCACGCCGGCGATCAGGTCCGGCCGCTCGCGCTCGACCAGCAGCGAGGCCCAGCCGCCGGCCGAATGGCCGGACAGGAGGATCTGCTGCGCCGGCACGCCCGCCGCGACATAGGCGGCGGCGCGCGCCGCGATCTCGCGCATGCGGGGGATCACCTTGGGCGTGCGCAGCCCGGTGTTCGGGTCCATCGGGCCGATGCGCGTCGGCGTGCAGAAGCCGTCGACGACGACGCGCCGGCCGGCGATCGTCTCGCCCTCGAGCGCGTCGATCACGGACGGCACGCCGAAGGGCGCGTTGACGCGGTCCATCTCGCACGGGTCGGCCTCGCGCGTCGGCAGCGAGCCGTGGCTGTGGATGACCACGATCGCGCGTTCGGGGTCGTCGATCCGCCGCGGCGGGCCGACGATGCGGCGCGACGCGACCGCGGGGAGGCAGCGCGCGGCGACCACCGTGCAGGCCGCCGCCGCGCCGCCGCGCCCGCACGCGCCGAGCGCGGCGGCGCGCGCGGCGTCGGCGCCGTCGCGCAGCGCCCAGCCGAGATTCGCCCCGGGCCCGCGCGCCAGCGCGAGGCAGGTTCCCGCCGGCGCCACCGCGAGCACGTCGCAGTCGGGGCCGCAGGCCGCGCGCGCGGCCGCCGACGCGGCGGCGATGTCCGGCCCCGCGGCGGCGATCGCGACCGCCCCGCTGCGCGCATGGGCGAGCGCCAGCAATTCGCCGGCCCGCGCCGAACCGGCGATCGCCAGTCCCGCGCCGAGCAGCGCCGCGGCGCGGATCGCGCGGCGGCGCCGGCCCATGTCAGGGTGCCGCGGCCCCGGCCGCCGCGATCCGTGCGCCGAGATCCGACAGGAAGACCGCGCCGCGCACGGTGCGTTCGATGAAGACGTTGCGGCGGTCGGCATCGTCGCGCCGCCGCTTGAGCAGGCCGTGCTTGGCGAGCGTGGTGACGCCGCGCGTCACCGCCGGCTTGGAGATCGCGAGGGCGCGCGCGAGGCCGCGCACGGTATGCGGCGCCTCGCCGAGATAGACGGTGAGCAGCAGCGCCGTCTGGCGCTGCGTCAGATCGGGTTCGTCGCTGGCGAGGCCGGCAAGCAGCACGCGCCGCCAGCGCTCGAGCTCGCGCCGCGATACGGCCGGGTCGTCGCTCACAGCGCCTCCGCGCGCTCCGCGATCAGGGCGAACACGGCCCTGAGGCACTGCGCCTCCGCGCCCTCCGGCCGGCCGGGCCGGCCCGACGGGTTCCAGGCGTAGATGTCGAGATGGACCCAGTCGGTGTCGCGGCCGGCGAATTCCTGGAGGAACAGCGCCGCGGTCACCGAGCCCGCGAAGGCGTTGCCGGTGACGTTGTTGAGATCCGCCACCTTCGAGTCGAGATGGCTGCGATAGCCTGCCCACAGCGGCATGTGCCAGAGCGGATCGGCTTCGGCCGCCGCGTGGCGCAGCAGGGCGGCGGCGGTCTCGTCGCGGTTGGCGTACATCGGCGGCAGCTCGGGGCCGAGGGCGACGCGCGCGGCGCCGGTCAAGGTCGCGAAGTCGATCAGCAGCGCGGGCTTCTCGGCGAGCGCGTCGGTCAGCGCGTCGGCGAGGATCAGCCGCCCCTCGGCGTCGGTGTTGCCGATCTCGACGGTCAGGCCCTTGCGCGAGCGGATGACGTCGAGCGGACGGAACGCGTTGCCCGAGACCGCGTTGTCGACCGCGGCGACGAGCACGCGCAGGCGGATCTTGAGCTTGGCAAGCGCGATCATCTCCGCGAGGCCGAGGACATGCGCGGCACCGCCCATGTCCTTCTTCATCAGCTTCATGCCGGCGTCGTTCTTGAGATCGAGGCCGCCGGTGTCGAAGCACACGCCCTTGCCGACGATCGTGATCCTGGGATGGGTCGGATCGCCCCAGGTGAGGTCGATGAGCCGCGGCGCCCGCGCGCTGGCGCGGCCGACCGCGTGGATCAGCGGATAGTTCTGCGCCAGCAGGTCGTCGCCCTCGACGATGCGCACGGCCATGCCGTGGCGCTTGGCGAGCGCGCTCGCGGCGGCGGCAAGCTCGGCCGGGCCCATGTCCTCGGCCGGCGTGTTGACGAGGTCGCGCGTCAGCGTCGCGCCGGCGATCGTGCGCGCGACCTTCGCGCGGTCGGCATTCTTCGGCAGCACCAGCTCGGCCGGGCGGCGCGCCGCCTTGCGATAGCGCGTGAAGGCGTAGGCGCCCAGCCCCCAGCCGATCGCGGCGAGCGTCGCCAGCGCCGGCGGCGGCTCGGGATCGCAGGCATAGACTCCGGCCGGCAGCTTCTGCGCCAGGCCGGCCGCGGCCCACAGATCGTCGGGCCCGCCATTGCCGCGGATGCCCGCGAGCACCCCGGCGATGGCGCCGTCGGCGGCGGGCAGCAGCGCGATCTCGCCCGGCGCGGCCGTAAAGCCCGACTGCTCGACGAAGCGCCGGCGCGGCGCCGGGGCCTTCTTGAGCCAGGCGGCGAACTCGGATTTGGTGAGGACGGTGAGCGAACGGCTCTTGGCAGGCTTCTTGGGACGCAATCCGGCAGACACGAGGAACTCCGTCAGAACAGGCGGCCCCCGAGAATGACCTGAATCGGCCGGCGGGGAAAGCCCGGCCCGGCGGCGGACCTTGCCGGTCGCCGGCCGCCTTCATATGGTACGCGCCCCGGGAAGCGCGGAGGACGGATGAGCGACTACACCCTCTACATCGGCAACAAGGCCTATTCGTCGTGGTCGCTGCGCGGCTGGCTCGCCTGCAAGATCGCCGGCATCGCGTTCGAGGAGGCGCTGATCCCGCTCTACCAGCCCGACAGCCGCGCGCGCTATCTCGCGTTCTCGCCGACCGGGAAGGTGCCGTGCCTGCATCACGGCAGGCGGGTGATCTGGGAATCGCTGGCGATCGGCGAATATCTCGCCGAGCAGGTGCCGGCGCGGGCGCTGTGGCCGCGCGACGGCGACGCGCGCGCCTGGGCGCGCTCGATCGCCACCGAGATGCATGGCGGCTTCGGCGAGCTGCGCAAGGCGATGGCGATGAACGTGCGCCGGCGCTTTCCCGGCAAGGGCCGCACCGCGGGCGCGCTCGCCGACATCGCGCGCATCGTCGCGATCTGGCAGGAGACGCGCGCGCGCTTCGGCGCCGGCGGCCCCTATCTCTTCGGGGCCGAGATCAATCTCGCGGACTGCATGTACGCGCCGGTCGTCGCGCGCTTCTGGACCTGGCAGCCCGAGCTGCCTGCGCCGGCGCAGGACTATGTCGCCGCGCTATGGGCGCATCCGCTGATGCGCCAATGGGTCGACGAGGCTTCGCGCGAGCCGTGGGTTCACGAAGGCTACGAGAACCCCGTCGATTGAGGCGCCGCGCGGCCGCGAAGGTCGCAAGAACGTCGCGGGCCCGTCACATCAAAGCAATGACGGACTGATACGAGAGACCGGCCCGCACGCAGCGCCTGGACGGTCCAATGCGCGCGCGCGGCGTTCCTGCCGGGGCCGCCATGAGCTTCGTTGTCGCACACATCACCGACACCCACCTGTCGGCCGAAAAGCCCTATTTCGTCGCCAACTTCGAACGCTTCGGCGCGCATCTGCGGCGCGCCGCCCCCGACCTCGTCGTCAATACCGGCGACATCTCGGTGAACGGCGCCGACAGCCGCGACGATCTGGTCGCCGCGCGCGACCTTCACGACGCCCTCGGCTTGAACTGGCGCGCGATCCCGGGCAACCACGACATCGGCGACAACCAGGAAACCGCGAAGAAGCAGCCTATCGACGCCGAGCGTCACGCCCGCTACCTCGACGTCTTCGGCGAAGACCGCTGGGTGATCGACGTGCCTGGATGGCGGCTGCTGGCGGTCAACGCCCTGCTGTTCGGCAGCGACCTCGCGCAGGCGGTCGACCAGGAAGCCTTCATCGCCGACGCCGTGGCGGGACTCGACGGGCGCTCCCTCGCCCTGTTCCTGCACAAGCCGCTGTTCTTCGCCGATCCCGGCGAGGCCGACCCGACGCACCTGACGGTCAGCCCCGGTCCGCGGCAGCGGCTGCTCGACGCGTTCGGCGCGGCGCGGCCGCGGGTCGTGTGCTCGGGCCATCTGCACGAGTATCGTGAGTCGCTGATCGGCGACATGCACCATGTCTGGGCGCCGGGCACGTCGTTCACCGTTCCGGGCCTGCTGCCCACCCATGGGGGCGAGCATACGGTCGGCTACGTCGAAATCGCCTTCGAGGCCGACGGCCGCTTCGAGTCGCGGTTCGTCCGGCCCGACGGCGTCGACATCCTCGACCTCGCGGACTTTCCGGGGGCCTACGGCGACCTGCGCCGCATCAAAACCGCGATCGCGGAATGAGCGCGCCGGCCGACGCCGCACCGGCCGACGCACGCCACCATCGCGTCGACGGCGTCTCCAACTTTCGCGACTTCGGCGGCTACGCGACCGCCCGCGGTGCGCCGATGCGGTCCGGGCGGTTCTATCGCTCGTCCAATCTCGCCGGCCTGACCGCGAAGGGGCGCGCCGACCTCGCCGCACGCGGCATCGCCACCGTCATCGACCTGCGTGGCGTGCAGGAACGCGGCCGCATCGCCGCGCCCGCGCTCGATGACCACGGCATCGCGGTGGTCGCCGCGCCCATCGAACCGCGCACCACGAGCGGGGTGCGCGCGCTGCTCGCCGAAGGCCGCATCGGCGGTTCGCAGATGCGCTCGCTGATGATCGCGACCTATCGCGGCTTCGTCGCCGACGAAGCGGCAGCCTTCGGCAGCGCGCTCGCGGCGATGATGGCCGCCGGCGGTCGGCCGCTGCTCGTCCACTGTACCGCCGGCAAGGACCGCACCGGCTTCCTGGTCGCGCTGATCCATGCGCTGCTCGGCGTCGCGCGCGACGCAATCCTCGCCGACTACGCCGCCACCAATGCGGCCTGGGACCGCGCCAGCGTCAGCGACCTCCTGCGCCACGACGCGGCGGCGGTCGAGCCGCTGCTGACGGCCGACCCCGACTATCTCGCGGCCGCCTTTGCCGAGATCGAGCGCATCGACGGTTCTCCGCAGCGCTTCCTCGCCCGCGCGACCGCCGGCCGCGTGACGCCCGACCGATTCGACACCTGGACCTTCGAGGAAAGACCGTCATGACCACTGGGATCCTGCGGCCATCGCGCCGCGCCGTGCTGCTCGGCCTTGCCGGGACCGCCACCGCCGCCGGCACGGGCTTCGCGCAACGCATTGCGCCGCCGCCGACTTCGCCGGTGACGATCAGCTTCTACAACTACAATCTCGCCACCGCGAATATCGGCGCGGAGGCGACGCGCGAACTCATCGCCGAGTTCATGGCCGCCAATCCGAACATCCGCGTCGAAGGCGTGCCCGTCGCGTCCGATCAGATCGCCGCGCGCGTGCAGGCCGACGTCGTCGCCGGGCGCATTCCCGATCTGGCGCAGATCGTCTTCTCCGATCTCGATTTCATCGTCTCGAATTTCGGGGTGCGGCCGCTCGAGGACCTGATCCCGCAGGACGAATGGGCCGCGCACACCCAGGGCATGGTCCCCGCCGGGCTGCGCCTCGGCATGCTCAACGGCAGGACATACGGCCTCGCCTACGTCTTTTCGACGCCGGTGCTGTTCTACAACGCCAACCTGTTCCGCGCCGCCGGGCTCGACCCCGACGCGCCGCCGCGGACCTGGGCCGAAGTCCGGACCGCGGCGCTGCGCATCCGCGAGGCGACCGGCAAGCACGGCGTCTATGCCGAGATCTTCAGCAGCTTCGACTGGCTCTACCAGGCCCTCGTGCTTTCCGCCGGCGGGCGCGTCCTGTCGGAGGACCGCCGCCGCCTGACCTTCGGCGAGCCCGAGGCGGTCGCCGCCGTCGCGATGATGCGCGATCTCGTGCGCTCCGGCGCGCATCCGCGGCTCAACCCGGCCGAGGTGAGCGACACGATGTACAGCGGCAACCTCGGCATGCTGCTGACCACCAGCGTCTACCAGCGCGCGCTGCTGGCGGCCGCGTCCGGCCGGTTCGAGGTGCGCGCCGCTGCCATGCCGGCCTTCGACGAGCGGCCGGCGCGCCCGACCAACTCGGGCAGCGCCCTCGTCATCATGTCGCGAGACCCCGCCAAGCAGCGCGCAGCGTGGGAACTCATGAAGTTTGCCACCTCGCGGCGCGGCTACACGATCATCACCAGCAAGATCGGCTACCTGCCGCTGCGCCTGGACATCGTCGACGATCCCCGCTACCTCGGCGACTGGACCCGCCAGAACCCGCTGATCCGCCCCAACCTCGCCCAGCTCGAGCGCCTCGAGCCGTGGCAGTCGCTTCCCGGGCCGAACTATCGCCAGATCGGGCGCATCGAGACCGGCGCGCTCAACGAGGCGGTGTTCGGCGAGGGCGATCCGGCGCGCGTCCTGCGCGAAGCCCAGCAGCGCGCCCAGGCGCTGATGCCGCGCTGACGGCGCCGCGATGGCCAATGTGCTCGATCTGCCGGCGCGGCTGGGCGCGCTGCCGGCGCGCCGGCGCCGTCCCCTGGCGCTGCGCGCGCCGTGGCTCGCGCCAAGTCTGTTCCTGGCGCCGGCCCTCGGCACGCTGGCGGTCTGGATCTACTGGCCGCTCGTGGAGACGTTCAGGCTGAGCTTCTACGAATGGAACCTGCTGCCGATGGCGCCGCAGGTCTTCGTCGGGCTTGAGAACTACCAGCGGCTGCTCGAGCTGCCGGAACTGCGCCAGGCGGCCTGGAACACCTTGCTTTACACGGTCGGCCTGCTGCCCCTGACGGTGGCTCTGCCGCTCGCGGTCGCGCTCGCGACGCGCGATGCGCGCGGACGCGCCGGGGCGATCTACCGTGCGCTGATCTTCGTGCCGATGATGATCGCGCCGGTCGTCGTCGCGGTGATCTGGCGCTGGCTTCTGAACCCCGAGCATGGGGTCGTCAACGCGATCATCCGCGGCGTCGGCCTGCCGGCGGTGCGGTTCCTCGACGATCCGGGTCTCGCGCTGTGGTCGATCGTGTTCATCACCGGCTGGAAGCTGGTCGGCTTCTCAACCCTGATCTTCGCCGCAGCGCTGACCAGCATCGACCGCAGCCTGATCGAGGCTGCCAGGCTCGACGGCGCGACGGAGGGCCAGATCGCGCGGCTGATCTACGTTCCCCTGGTGATGCCGGCGATCGTGCTGCTCGGCGTGCTGACGGTGCTGCACGGTGCGCAGTGGAGCTTCGTCTACATCAACGTGCTGACGCGCGGCGGGCCGCTCCAGTCGACCACCAATCTCTACTATCTGCTCTGGGAATACGGCTTCAGCAGCTTCGCGATCGGCTGGAGCACGGCGGCCGGCATGCTGCTGTTCGTCGTCTTCGGAATTGCCGCGCTCTTCGGGGTGCGCCTGATGAACCGCAGCGATGCGCGCCCACGCTGAGCCCACCCAGTCCGCACCGCTCGGCCCGCCGACGGCATGGTTCGCGGCGGCGCGCAGCCATGCGCTGCTGATCGCGCTCAGCCTGCTGTCGCTGCTGCCGCTCTATTGGATGATCGTGACAGCACTGCGGCCGGAGAACGAGATCTTCTCGACGGCGCCGTGGCCGGAGAACCCGACGCTCGACAACGTCCGGCGCATCCTCGACGGCATGCCGCTGTTCCGCATGCTCGCCAACACCGCGCTCGTGGCGGCGGCATCGACCGCCGCACAGCTCGTCACCGCGCTCCTCGCCGCCTATGCCTTCGCGCGCTGGCGCAACCGCTGGACGCGCGCGATCTTCGGGCTGCTCACGCTCACCTGGCTGATCCCGGCCCAGGTCATCATGGTGCCGAACTATCTGCTGGTGACCAGTTTCGGCATGCTCGACACGCTGGCGGCGCTGATCCTGCCCCACGTCGCCTCGGCGTTCGCGATCATGCTTCTTTATCAGAGCCTGCGCGCCTTCCCGGAGGAGCTGATCGACGCCGCGATCACCGACGGCGCCGGCAACTGGCACATCCTCTGGCGCGTCATCGTGCCGAACGTCAGGCCGGCGCTCGCCTCGCTCGGCATCCTGCTCTTCATCTCGAGCTGGAACGACTATTTCTGGCCGTTGCTGGTGACGCGCAGCCCCGACAGTGCGGTGATACAGATCGGGCTGCAGATGTTCTTCACCCAGGAAGGCAACCAGTGGGGGCCGCTGATGGCCGCCGCGTCGGTCGCGAGCCTGCCCATCCTCGCGATCTACGCCGTCCTGCAGAAACAGATCGTCGAATCGTTCCTGCACTCCGGGCTGAAGTGAACGCCCGCTGAACCGCCGCGCGATCAGGGCGGCAGACGGCGCCGGACCTGCGCCGGGTCGATCCCGGCCTCGAAATAGAACAACGCCGCGCCGGGATGCAGCTCGAGCGCGACACCGTCCAGCGCGGTCTCGAGCCTGATGAAGCGGCCGAGCGGATGGCCCTGGTCAAGCGTCCGGCGGTTGTTCTGGTGGAAAAGCGCCCGCAGCAAGCCCTGGACGATCTGCTCGCTTGCCTCGGCCTGCACCACCCACAGCGTACCGATCGAAACGCTCTGCGCCTCGGGAACGCCGTTGTAGGTGTCCGCCGGTATCGTCGTTCCGGTGAAGAACGGCGCGCCGTCGCGCAGCCGCGCGATCAGCGCCTCGGGGATCGGCACCAGCGCGACCTCGAGATGCGTCGCCAGGTCGGTGATCACCGGCGACGGTGGGCCCGCCATCTCGAAGAAGGCGTCGATCGTGCCCTCGCGCAGCGCATCGGCGGCCCGGGAGGGCGCGATCAGCTCGGCGCGGAACTCGGTCTCCGGCAGTCCCGCCGCATCGAGGACGGCGCGGGCGGTGACGCGGATGCCTGAATCCTGTTCGCCGAGCGCAACCCGCTTGCCGCGCAGATCGGCCAGGCTCGCGATCGCGGCACCCTTGCGGACGACGACATGGATGATCTCGGGGAACAGATTGGCAATCGCCCGCAGGTTGGTGATTGCCCCCGACAGCCTGTACATCCCCGAACCATGAAAGGCCCAATGGGCGATGTCGGCCTGGCATAGACCCGAATCGATGCGCTTGGTCTTGATCAGCTCGATATTGGCGACTGAGCCGGAGGTGGTCTGCGATACCGCGATCAGGCCGGGCACGCCGCAGCTGCCGCCGCGCTCGCACTCGCGGGCGCCCGGCGGCGACGAGACGACCTGGCCGATCAGCGTCCCGATCTGGAAAAACGTCGATTCGGTGGGCCCGGTGGCGATTCGGAAGAACCTGGGGTCCTGCGCGCGCGCACTGACCCCCGGCAGGCCGGCCAATGCGCCGATCCCGCAACCCAAGGCCTGTCGTCGTGAGAGCCGCACCATCGCCGCCCCGTACAAGCCGCACGCACCCATCCGGGCGTGCAGCACCTTCTATCTAGCAAGCGGCGAAGGGGAAATGAAGGGCGCGCTGCGGAAAATTTCGCCTGGCGATGAAGCGTGCTCAGCCGCGCCCGATCATCGTCTCCGGAAGGATGGTGACGATCTGCGGAAAGGCGGTGATCAGCACCACCATCGCCACCATCAGGAGAAACAGCGGGAGGGCCGCACGCGCGATGAAGGTGATCTGGTGCCCGGTCATGCCCTGGAGGACGAACAGGTTGAAACCGACCGGCGGGGTGATCTGCGCCATCTCGACGACGATGACGACGAAGATGCCGAACCACACCATGTCGATATTGAGTTTCTGGACCGCCGGCAGCAGCACCGCCGTCGTCAGCACGACCATCGAGATGCCGTCGAGGAAGCAGCCCATGATGATGTAGAAGAAGGTCATGATGGCGATGAACGACCCGACCGAGAGGTTCAGCGAGTCGATCCACTCCGCGAGCTGGCGCGGCAGGCCGGTGATGCCCATCGCGAGCGTCAGGAACGCGGCACCGGCCAGGATCAGGCCGATCATGCATGACAGCCGTGTCGCGCCCATCAGGGCCGAGCGGAACATGTCCCAAGTCAGCGAACCCTGGGCGGCGGCGAGCCCCAGGGCGCCGATGACGCCAAGCGCCGCCGACTCGGTCGCGGTGGCGACGCCCGTATAGATCGAGCCGAGCACGAGCGCGATCAGGATGACCGCCGGAATCAAGTGCCGCCCCGCCTTGATCTTGTCGGCAAAGGACAGGTGGACCGTCTCGACCGGAACCTGACCCGGGTTGCGCAGCGCCCAATAGGCGACATAGCCGCTGAACAACGACGCGAGCAGCAGGCCGGGAATGATTCCGGCGATGAAAAGCTTGCCGATCGAGACGTCGGCGATCACGCCGTAGACGATCATGATGATCGACGGCGGGATCAGCAGGCCGAGCGTGCCGGCGCCCGCCAGCGTGCCGATCGTCATGTGCTCCGGGTAGCCACGCGAGCGCAGCTCGGGAATGGTGATCCGCCCGATCGTGGCGCAGGTCGCGGCCGACGAACCGGATATCGCCGCGAAGATCGTGCAGCCGACGACATTGGTGTGCAGCAGCCGTCCCGGCAGACGCGACATCCATGGCGCCAGGCCGCGGAACATGTCCTCCGACAGCTTCGAGCGGAACAGGATCTCGCCCATCCAGATGAACAGCGGCAGGGCCGTCAGCGTCCAGCTCGAGCTGGCCTCCCAGACCTTGTTGCCGAGCAGGTTCACGATCGGCCGGTCGGTGAACAGCATCATGCCGATCCAGCCGACGCCGAGGAGGGCGAGCCCGATCCACACGCCGGCGCCGAGCAGCAGGAACAGGGCGACGATCAGAACCCCAGATGCGGTGAAGCCCATCGCGCTACTCCGTCACCGGCGGGGGCAGCGGCGGCTTATTCGACATGGGCCGGCTCGTCGCTCGGTTTGGCGGCGACGCGCCGGCCGAGAATTTCGTCGACGAAGTCCTCGACGAAGGCGACGAACAGCATGACCGCGCCGAAGGCGAAGAACGCCTGCGGGATCCACAGCGGACTCTGGTCGGTCATCTGCGAGATATCGTTGAATTCCCAAGACAGCCAGGCGAGCCGCACGCACGCCCAGGCGAGCAGGCCGGTCAGCGCGACGCCGAGCGCGAGACACGCGAGTTCGATGCCACGATGGATACCGCCGGTGAGCCGCTCGATGACCAGCGTGACCCGGATATGCTCGCCGGCCTTGAAGGTGTACGGCAGCGCCATGAACAGCGCGCCGGCCATCAGGTAGCCGGCGTAGGCGTCGAGGCCGCGGATGAAGAAGCCGAACAGGCCCCCGGCGATGTTGAGGGTTATCATCGCCAGCATCAGCACGAGGCAGAGACCGGCCAGCGCGCCGGAGAGGTTGTAGAGAAGCCGCAGGACCGAACGCATGGCGTCACCGCAGCTGCCGGCCCAATCCCGCCATGCGGAATCGGGCCGGCATGTCGCGGCCTGGGCGATCGGACGACGTCACTGCTTGAACGGCGCCATCAGTGCCTGGCCCTCGGCGCCCGCGCGCCCTTCCCAGTCGGCCGCCATGCGCACGCCGACCGCGCGCAGCTCGCGCATCAGCTGTTCGCTCGGCCGCGAGACCTGCACGCCGTTCTGGCGCAACGTTTCGAGGCCGCGCTGCGACGCCGCGCGGCTCGCCGCCCAGCCGCGCTGCTCTGCGCTCGCCGCCGCGCGAAGCATGAGATCGCGCGTCGCCTGGTCGAGCGACTGGAAGGCGCGCTCGTTGACCACGACCATGTTCTTGGGGACCCACGCGTCGATCTCGTAGTAGAAGCGCACCGGGCTCTCCCACACGCGCGAGTCGGTTCCGGTCACGCTCGACGTGATCATCGAGTTGACGCGGCCGGTCGCCAGCGCCTGCGAAAGTTCGGCCGCCTGGATGGTCGAGACCGCGGCGCCGACCAGCTCGCCGAAGCGTGCCGCGCTCGGGCCGTAGGAGCGGAAGTTCAGGCCGCGCAGGTCGGCGATCGTGTTGATCGCACGATTGGCATAGAAGCCCTGTGGCGGCCAGGCGACCGCGTAGAGCAACCGGATGCCGCGCGCCGAGAGGCGCCGCTCGAGCAGCGGTCGCTGGGCCTGGTAGAGACGCAGCGCAGCGTCGTAGCCGGTGACCAGGAACGGCACGGCATCGGCGCCGAAGATCGGATCCTCGTTCTCCAGTGCGCTCAACAGCACCTCGCCCATCTGGACGTCGCCGGTCTGCACGTTGCGCAGGATCTGCGGCAGCGGCAGCAGCGTGCCCGCAGCATGGACGGTGATGTCGAGGCGGCCGTTGGTGCCGGCTTTGATCTCGTCGACGAACTGCTGGACGTTGACGGTGTGGAAGTTCTGCGGCGCGTAGGGCGTCGGCATCTGCCAGCGCGTCTGCGCCGAGGCCGCGCCAGCGGCAATGGAGAGCGCGCCCGCGACCGCGAGCGAAAGGAGCCGTTTCATTGCTTTGCCTTGTTTTCCGTGAAGCCTGGGCAGCCATGCTGGCGAAAGGCCCGGACAGCGTCAAGCACGCGCCGCCCAGGCCCACGGAAACAGGCGTGAAAACCGCTACGACGCGGTCGCCCCCAGCGTCCGCCGCAGGAACTCGGTCGTCCGCGTCCAGGCGAGTTCCGCCGCGGCACGGTCGTAGCGTGCCGCGCCGGTATCGTTGTTGAAGCTGTGGTTCACGCCGGGATACATGAAGAGCTCGTAGCGCTTGCCGTGCTGGCGCAACGCCGCCTCATAGGCCGGGATGCCGGCATTGAGCCGCTCGTCGAGGCCGGCATAGTGCAGCATCAGCGGAGCGCGAATGGCCGCGACCGCATCGGCGGGCGGCTGGCCGCCGTAGTAGGCCACGCCGGCGTCGAGCGTCGGTTCCGCGACGGCGAGGTCGTTGACCCGCGAACCGCCCCAGCAGAATCCCACCGCGCCCACCCTGCCATTGACGTCCGGCCGCGCCCGCAGCGCCGCGACCGTGGCACGCAGCCACGCCACGACCGCGGCCGGCTGCACCCGCCCGAACATCTCGCGGGCGCGATCCTCATCGGCGGGGGTGCCGCCCTGGGGGGCCAGGCAATCGATGCCGAAGCCGACGAAGCCGGCAATGGCGATGCGCCGCGTGACGTCCTTGATATGCGGGGTGAGGCCGCGATTTTCGTGGATCACGATCACCGCCGGCCGGCGTTCGGTGCCGCGCGGCTTGGCGAGGTAGCCATCCAGCGTGACGCCCGCCCCGGGGATCGCCATCGTCTCGGTCGCGAGGCGCGGATCATTCTCTGCCACCGTCTGCGCCAGCGCGTAGTTGCTTTCGAGCAACGGCACGAGCGCGCTCGCCGCCGCCGTCCCACCGGCGAGCGCGGACAGTCGCGTCATGAAGTTGCGGCGGTCCATGCCGCCATGGGTGAACGTGTCGTAGAGATTGATGATTCGCTGGTCCAACTTGCGCTCCCTTGATTTGCTGCGCCCACCGCATCCAAACCAACACCCGTCGCGGTCACCTCATTCCCGTCATCTCCGCGGCCTTGCGTCGATACGCCGCCTCGATCGCCGCCTCCCATGCCGCCGGATCCGCCAGCAGCGGCGGCGGCGCAACCCCAAGGACCTCCGCCATGCGGCGCTCCAGCGCCGCGTGCGGCTCGACGGCGCCGTCGCCGTGGATATGTGCGATCGCGGGTATCGCGCCACGCAGGTGTCGGCACACCAGGACGGTACGATGGCAGTCGAGCGGTTCGCGCTCAGCACACATCAGCGTGATCGGCCGTGACGCCGCCTCGGCCTTGACCCGATCGAGCGCGAGAGCGAACGCGGGGCGTGCGGCGATGCGGTCGTAATCGACATGTCCGTCCACGACGCATGCCGGGTCGCGCGGACGGGCACCAAGGCCGTCGCCGAGGGCGAGATAGTCGATGCCGGCCGCGTCCAGCGAGTCCGCGAGGGCGCGCTGCGAGAATTGCGGATGTCGGCGCGAAAAGGGAACCGAGCGAACGTCGGCCACCGCCGCGACGCCGTGCGCCTGCAGGAGATCGATGAAGCGCGCGATCGGGTGGTTCGAGTGCCCGATGGTGAACAGCGCCGCCATGCGATCGGCGGGCCTCAGCTGTGCGAATACATCGCGCGCCCGGGCACCGGCATCCGGGCAGTAACCACAGATCCGGTTCCGGAATCGACCGCATAGAGCGTGCGCCGGTCTGGGCCGCCGAAAGCGGCGTTGGTGATGAAGCAGCCGGCGGCGCCGATTTGGTGTGTCGGCCGGCCGAGGGCGTCGAAGCGCCACGCACCCATGCCCAGATGCGCGACGACCAGGCCTCCCTCCTCGTCGAGCGCCATGCCGTCGGGCCCGCCGAGGCCGCCCGAAAGCTGGATGAAGGTCCCAGCCTTGGAGACCGTGCCGTCGCGCATCAGCGGCAACCGCCACACCGCGTTGGCGCGGGTGACGGCGAGGTAGATCTGGTTCTCGTGGAGATTGGTCACCAGGCCGTTGGGGCTCGGCACGGTGGCGATCAGAAGATCGAGCCGCCCGTCGCCGCGCAGTCGATAGACGCGGCCGGTCGGGTCCTGGTGGCCGGTCTGGCCCTGATCGGTGAAATAAAGGTCGCCGTTGGCGGCGAAGAAGAGATCGTTGACGCCCTTGAACGCCTCGCTGTGCCGCGAGTCGAGCAATGACGCCACCGTGCCGCTCGCCGGATCGAGCAGCATCAGTCCGCGCTTGTAGTCGGCGATGAAGATCCGGCCGTCGCGATGGATCTTCAGCCCGTTCGGCCAGCCGTCATATTCTGCGACCAGCGTCCATGTCGCGTCGGGCGCGATGCGGAAGATGCGGCCGTTGGGGATATCGACGACGTAGAGATTGCCGTCGCGATCGAAGCTCGGTCCTTCGAGGAAGCAGTCGGCGGGCTCGCCGCCGCGATTTGCATCGGACCAGGCCGACCGGCGCAAGCGCCGGAACGCATCGGGCAGCCGCGCGAACGTCTCGGTTGGCAGCTCGGCGGGCGGCGCGTAGAGGCTCATCGCCCCACCCCGCCGACGATTCCTGCGGCGACCATGTCGGAGATCTCGGCCGGCGAGAAGCCGAGTTCGGCAAGGATCGCGCCGGTGTCCTGGCCGATGCGCGGCACCGCGCCGCGCTGCGTGGCCCGGGCGCCGTCGAGTTCGAGCGGCAACGTCGGAAGTTTCGTCATCGTGCCGTCGGACAGCGTCACGTCGGCGAGACCGTCCGCGGCGTTGAGATGCGGGTCGTCGAACAGGTCTTCAGGCCGCGCGATCGGCGCGAACGGCAGCCCGACTCGCTCGCAGATCGCCATCACCGATGCGGCATCGCGGGCTGCGAGGATGCGTGCCACCTCGGGGATGAGGCGCTCGCGCGCGGCAACGCGTTTGGGATTGGTCGCCAGCGTCTCGTCGCCCGCCAGATCGGCGCGCCCGAAGGCGTCGCAAAACGCGGCCCATTGCCGGTCGGTGACCACCCCGACGAAGATCTGCTTGTCGTCGCGGGTCGCGAACACGTCGTAGACGCCCCACGCCGGCAGGCGCGCCGGCATCGGCGAGACCTTCTTGCCGGAAACGGCCTGCTGCGCCATGTGCTGCGCGACGAGAAAGGCGCAGTTCTCGAACAGGCCGCTCTTGATCCGTCCGCCGCGCCCGCTCGCGTCGCGCTCGCGCAGCGAGGCGAGGATGCCGATCACCGCGAACATGCCGCCCATGACGTCGTTGACCGAAGCGCCGGCGCGCAACGGCCGTCCCGGCGGCCCGGTCATGTAAGCGAGACCACCCATCATCTGGACGACCTCGTCGAGCGCGGTGCGGCGTTCGTAGGGACCGGAGAGGAAGCCCTTCAAGGAGCAATAGACCGCGCGCGGATTGAAAGCGGCGACGTCGTCGGCACCGAACCCGAGCGCGTCGAGCGCGCCCGGGCGGAAATTCTCGGTCACGACGTCGGCGCGCTCGATCAGGCGCCGGACGATCGCCTGACCCTCCGGATGCTTCAGATCGAGCGCGATGCTGCGCTTCGAGCGGTTGTAGGTCGGGAAGAAGCCCGCGCCCGATCCGGTCAGGCGGCGCGTGTTGTCGCCCTCGAGCGGTTCGACCTTGATCACGTCGGCGCCAAGCTCGGCGAGGATGAGGCCGCAGCTCGGGCCCATCACCATATGCGCGAATTCGACGACGCGAATACCGGCGAGCGGCGACGCGCTCATGCTGCAGCCCCGAAGCCCTTGGGCAGGCCGGCGCGCGCGAGATTGCCGTAGAGTTCGGCATCGGGCAGCGCCGCCTCGATGATCGAACGCACCGCGAGCAGCTTCGCAAGATCGATACCGGTACGCAGCCCCATCGATTCCAGCATGAACACCAGATCCTCGGTGACGATGTTGCCGGACGCGCCCGGCGCATAGGGGCAGCCGCCGAGCCCCGCAAGCGACGAGTCGACGGTACCGATGCCTTCCTCAAGGCCCGCGAGGACGTTCGCGAGGCCGAGACCGCGGGTGTTGTGGAGGTGCAGCCCAGTGAGCTTCGTGCCGACCGCGGCGCGGACCGCGCGCACCATGCGCTTGACCTGGGCGGGGTTGGCGTAGCCGACGGTGTCGGCGAGGCTCAGATCGTCGCCGCCGATCGCCATCGCATCCGCCGCGAGGCGCACCACCGCCGCTTCGGCGATCGCGCCTTCGTAGGTGCAGCCGAACACGGTCGACAGGCCGACCGAC
>JAEUKZ010000084.1 GCA_016793045.1 Alphaproteobacteria bacterium
AGATTCATAGCTCTCGGGGGTCGCTCGTGGGGAATGTTGCGGCAGGGTCGGGATTGGGCACAAGGCGCGGTCGAACCCGGTTTCGGGTCTGACGATGAGGGAATGGGTCCGGCCCTGATGCCGGTTTGCTGGCACGCTCGGTCGCCGTGCTCGTATCGCCGCCCCTGGGTCGGGCCAGCCCGCAATAACACCGTGACTGCGGGAAGGGTTTCGTCGAAGGGGTGGGGTGCCGCTGGCGGGCGTTGGAGGCCCGGGGCGGCGCGGCCGAAATGCCAAGTCGAGGCGTCGTTACGCTATTTAGGGAGTTTGCCCGGCCAAGTCAACAGCATACGGCGCGATTCTCGGCCAATTCATGGTGCTGTCACAACCAGCGCGGCGCGGCTGCCGGTGCCTGCGCCGGCGGCGGCGCCTGCAGCCAGGGCGCAGCCGCCAGCCGCTGGCCGATCGCTTCGATCGCCAGCCGCGTCGCGTTCGCCGTCGCCGCCGCGACCTGCCGGTCGGCCGAGCCGGTGAAGTCCGTGGGGCCGCGTTCCGTGCGCGTCGCCGTGATGACGGTGCGAAAGGTGCGGCCATCCGGCGCCTGCACCGACAGCGTCACGGTGAGCGGCGCGACGACGATGGCGGTCTGCTCGGCGGAAAGCCGGCTCACCTGCCGCGTCTGGACCTGCAGCATCGGCGCGAAGCGATCGACGCGGATGGTGATGCGCCCGACCCCGGCTTCCTGCAGTGCGTCACGAGCACCGGCGGCGGACGGCGCGGCGGCGGGTTCGACCGTCTCGACCACCGCTGCGACCATGGCCTTCGCGGCCTCGCGGAACGGGCCGGACCCCGCAATCGGGTAGTTGCCATGCAGCATCAGTGCGGAATTCGCCTGCAGCGTGGCGTCCAACGCGGCCGCATCGATCGTGACCAGCCAGCGTCCCGGAATCCGTCCGCCGGCGGGCAGCTGCACGACCGCGGCCTCGACCGGAACCACCGGCGGCGTGACCCGATCCGTGCACGCGGCCAGCAGCAATGCCGCAGCGAGCGCGGCACACCACGCAATGATCGGCAACCGATCCCCCTGCCGCGCCCGCGCACGGTCCCTGTCCCCGCTGCAACCCTAGCGTGTTCCAAGAGCACGCGCAAGTTGCAGCGGCGAAAGCCGGGCGGGAGGGGTCAGCGCGGCGCCGGCGGCCCGGGCGGCATGATGCAGGCGTCCGCGCTGCGCGACGGATCGGGCGTGCCCGGTTGTCCGGTCCACAGCAGGAAGGCATTCGCCGCGGCCTCGGCAGGCGGCACCGCGCAGGCCTGGCCGCCGGCAGCCGGCGCGATGCCGGCGAGATCGGCCGGCACCGACAGGCCGAGCGTGCCCGTCGCCGCGAAGCTGTTGGCGACGAACACCGAGGGCTGGTCCACCGGCACGCGATCGAAATTCTCCTCGGTCGTCTGCGTTTCCGGTACCGGCGCCGGCCCTTCGCCCGATGGCGGGGGAGGAGGCGGCGGCGGCGGCGGCGGAGGCGGAGGCGGCGGAGGCGGGGGCGGGGGTGGAGGCGGCGGCGGGGGTGGGGGCGGCGGCGGCGCTTGGCCGGTCTGAAAGCCCGGCGTGAGCGACTGGAAGTCAGACGCCAATGGTGCAGTCGACAAGGTCGAGAGCAAGCCCAGCGTGCCCGTGGCGAGGCCGGGATCGATCCAATTGAGCGAGAACTCGGCGCTTGTGGTGCCGAGGCTGCTGAACGCCGCAGCGTTGGCGACATTCGAGCGAAACTGGTTCTCGATGATCTGCGTCGGCCCGAAACCCGCGACTGCGCCGCCCAGGGCGATGGCGGTGGGCAAATCACGGAACCAGTTGTTGGCGATGATCACGTCGACCTGGTTCTCGACGCTGACGCCCGTCCCCATCGGCCCAACAAAAGCGTTGCGCCGCACCGCGACGCCGTTGGGGCTGACGTTGCCCGCGGTGGCGCCCTGTCCCTGCAGGTGGACGCCGGCGCTCGGCCAACCCACGATGTCGTTCTGCAGAATCTGCGTGCCGTTGCCCGTGCCCAGCGGCGCCAGATCGGCGGCGGGGGTCGGGCGGCTTGGGATGAAGACGCCGTAGCGCGGCCCCGGCGGCGGTGCAGGCGGCACGGTCGATAGCGCGGTGCGCGCCAGCGCTGCCGCATAGTCCGCCGCTTGCGGATCGCTGTCGGGCACGATGCCGAGGATGACGTTGTTCTCGATGCGGTGGTTCTGGCCGCTGGTGACGACGACGCCGGCCGTGTAGCCAGCCGCGGTGATGCCGGTCTGGCTGTTGGTCTCGCGTGGCGTCGCGCTGCCGCCGATGATGGTTATGCCGCGGATCGAGATTCCGTCGACCGTCAGGAAGAATGTCGGCGTAAAAGCCTGGTCGGCGATGTGGAAGCCGCCATAGAGCACAACCTCGTTGTCGGCATGCCGTACTGGCGCCGCCGGGTCGCGCAGGCCCGCGTCGGGGTTGAACGAAAGCGGCGGCGGCGTATCGCCAAAGGTACTGGCCTGGATGGTGAGCCCGGCGCGGTCGAGCACGACCGCGCCGTACGGCGTGCCGCGCTCGTTGCGATAGACGCCGGGCAGCACGTCGACGACTGCCGGCGGCATGAACGCGGGATTGTCGAACAGCGAGAACTCGTAGTCGCGACTGAGCAGCACGCCGCGGGTGAGGCGGCCGAGCGGGTCGCTCCGGCCCGGGCCGTGCCGCACGCCCGCGGTGATCTGGTCGACATCGTCGACGCGCACGAAATTGCCGGCGATATAGCCAGCCCCCACCTTGTTCCCGAAAATGATCGTGGAGCCCCCGAAATTGCGGTTGAGCCGCCAGGCGGAGACGATGACATCGCCCGCAGCCGAGCCCTGGATGCTGGCGCCATCGCCGGGTGCGGCGGCAAAGGTGGGCCCGCTGTCGACGGTGCTCTCGCCCCAAAAGTTCCCGGCCGCGAGAATCGGCGCCGACGCGCCGGGCGGCGGCGCGACTTCGGGCGCAACGTCGTTCACCAGCAAGCCGCCCAGCGCGTTGCCGACGATCGGAACATTGCCGCGCGGATCGGGCGCGAGGTAGTTGTTGTTGATGACGATCGCCGTACCCAGGTCCAGCGTCGAAGGCCGAAGCCGCACGCGCTCGATGGCGACGCCGTAGCCGGCACCGCCGAGATCGTTGTGCATGATGATGAGGCCAGCATGCGCTTCGGTCGGGCCGGTGCCGGCGCCGAACATGCCATTGGCAAATTCCAGCCGCGCCGGGCCGCCGGGGTCGACGAAACCAAGCGTCGCGTCGCGGATGTCGATCGCTCCCTGCAGCCCGACCGTCGCCGCATCGGCGCCGGCGAAGGCATTCCTGACCGTGTTCACGTCGACCGACACATTTGTGAGATCGCCGCTCAGCGCGATGCCGGCGCGACCCGGGTTGTCGATTCGGTTGACGCTGATCGCCACCTGCCGATGGCTGAGGACCCCGGCGGCGCCGGCCCCGACGTAGAGAATTCCCTCGCGCGCCGGCGACGTGATCGTGTTCTGCTCGACGAGCGATCCCAGCGTGTTGCCCCGGAACACGATGCCGCGGCCGGCATCGATGCTGGGCGTGCCCGGCATCGGACCGTTGGCGATGATGTTCTTTATGACCTGAATATCGGAAAACGTGCCCGCTCCCTCGAACACGATGCCGGCGGCGTTGCCGGTGATGCTGTTGTCGAACAACCTGGTGAAGATGCGTCCCGCTGCGTCGCCGTCCACGCGCACGCCCGCGTCGTTGCTGCCGGCGATGGTAAGGCGCTCGACATAGACGTTGTCGCTCCGGATGGCGATAGTGGGGCGCGACGCATCGGCTGCGGTGATGGCCACGGTCCCTTCTGTGGCGAGCCCGATCCGGTCCAGTTGCAGCGTCGACGTCGGGAGCAGGCCTGCGATGACGACGTTCTCGCTGTAGTTCCCGGCACCCACCAACACTTTTGCTCCGACTGGTATCGCCCGGTCGATGGCATCGATCGCGCCTTGGATCGATCCGCCCGGGTTCTGGTAGAGCTCGACGTTCGACGAGCGAATGCTGCCCGCAGGCGCCGTGAGCACGCCGCGATTGACCAGCTTGATCGCACCAGGAAATCGCAGCGCGGCACCGGCACCGAGCGTGATGTTGGCCACGCTTGCGATGTCGGTGATCTGGACAAGATTGTTGGTCCGCACGCCGTCCCAGCCGGCAATCACCACAAGACGTCCGGAATTCGTGTTCTCCAGAACGACGCCCGGATTGATGATCACGTCGCTGTGCGCGAGCAGGCGGATCTCGCCCGTTGCATTGAAGGTCTGGCTTGCGGCAACGGTGATGGTACCTGCGCCGACACTGGTGCCCGCGTCCCGGGTCGAGATGACCAGCGTGCCGCCGCCGGCGAGCACGGGGATGAGGTTCGACCAGCCGACCGTGACGTTCTGGTTGCCGTCGAGATTGTTGAACGACGGCATCGAGTTCGCATCGATGATGATGTTGCGTGGGTCAATCAGCCACGTACCGGTGCCGACCGTGACTGTGGTCTGCGCGCCGATCCACAGGCGCTCGACGCCGGAGGTTTCGACCATGCCGCCCGCGCCGCCGCCGGCACCGCGCGCGGAAATCCCGCCGTTGAACAGCGTCTCGCCGCCCGACCACACGATCACCGTGCCGCCGTCGCCGTTGACCGTCGCGTCGGCACTGATCGTCGTCGTCGCGGAGATACGCACGCTGTCGGCGTGCGGGGCGTCGCCGCCGCCGCGCAGATCGCCGCCGATGCGGACGGTGCCGCCGCCGGCCGCACCCGAGGCGTCGACCGCCGCGCTCTCCAGCGTGATCACCGGCGCGAACAGGTCGACCGCGCCGCCGGTGCCGTTGATGCCGCGCGCATCGACCCGGCCGCCGATCTCGGTCGTCCCCAGCGCCGCCAGCGACGCCGTCCCGCCGGCGACGTCGCCCGAGACGTCCACCGTGACCGTCGGCGCCAGCCGGATGCGC
>JAEUKZ010000094.1 GCA_016793045.1 Alphaproteobacteria bacterium
ATGCATCGTGTGGCGGCCCTGCTCCTCGAACCGAAGGCGCTGCGTGGCCTGTCCGAACGCCTGATCGCCGGCCACTACGAGAACAACTACGGCGGGGCGCTGCGCCGGCTCGGCACGATCGAGCGGACCGTCGCGGCGTTCGATCCGGCCGGCGGCGCCGGATTCGCCCTCAACGGCCTCAAGCGCGAAGAGCTCATCGCCCGCAACTCCGCGACGCTGCACGAACTCTACTTCGCCAATCTCGGTGGCGCGGGCGGCGCTCCGCCGGACGACTTCGCCGCCGCCTTGGCGAAGGATTTCGGCAGCGTCGAACGCTGGGGCGCCGAATTCGCCGCGATGGGCCGTGCGCTTTCCGGCGGATCAGGCTGGGTGCTTTTGTGCGTCGATGCCGCAACCGGCCGGTTGGTCAACAGCTGGGCCGCCGATCACACGCACGCGCCGGTCGGCGCGCGCCCCTTGCTCGTCCTCGACATGTACGAGCACGCCTACGCACTCGACTACGGGGCCGATGCAGCGGCGTATGTCGAAGCATTCATGGCGAATATCGACTGGGCGGCGGTCACGGCCCGCTGGCGCGGCGCGACGATCGCCTCGCCGTGGGGTGAAGACGCCATCGCTCCGGAAGATCTGCGGACGGCGCTGGCATCGCCCGACCCGCCTTTCGTCATCGACGTGCGCCGTGCGGCAGCCTATGCGGCCGGCCGCGACGTCGTGTCCGGTGCCGTTTGGCGCGCCCCGGAGCAGGTGGCCGAATGGGCGCACGATCCGCCGACCGACCGGCCGATCGTTGTCTACTGCGTCTACGGTCACAACGTGAGCCGCGACGTCGCCGACGCGCTCATCGCCGCGGGACGCAGGGCGCGTCCGCTCGCCGGCGGCATCGCCGCCTGGCATGCGATCGGCGGCCCGGTCGCGGCCAAGACCTGACCCGCAGGAGAACGATCATGAAATGGATCACCCGCGAACGTCCGAAGATCGACCGCATCGCCTGCCCGTGGCTGGTGGCGCGCTTCATCGATCGCGAGCCGGAATTCCTGTTCGTGCCGGCGGACCAGGTCCGCCCGGAGGCTGCGCGTACCGGCGCCATCCCCTACGACATTCCCGACGTCGAGCTGTCGCATGTCGGACCGTTGTGCAGCTTCGATGCCTTTCTCGCCAAGTACCGGCTGGACGATCCAGCGCTGGCGCGGCTCGCGCGGATCGTGCGCGGCGCCGACACCGGCCATCCGGAGCTCGCGCCGCAGGCGGCAGGGCTGCTGGCGATCTCGCTTGGCTTGTCGGCGAACTTCCCCGACGATCACGCCATGCTGCGGCACGGCATGGTCGTCTACGACGCGCTACACGCCTGGTGCCGATCCCTGACCCAGGAAACACATGGCTGGCCGCCGCAAACCTGACCCCGCAAAAGCACCGTTTCCGAACGCCATGGCGGAGGGCTGGCTGCTGTTCATCCACCAGCTTCCGCCCAAGCCGGCCTATCTGCGCGTGAAGGCTTGGCGGCGGCTCAACGCGCTCGGCGCGGTGGCGCTCAAGAACACCGTCTATGCGCTGCCCAATCGCGACGACACGCTCGAGGACTTCCAGTGGCTCCGCCGCGAGATCGTCGCCGACGGCGGCGATGCGACGGTCGTTGCCGCACGCATCGTCGACGGCATGAGCGACGGCGAGGTCGTCGCTCTATTCAACGCCGCGCGCGATGCGGACTATGCCGCGCTCGCGCTCGAAGCCCGCCGCCTGCGCGCTGACCAGCCCGACGCGCTGGCCGACGCCCTGCCCCGCTTTCGACGCCGCCTCGCCGAAATCGCGGCGATCGACTTCTTCGGCGCGACCGGCAACCAGTCGGCCGCAGCGATCATCGCCGAAGTCGCGGAACCCGCCCCTGTGGCGGGACCGGCAAAGGGCATCCCGCAGGGCGCCGTCTGGGTGACGCGCCGGTCGGTCCATGTCGACCGCATTGCCTCGGCCTGGCTGATCCGCCGCTTCCTCGATCCGAAGGCGCGCTTCCGCTTCGTCGAGCGCGACCATCGTCCACGGACCGGCGAAGTGCGCTTCGACATGTTCGAGGCCGAGTTCACCCACGAAGGCGACCGCTGCACCTTCGAGGTGCTGCTGGCACGCGCCGGCCTCGTCGACCCCGCCCTCGCCGCGATCGCAGAGATCGTCCACGACCTCGACCTCAAAGACGAGAAGTTCCGCCGGCCCGAAGCGGCCGGCATCGCGCCAATCCTCTCCGGCATCGCCGCGGGGACGGACGACGACGACGCGCGGCTCGAACGCGGCGGCACCATATTCGACGATCTCTACCGCCACTTCAGCCGGCGCGTGCCGACGCGCAAGCGCCCCTGACTTGGAGTTGCCCGTGCCCGACGCATCCTCGCCTTCGCGCGATCCCGCGGCCCCGAGCTTCGCAGAAGCGCTGCGCTTCTGGTTCAAGCTGGGCTGCATCAATTTCGGCGGCCCCGCCGGCCAGATCGCGATCATGCAGCACGAGCTGGTCGACCGGAAACGCTGGATCGACCAGGGCGCATTCCTGCGCGGGCTCACCTTCGCCAATCTGCTGCCGGGCCCCGAGGCGCAGCAGCTCGCAACCTATATCGGCTGGCGGCTGCATGGCACCTGGGGCGGCATCGCCGCGGGAGGATTGTTCATCATTCCCGGCGCGATCGTGCTGTTCGCGCTGTCCTGGGTCGCGGCCGCGCATGGCAGCCTGCCCTTCGTCGCCGCGATCTTCGACGGGCTCAAGCCGGTGATCATCGCGGTGATTGCGCAAGCCGTCTGGCGCGTCGGATCGCGGACCTTGCATTCGTGGCCGGCCGTCGCACTTGCGGTCGCGGCCTTCATCGCGATCTTCGTGGCCGGCATCGACTTTCCCTGGATCGTCCTCGCGGCCGCGGCGATCGGATGGCTCTGGCCGGGACCGGTCTCGCCGTTCGCGCAAGGGAACCACGGTGCGGCCGCCGCGAACGACGTCGCACATGCGGCCGCCCATCGCTCGCCGTTCCGCGTCGCCGCCCTGATCGGGGTCTTCGTCGCGCTCTGGGCCGCCGCCGTATTCGGCACGATCGCTCTGGCCGGCCGTGCGCCCTATGCCGACATCGCGACGCTGTTCACCAAGGCTGCCTTCGTCACCTTCGGCGGGGCCTATGCCGTGCTGCCCTATGTCGCTGAAGCCGCCGTCAACGACTATGGCTGGCTGACCCCGGCGGATATGCTCAACGGCCTCGCGCTCGCCGAGACGACCCCGGGGCCGCTCATCCTCGTGCTGCAATATGTCGGCTTCTTCGCCGGCTGGAATGCGCCCGGCGCATTGCCACCCCTTGCTGCCGCAACCATCGCGGCGGCACTGACGAGCTATGTCACCTTCCTGCCGAGCTTTTTGTTCATCCTGCTCGGCGCCCCCTACGTCGAAGGGCTGCACGCCAACAAGCGCGTCGCTGCCGCGCTCGGCGCAGTCACCGCCGCCGTCGTCGGCGTGATCCTCAATCTCGGCGTGTTTCTTGCCCAGGGCGTGCTGTTCCAGGGCGGGCGCGTCGCGTGGGCCGGCGTCGCGCTCGCCGCCGCCAGCTTCGTGGCGCTGCAGCATCTCAAGATCGCCATCCATTGGCTCGTGCTCGCAGGCGCACTGATCGGCCTCGCTCAGCGCTTTCTCCTGTCCTGAGCGATCGGCGATTGACGGGCACGCAGGTCGCGCCTAGTCTCCGCCGCCATGCGCACGCGCCGCATCCCGTCCGCCCGAAAGCCCCGGCCCAATCCGGGGATCGAGGATATGCGCGCGCGCTGACTGCGTTCATCGCGACCTATGTCAACGAGGCCCCGCCGGCGACGACGGGGCCTTGCTGTTTTCCGATCCGTCTTCGCCGACGCGGCCATAGCCCCCGGAGAAGACCATGACGACTGCACCCCACTTTCGAACGCGTACCGAGATGAGTGGCATCTGGCTGCCGCTGATCACGCCGTTCCACGACGGCGAGCTCGACGTGACCTCGCTCACCGGGCTGCTGCACCACTATCTCGCGGCGCCGATCGACGGCCTGATCCTCGCCGCCACCACCGGCGAAGGCCTGACGCTCGACAGCGACGAGACCGAGCGGCTCGTGCATCACGCCGCCGAGACGACGGGCGCACGCGTGCCGCTCTGGCTCGGCCTGTCCGGCAGCGACACGCGCAAGCTGGTCAAGGCCGTCCGCGCCACGCGCGACTGGCCGGTCGCCGGCTATCTCATCGCCTGCCCCTACTACACCCGGCCGTCGCAGGAAGGGCTCTATCGCCACTTCGAAGCGATCCACGCCGAGAGCGCCAAGCCGATCGCGATCTACAACATCCCCTATCGAACCGGCGTCAACATGGCGAACGACACGCTGCTGCGCCTCGCGGCGCTCGAGCGTGTCATCGGCGTCAAGGACTGCTGCGCGAACCATGCGCAGACCTTCGAGCTGCTGCGCGCCCGTCCGCAGGGTTTCGCGGTGATGACCGGCGAGGACGCGCTGTTCTTCTCGGCCGTCGCGCACGGCGCCGACGGCGGCATTCTCGCCGCCGCCCATGTCGATCCGCATGGCTTCGCGGCGGTCTTCCGCGATCTGCGCGACGGCGATCGCGGGCGCGCCCTTGCGCGCTGGGGCGCGCTTGCCGAGCTCGCGACGCTGCTCTTTGCGGAACCGAACCCCGCGCCGATCAAGCATTGGCTGTGGCGCGCCGGCCTGCTGCGCGCGCCCGATCTGCGGCTGCCGATGACACCGGTCAGCGCGGCGCTCGCGGCGCGGATCGACCGTCAGATCGCGCGGCCGGCCGTGG
>JAEUKZ010000097.1 GCA_016793045.1 Alphaproteobacteria bacterium
GAGCATCCGGACGCCAAGTTCCTCGTCCGCGAGGCCTATGGCGAACTGCCGGCGGCGATCGACACATCGATCGTCCCGCGCCTGCTGCAGCGCATCCGGGCAAGCGGAAGTGCAGTCCGCCGCCCGGCCGATCACGGCGACGCCGTGCGGCTCGCCGAATGGCTTTCAACATGGCTGCGGACGATCAGGCGCGCCACACTCGCCGGCGGCACCGTCGAGAACTGGCACGACGGCATCATCGATGAGCTGCGACGCGAATGGGAGGGGGCGATCCGTCTCGACGAGAGCGCCGACCGCCTCTTGCGCATGGAGCGGCTCGCCCGCATCCACGAGCTGGTGACCAGCCTGGACGGCAACACGGCCGACTGGCTCATGGTGATCAGCATCAACACGATCGCGATCATCCAGAGCCGGCTCGAGCGCCCGGAGCCGCTTTCGGCTGCGGAGCGGGCAATTGCGGTGAACTATCTCGCCCTGGTCGAGGCCGAAATCAAGCGCACCAAGCACTGGCAGATTCCGGAGCTCGTGGCGTTCCGCGACGCGGCCCGGCTGCGCGCGGCCGGCTGAAGCGGCGCCCCTTTCCCAAGGGTCATCGCAGTGCTTGCGCCGTGGTCGATTTCCCCTTAAGGCCTAGCACGCCGTCTGTTCGCCGCCCCAAGGCGAGACGGCCTGCCAATCGTCCATTGCCGGGTTTGCATGCTTACACGCGACGACTTCGCGTTGATCCGTTGGTTCGACAAGCGCTACGTCCGGCGCCACCGCTGGCACATGGTGCTGGCGACGGCCTGCCTGTTCATTTCCACGGCCGCCACGACCGCCCTGATCTGGATCATCCAGCCGGCCCTGGATGAAGGCTTCGTCCGCCAGAACCAGGAAATCATCTGGCTGATCCCGTTCGCCGTCCTGGCGATGTCGGCCATCAACGGCACTGCCACCTATGCGCATGGGCTGCTGAGCGACCGGATCAATCAGGCGATCATGACCGCGCTCCAGAACGATCTGTATGACCGCTACCTCGAAGCCGACATCGCGACGATCAACCGGACACATAGCGGCGATGTGCTGACGGTCGGCATGCAGTACACCGCCATGGCGGTCGGCACGGTGGCGGGCCTGGGCATCACCATGTTTCGCGATCTGCTGCTTTGCCTGTCGATGTTCGCCATCATGCTGATGCGCGATTGGCAGCTCTGCATCATCGCGCTTGTCGTCACCCCGCTGATGGCCATTGGCATTCGGACGATCAGCCGCAAGCTCAAGTCGAGCACGCGGCTGCTGATGGATGTCATGCAGCAGACCAGTCGATCGCTGACGGAAGTCTTCGCCGCCATGCGCACGGTGAAACTCGAAGGAACCGAGAGCGTCGAGGTCGCCCGCTTCGAGGCGGCGACGCGGGAGCGCCGCCGCCTTGCAATGCGGCAGTCGCGCGTCGCGTCGATCTCGACGCCGGTCAACGAGATCGTCGGCGGGCTGGCGATCGCCGGCGTCCTGCTCTACGCGGCGCTGCGCACTTACGCGGGCGAGACGTCGCCCGGCACGCTGGCGTCGTTCATCGGCGCGCTCGTCGTCGCTCATCAGCCGCTGAAGCGGCTGGCCCGCACGCTCGCAGGCCTGACGCAGGGACTGATGGCCGTGCGTGCAATCAAGACCACGCTCGATCTCAAGCCCGCGATCGTCGACGCGCCGGACGCCGAACCGCTGGAGCTGCGCGACGGCCGGGTCGTCTTCGAGAACGTCGCGTTCTCCTATCGCGGCGATGGCCCGCCAACGCTCCAGAACGTCACCTTCAGTGCGGAACGCGGTCGCGTCGTCGCGCTCGTCGGGCCGTCGGGCGGCGGCAAGACGACGATCATCTCGCTGATTCCGCGACTCTACGACGTCGGGTCGGGTCGGATCGCAATCGACGGCATGGACATCCGGCAGGTGAGACTGGTGTCATTGCGCGCGGCCATCGCGATGGTGACGCAGGATACGTTCATGTTCGATGCCACGATCGGCGAGAACATCGCCTTCGGGCGCCCGGGCGCGACGATCGAGCAGATCCAGCAGGCGGCCCGGGCCGCAGAGATCGACGAGTTCGTGCAGTCGCTTCCGGAAGGCTATGCGACGCGGGTCGGGGAGGGCGGGGTCCTGCTGTCCGGCGGCCAGCGCCAGCGCATTGCGATCGCAAGGGCCGTGCTCAAGGATGCCCCCATCCTCCTGCTCGACGAGGCGACCTCGGCCCTAGACTACGAGACCGAAAAGGCGATCAAGGCCACGTTGAAGCGGATCATGTGCGACCGGACGACGATCATCGTCGCCCATCGCCTCGCGACGATCGCCGATGCGGATCTCATCTGCGTCATCGTCGACGGGCGCGTGGCCGAGTCCGGGACGCATGCGGAACTGCTTGCACGCCGCGGCTACTACGCCGGCCTCTATGCCGCGCAAGGCGGTCCGGAGGATGCCGCCGCGGTGAATTCGCGGGAGATGACGGCCACGATTGCGACGCAGATCGCCTAGGCTGCGCGCGCGACGCCGCCAAGCAGCGCCACGAATCCCTGCGCGGCGGCGTTCCAGTCGAGCAGCGGCGGCGCCCTCTTGATGCGGTCGACGCAGTCGCGCACGAATGCGTCGTCCCCGGCATGGCGGCAGACCGCTTCGTACCAACCGGCAAAGTCCAGCGGATCGACCAGCGTCGCGAGCCCCGCTCCGGCCTCTGGAATCGACGAACTCGACGACGCGATGCATGGCCGGCCGGCGGCCAGCCCTTCCGCGACCGGCAGGCCCCATCCCTCGTAGAGCGACGGGTAGACGCTGAAGCGACAGTGCCGATAGAGCCAGGCGAGCTCCGCATCGTCGATCGCGCCGGTCAAGCGGATGCGATCCCTGGTAAGCGGATCGTTGGCGATCAACGATCGGACGTCGCCGGTCAGCCATCCGGCATCGCCGGCGAGCACCAATGGCGGGATCGCGGGGACGCCACGTTCAGCCATTCGACGCCAGACGTTGTAGAGAAGGCGGTGATTCTTCCGTACCTGCACCGTCCCGACGCAAAGCACGAAGCCGGAGGCCAGCAGCGCGTCCGCCCATTCTGGCTGGCGCGGCGCGGCCAAATCGGCCGAGTTGCTGCCAAGCGCGATCACCTTGACGTTCGGCGCGGGCTGGTCGCGCTCGGCCGCGAATGCCTGCAGGTCACGGGCGGTCGCATGGGACGGAACGATCATCGCGTCCACATGCGGCAGCAAACCGACGAGATTCTCGCAGAAGCGCTGCACCGAGGCCGCGTCGGAAAAGTAGTGAGGGAGCCGCCAGGGGATCAGGTCGTAGCACATCGCGACGAGCCTGCATCCGCCGCCCCGTGTCGCGTCGACGAGCTGCTTCGTTCCGCGCTGCGTCGCGGTGTCGCCCAGAAGGACGATCGTGTCGCCGGAGCCGAACCGTGCGACGCGCGCTGCGCGGCCCACCGCGCGCAGCCCGATACCAGACAGCCGGCGAAGCGTCGGCCGCGCTGCCTGCTCCATCCGATGGGCGAGACCTGCGATCGTACCGCGCTCGACACGCGCACCGTGGCCTGATCGCGACCGATCGGTGGTCGGCGCGAGCAGCGCGGCGGCGCGCGGCGCGTCGAATTCCAGCCAGGCATCCTGGTAGCGATCGAAGTGGATGAACCGGATCTGCTGGCCGAACGCCGCCAAAGCTGCCCGTGCAAATGCACGTTCGACGCGGGTGATGCCGACTGGTCCGCGGTCGCGAAGCGCGCGTGTGGTGGTAAGATCGATCCAAATCATTGGCGGCGGACGAGAAGCGGAAATTTTCCGGCCCTGCGTACAGGACCGGCGCGCCGCTGTCGATGTACAAATCCCGGATCGACATGGATAGAGTGCGCGACCCGGGATGCTTCGGCGGACACACCGCATATAGGCTCGAAATTCGAGAGAGACGGCGAAGGACATTGCGTGGCGACAGCACCGGCGATCAGCGTGGTCATGCCCGTCTTCAATGCCAGCCGGCATCTCGATGACGCCGTCCGGAGCATTCTCGCGCAGACCTTCACGCAGTTCGAACTGATTGCCGTCGACGACGGCTCGGCCGACGACAGTCTGGCCATCGTGCGCCGCCTCGCCGCGCTCGACGGGCGGGTCCGCGTCATCGAGCTCGGCCGCCGGGGCATCGTGGCCGCACTCAATCGCGGCATCGGGGAATCGAGCGGCGCATTCATCGCGCGAATGGACAGCGACGACATCGCGCGTCCGGACCGCCTCGCGCGGCAGCTGTCCTTTCTGCTTGCGCGCCCACAGATCGCGGCGGTCGGGTCCGCGTACGACGTGATCGACGACAGCGGTGCGATCGTCAAGACCATCGAACCGCCGACCGATCCGGACCAGATTGCGGCGACCCTTCAGCGGACAAACTGCGTCGCGCACCCCACGGCGATGATCCGGCGTTCCGCACTGGGCGACGTGATGCCCTATCGTTCAGCCTACCGTCTTGCGGAAGACTACGACCTCTGGCTTCGTCTTGCCGAGCGTCACGGGCTCGCCAACCTGCCGATCGTCACGGTGTCCTATCGGCGACGATTCGATGCCGACCGGATCGGCGACCTTGTCCAGCAGTCGCTCTCGGCGCTGGCGGCCCGGGCCGCGGCGCGACTGCGCGCGAGCGGACAATCCGACCCAACCGGGACCTGGGAAGTGGTGACGCGCGAGAATGCCGCGTCACTCGGTG
Source organism: Alphaproteobacteria bacterium (assembly GCA_016793045.1). Classification (GTDB taxonomy): domain Bacteria; phylum Pseudomonadota; class Alphaproteobacteria; order CACIAM-22H2; family CACIAM-22H2; genus JAEUKZ01. Next base: position 4,708 of record JAEUKZ010000097.1, read on the forward strand.
TCCGTCCGCGCGACATTGCGCGAGAGGTTCGACGCAATGCGCTCGCCCTCGCCCGGCAGGCCTATGCGCACGGCGCACAGGATGCGGCGGCGCGCTACGTTGCCGTCGCGCGCGACCACGCGCCGCGCAGCGAGGGTCCCGGGGCCTGGCTCACATATCGCTGGCAGCGCACCAAGGTGAGGGTGTGATCGGGCGGATCGGCTACGCCGCCTCTGAAGTCGCCTGCGCGCTGTAGAGGCGAGCATACGCGCCGTCGCGGCGGATCAGATCCGCATGCGTGCCGGATTCGACGATCCGCCCTCCCTCGATGACATGGATCCGGTCGGCGTCGGCGATCGTCGACAGCCGGTGTGCGATGACGATCGTCGTGCGGCCATGCATCAGCCGTTTCAGCGCGTCCTTGACCGCGCGCTCCGAGCGCGCGTCGAGCGCGGCGGTCGGCTCGTCGAGCAGAAGAATGGGCGTGTTGCGCAGCAATGCGCGCGCAATTCCGATGCGCTGGCGCTGTCCGCCGGACAGCAGGACGCCGCGCTGCCCGACGGGCGTGTCGTAGCCGCGCGGCAATTCGCCGATGAAGCGATGCGCGTCAGCGGCCTCAGCGGCGGCGAAAACCTGCTCGCGTGTTGCGTTCGGCGTTCCGTAGGCGATGTTGTCGTAGACGCTCGCATCGAACAGCGTCGTGTCCTGGCTGACGACGGCCATCGATCGGCGCAGCGACGCAAGCGTCACCTGACGGATGTCCTGGCCGTCGATCGTGATGCAGCCGGAGTTGACCTCGTAGAGGCGGGCGATCAGGGCCAGAAGCGTGCTCTTGCCACCGCCCGACTGGCCGACGAGGGCGACCGTGGCACCGGCCGGAACGTCGAGCGTGAGGTCGTGGATGACGGGACGCTCCGGCGAGTATCCGAACGTCACGCCTTCATAGCGTACCGCGCCGGCGGTGACGGCCAGCGGCCGCGCATCCGGCGCGTCGACGATCGTCGGCTGTACGTCGAGCGCCGCCTTGACGGCCCGCGCTGCGGTGATGCTCTCCTGCACGGTCGCGAGCGTCGCGGCGGTGCGCTTGAGCGGCCGATAGGCGGCGGCGAGCGCGCCCAGGAACGACGCGAGATTGCCCAAGCTGGCCCCGTCCTGGCTGCGGTACGAGGCGTAGAAAATGACCGCACCGATCGCCAAGCCGCCGATGAATTCGTTGATCGGCGTGGTCGCCGAGCGCAGGCGGGTCATGGACATCGAAAGCGCTTCGCGCGTCGCGGTCGCCTCGCGGAAGCGTTCGCGCTCGACCGCCTCGGCGCCGTTCAGCTTGATCAGCCGGTTGGCGACGACGACATCGTGCAGGGCCTGGGTGAGCCGCGCATGGGCCGTCATCGTGTGGTCCATCGCGCGGCGGATGTTCTCGTTGATCGTCCGCACGCCGATGCCCAGCAGCGGGATCGTCACGAAGACCAGGAGGGCCAACTGCCAGTCGCGAAAGAACATGATCGCGACGAGAAGGACGCAGAGCGAGATGTCGCGCGCGACCACGACGATCGCCCGCGTGAGGCCCGACACGACCGCACCGATCTGGCCGACGAGGAGGGCTACGATCCTGCTGCTGTGATGGGCGTCGATCTCCGCCAGATCGGCGTGAATCGCCCGCTTGAAGAGGTCGATCTGCAGCGCCTCTATGACCCGCTGCATCGCGGAGTCGTTCAAGACGCCCTGGAGGTAAAGGGCGATACCGTTGATCGTGACCAGTCCCATGACGCTGAGCGGAATGCGCCAGACAAGCGTCGGGTCACCCCCTTGCATCAGTCCGTCGAGGATCGGCTTGATCTGCAGGATCAAGCCCGCCATCGCGCTCGACGATATGAACAGACAGATCGCGGCACCGATGAGCCGGTAGCGATAGGGCTGGCAATACTTGGACGACAGCGACGCGACAAGGCGGATGTCGTCCCAGGACAGAATCTGTTCGAGTGTGCGGCGCAGCCGTGACACGTCCTTGGCCCGATAAAGAATGCCCTGCCGGCTTCCTGCTGGCGCAGGGCAATGCGGTTCGTCTAGCAGACCCTGCGTCGGCTGGACAGGGCGCTATTCGACGCCGCGTCGCGGCCGGTCAGTCGCGCGCGCACTCGATCAGCGTGGCCGCGACGCGCTCGACATCCGACCGGGTCAGCAGGCCATGGGTGGGGAGGTTGATTCCCTTCGCAGACACGCGGTCCGCCACGGGGAAGGGGCCGACCGCATCGCTGTACGGCGGCATCTGGTGGACCGGATAGAAGACCGGCCGCGTCTCGATCCCGCGCGCCGCCATCATTTTCATGATCTCGTCGCGCGAACGCCGCACGGCATCGCCGAGGGTCACCGTGTACATCCAGTACGCGTGACGCGCCCACGGCTTCTCGATCGGACGAATGATGAAGTTGCTCGCCGGGGCGAGCGCCTCGGCGTACCAGGATGCGATCCTGCGGCGCGCCTCGAGGTGATGATCCAGACGTTCCGCCTGGCCGAGGCCGATCGCCGCGGCGACGTTGGTCATCCGATAGTTGAAGCCGATCTCCGGATGCCAGTAGCGGCGCCCCGGGTCCATCCCCTGGCCACGCAGGAAGCGCATCCGCTTGTCGAGGGCTTCGTCGTCGGTGACGACCATCCCGCCCTCGCCGGTGGTGATGACCTTGTTGCCGAAGAAGCTGAAGGTTGCGCAGTCGCCGAGCGCGCCGACCGGCCGGCCCCTGTAGAGGGCCCCCAATGCCTCCGCGGCATCGACGATCACTTTCAGTCCTCGCCGGCGCGCCAGATCGAGCACCGGGTCCATGTCGACGGGATGACCATAGAGATGCACCGGCATGATCGCCTTGGTGCGCGGCGTGACCTTCGCCTCGAGTTGAGCGGGGTCGAGATTGAAGCACTCCGCTTCGCAGTCGACGAAGACCGGCGTTGCGCCGCAATAGCGGACCGCATTGGCCGACGCAATATAGGTGAGCGTCGGGACGATGACCTCATCGCCGGCCCCGATGCCCATGGCGGCAAGCGCCAGGTGCAGCGCCGTCGTGCCGTTGTTCGTCGCGACCCCGAACCGGGTTTGCGACGCGCCCGCGATGGCCTGTTCGAACAGCGGGATGAAGCGACCGCCGGAAGATATCCAGGTGGTGTCGAGGCACTCGAGCACATATTGGCGCTCATTGCCGTCGAGCACGGGGGCGGCGACGGCGATGGGCGGTAGGGTACGATCGTCCATGGGAAGAGGGCGGGCTTTGAGGGCGTGATTGGGCTTCATGGCCGAAGAACGGTGGGCGGTACCCGTTTGTTCCCGCCCAGTCGTCGACGTTCCTGATACCCGAAACCGGCGTGCCCCGCATCAGCATTCGGCGCCTGTCCGGCAGCCGTCAGCCGGCGCTGGCGTCCTTGCGCTCCTCGATCTTCACCGCGTTCCAGAGTTCGTCCATTTCGGCCAGGGTGGACGTCGCGGCAGTACGGCCCCGGCCGGCGAGCAACGCCTCGACACGAGCAAAGCGGCGCTCGAACTTCGCATTTGCGCGTCGCAGAGCCGTTTCGGCGTCGGCGCCCGCCAACCGAACGGCATTGACCGCAGCAAACAAAAGGTCGCCGACTTCCTCTTCGACCTTGCCGGCATCGCGGTCCGGCGCATCGAGCTCCGCCCGAAGCTCGTCGATCTCCTCCGCCAGCTTGTTGAGGGCAGGGCGCGGGTCATTCCAGTCGAAGCCGACGCGCGATGCGCGCTTCTGAAGCTTCTGCGCCCGAACGAGTGCCGGCAAGTTGACGGGCACGCCGGCGAGTGCCGAGACGTCGCCACCGCCATGGCGAGCTTGGCGTTCCGCGGCCTTGTGGGCTTCCCAGGCGACGGTCTGAGTGTCGGCGTCCCGGACTTCGGCGGCAGCCGCAAAGACATGGGGATGGCGGCGGATCATCTTTGCCGCAAGATCGGCGGCCACACCGTCGAAGTCGAACTGTCCGGCTTCCTCGGCCATGCGGGAATGGAAGACCACCTGAAAGAGCAGGTCTCCGAGCTCTTCTTTCAATCCGATCAAGTCGTTGCGCTCGATTGCGTCAGCGACTTCGTAAGCTTCTTCGATCGTGAATGGCGCGATCGTGGCGAAGCTCTGCGCGACGTCCCAGGGACATCCATGCTCGGGATGCCGCAGTTGGGCCATGACGGCCAAGAGGCGATCGATGGGGCGATTGGACGCTGGGGGCGGCGGTCGTTCGGGGGGCATGAAGCGCCTCGGGCTGGTTGCTGTCGCCAGGCTCGGTCGTTGGATTGCGATCGATAATGATCGCATAATGTATATTATCGCAAATTATGTATCTCAATATCTTTCAGATCAATAGCATCCTTATTTCGACTCATAACTCAGCGACGTCTATGACCAAGCCGTCACGCCCTGGCTCGACGCCTCGCGGCAGCTTAGCCGCCAGCGCGGCGTAGTCCAGATGATGGTTCATGTGAGTGAGGATGGCGCGCCGCGGCTTCACGCGGGCGATCCAGCCAAGCGTCTGCGCCAGGTGGCTGTGGGCCGGACTCGGCGCTTCCTGGAGACAGTCGACGATCCAGACGTCGATCCCTTCCAAGGCGGCAAAGGCCGCCTCGGGCAGTTCGAGGACATCGGTCGAGTAGGCAAATCGGCCAAAGCGAAGTCCGAGGGTCGGCGGCCGGCTCCCGCCATGGATCTGATTGAAGGTGGTTACGGCGATGTCCCTGACCTGGACCGCCGCACCCTCGATGACCCGCGGTACCAGCGACGGCGCGTACCAGCTGCCCTTGTTGGTCCGGGGCGCTTCAAAGGCGTAATCGAACCGCCTCGTGGCTTGGGCGATCGTCTCGCGGTCGCCCCAGACATCCAGCGGAGCGTTGCGGTGGAAATTGACCGATCGGAGGTCGTCGATGCCGTGGAGATGGTCGGCATGGGCATGGGTCAGGATCACGGCATCGACGGTGGTGATGCCGTTGGCGAGAAACTGCTGACGCAGATCGGGCGACGCGTCGACGAGGATGCGGGTGCCGGCGCTCGATTCGACCAGGATTGAGACCCGGCTGCGCGTATTGCGCGGGTCCGCGGAACAGCACACCGCGCAACGGCAGCCGATCAGCGGCACACCGCCGGAGCCACCGCAGCCCAGGACGGTGACCTTCATGGCCCCGCCGGAAGCGCGGCCTTGGGGAAGAGGGTGCGAAAATTGGCGGTGGTTCGGGCCGCCAGTTCGTCCCGGCTGATCCCCTTGAGCTCGGCGACCTTGGCGGCCGTATGTGCGACGAAGGCCGGCTCGCACGGCCGGCCGCGCATCGGCACCGGCGCTAGAAATGGGGCATCGGTCTCGACCAGCAGGCGATCGAGCGGCAGCGATCGGACCGTCCGCCGCAGTTCGTCCGCGTTCTTGAAGGTGATGATCCCGGAGATCGAAACGTAAAAGCCGAGGGCGAGAGCCTGCTCGGCAAGCCATTGCGACGAGGTGAAGCAGTGGAGCACGCCGGAGAGCGGCCCCTGCCCCACGGCTTCGCGCAGGATTGCGGCAGTATCTTGGTCGGCGTCTCGCGTATGGACGATCAGCGGCAGCCCGGTCTGCTGCGCAGCCGCGACATGGATCCTGAAATTGTCCTGCTGTTGCGGCCGCGGACTGCGGTCGTAGAAGTAGTCCAGGCCAGTCTCGCCAATCCCGACGACTCGCGGGTGGGCCGCCGCCGCGACCAGCGCTGCGGCATCGGCACTTTCGTTGGCAGCTTCGTGAGGATGGATGCCGACCGAACAGAAGACGTGCGGATACGCCTCGGCGATCGCGCGGACGCGAGGAAAATCGCGCATCCGCGTCCCGATCGTCAGCATTGCGCCGACCCCGGCATTGGCCGCACGCGCCATCACGCCGCTGAGATCCGGGGCGAGGTCTGGGTAGTCCAGATGACAATGGCTATCGATCAGCATCGGCACTCGGTACTCGTTTCGACCCGATCGTTCAATTGCGGTCGGCGCAAGCGCGATGCGCGCGATATCAGGCGCCAGTCGCTTCCACGTGGCGCGGAAAGAGCCCGGTCGGCGGCGGCAACCTGGTGCCGGGGACCAGCCGGGTGCCGATCTGCGCGAAGCCCCGATGATTCGCCGGCACCGCGAGCTGATCCAGCAGCCGCCCCATCGTTCCGGGCATCACCGGCTGGGTGACAATGGCGAGCTGGCGGATCGTCTCGATCAGCACATAGAGCACGGTCTTCATCCGTGCCTGATCGGTCTTCCGCAACGTCCACGGGGCCTGCACGTCGACATAGCGGTTGGCCGTGCCGACGACGTCCCAGATCGCGTCGAGGGCGAGGTGGAACGCCTGCTCCTCGAGCCGTCCCCGCACCGCATCGAGCAGGCGCCCTGCCCCGGCCAGCAGCGCCTCATCATCAGCCGTGAACGCACCGGGCGCTGGCACCTCGCCGCCGGCGTTCTTGGCGATGAACGACAGGACGCGCTGAGCGAGATTGCCGAAATCGTTCGCAAGATCGCTGTTGATGCGAAGGATCATCTGCCGATGCGAGAAATTGCCGTCCTGGCCGAAAGGCACTTCGCGGAGCAGGAAATAGCGGACTTGGTCGAGCCCATACGTCTCGATCAGCCTCACCGGCTCGACGACGTTGCCGAGCGACTTCGACATTTTCTGGCCCTCGACCGTCCACCAGCCGTGCGCGAACACGCGCCGCGGCGGCGCGATCGAGGCGGCCATGAGGAAGGCGGGCCAGTAGACGGCATGGAAGCGCACGATGTCCTTGCCGACCATGTGGAGATCAGCGGGCCAGAACGTCTGAAACTCGCGTGAGGTTTCGTCCGGGTAGCCGACGGCAGTGATGTAGTTGGTCAAGGCGTCGAGCCACACGTACATGATGTGGCCTTCGGCATCGGGCACCTTGACGCCCCAGCCGAAAGTGGTGCGCGAGATCGAGAGATCCGTGAGGCCTTGCCGCACGAAGCTGACCACCTCGTTTCGGCGGGTCGCCGGCCCGATGAACTCGGGATTGGCGTCGTAGAATGCCAGCAGATGCTCGCCCCAGTCGGAGAGGCGGAAGAAGTAACTCGGCTCCTCGACCCATTCGACCTCGGCACCTGAGGGCGCGCGCTTCTTGCCATCCGGCCCGGATGTCAGCTCGTCTTCGCCATAGAACGCCTCGTCACGAACCGCGTACCACCCCGCGTACTTGCCGAGGTAGATGTTCGGCCGGCCCTTGGGCGACATGCCGCGTCCGATCGCTTTCCAGATCGCCTGGCTCGAACGGATGTGTCGCGGCTCGGTCGTGCGGATGAAGTCATCGTTCGAGATGTTGAGAACCTTCGCCAGGGTGCGGAAGTTCTCCGACACCCTGTCGGTGAAGCTCTGCGGATCCATGCCGGCGGCGCCCGCCGCTTTCTCGACCTTCTGACCGTGTTCGTCGGTGCCGGTCAGGAATTTGACCGCGCGACCGTCCAGCCGCATGAACCGCGCCAGCACGTCGCACGCAAGGGTCGTGTAGGCGTGGCCGAGATGCGGCGCATCGTTCACGTAGTAGATTGGCGTGGTGATGTAGTAGCGGTTCATCGGCGTCGGTTCGGCTGGGCGCTCCGCGCCGCATCGGCGATCGCCATGAACACGTCGAGCAGGACGAGCTTGCGATCCAGATTGATGGCGTCGGTGCGGGTTTGCAGACGGCCGATCTTGTCCCACACCGAGAGCCAGCTTTCAACGACGCCGGGGCCGGCGGCGCGCGCGCGCCTGGCAGTCCAGTCCGCCAGCAGTTCCATTGCCAGCGGGAATGAATCGCCGGCGTCCTTGGGCGGCCGCGCGATCCGGTCGGCGAAGGCGTGGATCTCCGGCACCGGAAGGGCAGGCAACTGCGCCAGCAACGCATCCACCGCCTCGTGGAGTGCCAGCCCGCCATGATCGGCGAGTTCGACGGCCCGACCGATCGACCCGCCTGCCAGGCGGGCGATGTCGGCCGCATCCGCCGCCTGCAGGCCGCGATATCGCACCAGCAGCCGCGCGACGGTCGGATCGTCGAGCGCGGCCATCGGCAAGCGCCTGCAGCGCGAGCGGATCGTCGGCAGCAGCCTTCCGGGCGCGTTGCTGGTGAGGATGATCAGGCAGCGCTCAGGCGGCTCCTCGAGGACCTTGAGCAGCGCGTTGGCGGCGTTCCGGTTCATCGCCTCCGCCGTATCGATGATCGCGACGCGCCAGCCGCCTTCTGCCGAGGTCCGGCTGAGAAATCCGGTCAGCGCGCGCACCTGGCCGATGACGATCTCGCGGCTGGGCTTGCCCGTCTCGGGATTGATTGCACCCGGTTCCAGAACGACAAGGTCGCCGTGGGAGGCGGCGGCAACGCGCCGAAAGGTCGGATGCGCGGCATCGAGCGCAAGCGTCTCCCCTTCCCCGCCGGACAGGACGAAGCGTGCAATCCGGTAGGCGAGCGTCGCCTTGCCGACGCCGCGGGGACCGGTAAACAGCCAGGCGTGCGGGACGCGACCGCTGCGCCATGCCGCAAGGAAGGTCGCTTCGGCCGCTGCCTGCGCCACCAAGCCCGGATTGCTGCGTGGGCCGAGTTCGACCGTCAGCGGGTCGGTCATCGCAGCACGAGACGAAAGCGCTCGGCCACGGCTTGGCGCACGCGGGCCGCGACGGCATCGACGGGACCGTCCGCGCTCAGCAGCCTGCAACGCCGCGCCTCGCGGCGCGCGATGTCGCGAAATCCGCGTCGAACACGCTCGTGAAATTCCTTGCCCATTCGCTCGTAGCGATCCGCCCCGCCCCGCCCCGCCGCTCGCGCAAGTCCGGCCTTGACCGGCAGGTCGAGAATCAGAGTCAGGTCCGGCTTGAGGCGCCGGAGCACCAGGCGATTGAGGGCCAGGACCGGCGCTCGCCCAAGCTGGTGGCCGTAGCCCTGATACGCCATTGTCGAGTCGGCAAACCGGTCGCACAGCACCCAGGTGCCGGCATCCAGCGCCGGCAGCACCTTGTGGGCGAGGTGTTCGGCACGCGCCGCAAAATGCAGCAGCGTTTCACTGATCTTCTGCCAGCGGCCCGGCTCGCCGGTCACCAGCAACGCACGGATCTCCTCGGCGCCTGGGCTGCCGCCGGGCTCGCGCGTCACCAGCACCGGTATGCCTGCAGCGACCAGCGTCGCCGCGAGGCGCTGGATCTGGGTGGACTTGCCCGCCCCCTCGCCGCCCTCGAACGTAATGAAGCGACCGCGCCGCGGATTCGCAGGCGGGGCCATGCTCACCGCCGCGCCGATCCCCAAATCATGTGTCCGATCGTGGCGCTCACGCGGCCGGCCGTGCCGAGCCGAGCCACGTCTGCGCCGGCGATCAGCGGAAGATCGACGGGCTCCATGCCCGGGGTGTTGATCAATACGCGGCCGATCTCCTGTCCTTGCTGGATAGGCGCGCGGACCGGCTGGTCGAACACGGCCGTCACCCGCATCTGCGGGCGCGAACGGCGCGGAAGGGTGACTATGAGGTCCTGTCCGACGGTGAGCGGGACATCGGCGGTCTGCCCCATCCACACATCGGCGCGTTCGAGCACCGCGCCGGCACGGAGCAGCGTGTAGTTGGCATACTCGCGGAATGCCCAATCCATAAGGCGCTCCGACTCCTCCGCCCGGGCGCGCATCGATGCGAGGCCGTTGACGACCAGGATCACGCGTCGCCCCTCCCGGATCGCCGACGCCGTAAGGCCATAGCCGGCGGCTTCCGTGTGGCCGGTCTTGAGGCCGTCCGCGCCGGGCGTGCGCCCGATCAGCGGATTGCGGTTGGGTTGGGTGATGCCGTTGTAGGCGAAGACGCGCTCGTTGAAGAGCGGGTAGTGATCTGGAAAGTCCGCGATCAGATGGCGGGCGAGAATCGCAAGATCGCGCGCCGTCGAATAGTGGTCGACGTCCGGCCAGCCGGAGGAGTTCCGGAAGTTGCTGTTGGCCATGCCGAGCCGACGCGCCGTCTCGTTCATGACTTCCGCGAATGCCTCCTCGCTGCCCGACAGCCCTTCGGCGAGCACGATGCAGGCGTCGTTGCCGGACTGAACGATCACGCCGCGCAGCAGGTCGTCGACCCGTACGCGCGTGCCGACCATGACGAACATCTTGGAGCCCTGCATGCGCCAGGCGCGTTCGCTCACCGGCATCTCGTCGGACATCTGCAGGCGGCCTTCGCGCAGCGCCTGGAAGACGACGTAGAGGGTGAGCAGCTTCGTCATCGACGAGGGCGCCATGCGTTCGTCGGCGGCCCGTTCGAACATCGTCGCGCTCGTCTGGAAGTCGATCAGGATGGCCTGGCGCGCGGTCGTTTCGACCGCGCCGGGATTCGCCTGCGGCTGGCTTGCCTGCGGCGCGGGCTGCTGGGCACGCGGCCGGTTCGGCTGGTTGGCGCGCTGCTGCTGCGGCCGCTGCTGTTGCTGGCGCTGTTGCTGCGGTCGCTCGGCCTGTGCAAGTTGGAGGCCCGCTGCCGCGTCCTCCGCGCGGGCGACCGGATGGGTCCACAGCCCCACCCCGCAGGCGACGATCATCGCGACGACGACGCCGGATCGATACCGACGTCTGTTCGGGAGATTGGGCATGGCCGATCGCTCCACGTCGTTCATTCGATGACGATGCGCGCCTGGGGCGCGATCGTCGCCACGCGGCGCAGCGCCCTGTCCGCCTCGGCGCCGCTGTTGAAGGGGCCCATCCGTACGCGATAGAGCTGGCTGCCGGCAGCGCGCACCGAACTCACCTGGATCCGCCCCATGCGCGCTAGCCGCGCGCCGAGTTGATCGGCGTTGCGTTGGTTTTGAAACGCGCCAGCCTGGATGAAGATCGACGCGCGCGAACTCGGCTGGCGTGCCGATGCCGTCGGTGGAGACGGCGGAGGCGGCGGCGCCTGCGGTCCGGGCGCAGTGGCAAGGTCGGTCGGGACGCCTGGCCGGCCGTCCTGCGGGGAAGGCAGCTGGGCCGGCCGGCTTGGCGGCGCGTCGGTCTGCGCCGCGGCAACGAGTTCCGGAACACTGGGCGGCGGCTGGCCGGCGACGAGTGCGTCGCGCACGCGTCGGCTCTCGTCCGCCATGATCTGCACGCGCACCGGCGCGACGCCGGAGCGCTCGAAGCCGAGCAGCTGCGCCGATCGCCGCGAAAGGTCGATGATGCGGTTGTTGGCGAACGGGCCGCGGTCGTTGATGCGCACGACGATCGAACGACCGTTCTCGAGATGCGTCACCCGGACGATCGTCGGCAGCGGCAGCGTCTGGTGCGCAGCCGTCATCGTGTTCATGTCGTAGACTTCGCCGTTCGCCGTCAGCCGGCCATGGAAGTCGACGCCGCTCCGTTCGCCCCCGTAGTACGATGCGATGCCGGTCTGATCGTATCCGAAGTTCTCCGCCGGATAGTACCAGACGCCGTTGATTCGATACGGCACGCCGATGACGTAGCGGGTCTGCGGGATCGCCTCCGGCTGCTGGCCGACAGCCTGAACCATGCGTGCGCCCGAACAGCCGGAAAGCAACGCGCACAGCGCAAGCAGCAGAATGACAGGCAGGCGGCTGGACTCCGCCAGGCGGGCGCTAAGAAGCATCGATCCGGTCGGCCAGGGTGCCGACTGCAATCGCGAACCGGAACGATCGGTTCCAGCGCATGATGACCCGGAAGTTCGAATACGCGAAGAAGGCCGGACCGCCCGCCCCGTCAGGCTGGACGATGCCCGCCGCCGGTCCGGCCGGCATCGGTCCCCCGTCGCTGCGTCGCACGCCGAGCGACTGCCACTCGGCCGGCGCCCGCTGGACGCGCGTATAGTCGATAAGTCCGGTGTCGAAGCCAGGCGGCAGAACGATCTCCCGGCCCCACGTCTCGTCGCCGCGCCATCCCGACCGCGCGAGATAGTTTGCGATCGAGGCGAAAACGTCAGGGCGCGACTGCCAGATGTCAGCCCGCCCGTCGCCGTCGAAGTCCACCGCGAAATTGAGGTAGCTTGACGGCATGAACTGGCATTGCCCCATCGCCCCAGCCCATGACCCGCGCATGTCGCGCGGCGCGATGCGCTGCTGTTCGGCGATGCGCAGGGCATTGAACAGCTCGCCGCGGAAAAACTGCGAGCGGCGCCCGTCATAGGCGAGCGTCGCCAGCGCGCCGAAAACGTTGAAGCCGCCGGTCAACTGGCCGAAATTCGACTCGATGCCCCACAGGGCGACGATGAACCGGCCCTGGACGCCAAAGCGCTCGGTCACCCGTCCAAGGATCGCCTGGTTCTCACGGAAGCGCGCGATGGCGGTTTCAATCCGCTGCGGCGTGACCACCCGTGCCAGGTACTCGGGAAACGTCAGCGTGCTTTCGGGCTGCCGGCGATCGAGTTCGAGAACGCGGTCGATCGGCTGCTGTGCTTCGGCGATCGCGGCATCGAAGACGCGTGCCGATACGCCGCGGGTCAGCGCCTCGCGCCGCAACTCGCGGACCCAGGTCCGATAGTCGACCTGATTGGCCCTGGCAGGCGCGGCGGCAACGACCGGCAGAGACAGGGCGCCTGCGAGTACCGCGCGCCGGTTCAGCAATGTCGCCTCGCGAATCGTTACTTTGTACACGGGGGCAGTATTGCCACAGCGCCGTCAACCACCGCAACCGGAGGGCTCGGCCATGTCAGTTCGGTCCGGGCAGGAGTTCGGTCGTCCGCCCCAGATAGTAATACGCGATCAGGCCCACATATTCCCGGATCGCCTCCGAAAGATACTGCAGATTGGCGCCGAGCCGGAACTCGGCCTGGAAGCTCGTCTCTTCGTCGGTCGCGAAATCGACCGGAAACGGGATCAGATTTCTCCAGCCGACATGGCGGAAGACCCCGACCGCGCGCGGCATGTGCCGGGCGGACGTGATGATGATCCACTGCTCCTCGGGCTCCGGGCGCAGCCGCTCGAAGCTGAACCGGGCATTCTCCCAGGTGTTGCGTGACTGGTCCTCGAATATGACGCGCGTCGTATCGACCCCGAGCCGCGCGAAAATGCGCCTGACCACATCCGCTTCGGTATCGCGGGCGTTGATCAACTCGATCGACCCGCCGGTGAACACGTGGCGCGCCGCCGGGTAGCGCCGCGCCAGCTCGAGAAACGCATCGAGCCGGGGCGAACCGGCTGCGTAGAGTGACCGCGGCACGCCGCGCTTGCCGATGACGAAGTCATCGATCACGCCGCCCAGCACGATGATCCCGTCGACGCGGGGCGGCAGACTAACAAGAGGAGGAAATCGGTCCTCGAGCGGCTTGAGCGCCCACTGCCCGATCGGCAGCATCGCGTTTGCGGTGGTTGCAAGGCATGCGACGACGGTGACCCACCGGCCGAGACGGCGCCATGGCGTAAACAGAAGGGCGCTGCCGGCGACCCACATGCCCAGGAGCAGCGTGGCCGGTTCCATCACCGACCAGAACACCTTCGACGCGACGAACCAGAGATGCTCCATCAGGCCGTCCTGTGTTCGGCGGCCCGGGCGGGCGTGGCGATGGGATGCTGGGCCACGAGCCGGCCGTTCAATCGATCAGGCGAAGAGTGTCCGGGGAGCCTGGCGCACCTGTCGGTGCCGGGTTCGTACCGGCGGCGGGAGCAGCCGGAGCGCCCTGGCGCGCCGCGTCGCTCATCCGGCGAAGGATCAGTGCCAGTTCCTCCAGCGAGGCAAGCGGCATCGAGAGCCGGTGATGCACCCGACGCTGTTCCTTGCGGGTCTGCGGGTCGATCCCGACAAACTGGTAGAAATCAAGTTTGGCGACGCCCCGTCGGATCATGACGGCGACCACGCCGTCGACGGACACTTCCTGCGGCGGTTCGCCGCCGCGGACGATCTCGAAAGGCTGATCGGCGGGTGGCTGCGCCGGCGGATTGGTGGCCATGACCATCTCGTCAGGTTAGGGGCAGCGCGGAACGCGCCGCGCCGGCAGGTATCGCACGGCGCCCGCTGCAAGGGCAACTCTTCGAGCGGCCGCACCGATCAGCGGCGCGGCCGCTTCGCGGCGATGGCCTCGGCACGCAGGGTCAGCGCGCGCCGGTCGATCTTGTTGGTGGCCGCCAAAGGGAGTTCGGGAACGAATTCGACATAGCGCGGATGGGCGTAGGCCGGTCCATTCGCCAGGGCGAACGCCTTCACGGCGTCCTCGGCGAGGATCACGCCCGGCCGAAGCACGATGAAGGCGAAGGGCAGCGATCCCTTGATTTCGTCGGGAACCGGAACGACGAAGGCCTGGTGAACGCCCTCCAGTCGTTCGAGCATCTTCTCGACCTCTCCTGGCCAGATATTCTCGCCGCCGCAGACGAACATGTCGTCTGCGCGTCCGACAAAATAGAACCAGCCGTCGCGGTCGCGGCGCATAATGTCGCCGCTGCGATACCAGCCGTCCGTCAGCACCTTGCGGGTCTGCTCGGGCAGATTGTGATACCCGGCCATCACCGACGGGTTGCGCATGTAGAGAACACCCTCGTCGGACGATGGTCCTTCACGCAACTCCATCTCGCCGCCTGCGACCGGATAGCCGACCGACGTCGGCGGTTTCGGCTTGCCTTGGGGATGCGGTCCGAACACCACCGGCCCCGCTTCGGTCGTGCCGTAGCTGTTGTTGATCAGTGCGCGCGGGAACAGCGCCTGGACCTTGTCGAACAGCGCCTGGGTCAGCGGCGCCGACCCCATCGAAATTCGCTCGACGCTGCCGAGGTCGAGCGTCTTGAGCAGCTCCTTCTCGCGCTCGACCAGCGCCAGCATCGTCGGCACGGAGGTGAGCCACGTCGCCTTGTGGCGTTCGATCGCCGTCGCGTAGTGGCGGGCATTGAACGCGGGCAGGAGAATGACGGTCGCGCCGCCGGCGAGCGCCATCTTCACGTTGAACGTCGCATTCATGTGGAACATCGGCGCCGCGACGATCAAGCGGTGATGCGAAATGTCGCCGAAGATCGCCTCGCAGATCTCCATCCCCCAGAGTTGCGTCTCATGGCTCAGCGGCACGCCCTTGGGCCGCCCGGTCGAGCCCGAGGTGTAGAGCATCATGCCGATGTCGGTCCGGGCCGGTGCAACCGGGGCGAACGGGCCCGGATCGAGGAACGCGCCATAGGCGGCCGCATCGTCGAAATCGACGGATGCAATCGCTGCCGGACAGATTGGCAGCCGTTCGCGATCGCAAAAGAGCAGCGACACTTCGGCATTGCCGATGATGTACTCGATCGTGTCGCGCGGCAGCTTGATGCTGATCGGAACCGACACCATGCCTGCGCGCATCGTTCCGAAGAAAGCGGCAAGGAATTCGGTGCGGTTCAGCGACAGGATCCCCACGCGGTCACCGCGCTTGAGGCCGCGCCGCACAAGGCCGCGGGCAACCGCGTCGCATTGCGCGTCGAGTTCCCGATAGCTGACCGCGCGCGGCCGATCGGGATCGCGGAGGTCGATGATCGCGTCCTTGTCGGGTGTTCGGGACGCATCGAAAACGCGGCCCAGATTTCGCAAGGGAAAGGGCATGTCCGGTCTGCCGTCTGGTGAGGTCGCTCCCGCTTTATATGAGAACTCGAGCGGGTCCGCACAATTCTTTGCACCTCGGCCAAGACACGCTCTCTGGTCGATGGTGCCTCGACGTGTTAGCGTGAATGCAGATACCGGGGTCGTCGATGGAGGGTTCGATGCAGATGGGCTCACGCTGGGTCAGGCGGGTTTTCGGGGCTGTTTCACTCACCGTAATGTCGATGATCGGCATCGCGGATGCGCGCGATCTTCGGATCAACATCAACGCCGACCCGGAGATGATCGACCCGGTCACCTATTCGGCGCTGATCGCGGGCGACATCCTCAAGAACATCTATCAGGGCTTCACCGACACCGACGAGAACGGTCGAATCGTGCCGGTTCTTGCCGAGCGCTGGGAGGCACATCCCGACAATCTCGGCTTCCGTTTCCACCTGCGCCGCAATGTCGTCTTCCACTCGGGCCGGCCGTTTACCGCCCGCGACGTCAAGTACACCCTGGAGCAGCTGCTGATCCCGGGAAACCGCGGCGGCCTGGCGCGCCAGTACGTCGAGCGCGTCGAGGGCGCGCGCGCGGTGATCGACGGGCAGACCCGCGAACTCTCGGGAGTCCGCATCGTCGACGACCATACGCTCGATGTGCGCTTCACCGCACCCGACGTGCTGTTCCCGATCTACCCATTCATGTTCTTCGACTCGGCAACCATCGCCGAGCGCGGCCTGCCCTACTTCCAGCAGACCTCGGCCGGCACCGGCCCGTTCAAGTTCGTGCAATGGCGCCGCGGACAGGATGTCCGCGTCGAAGCGCATCGGCAGTATTGGGGGGGCGCGCCGCGCGTCGATGGCGTGACCTGGGTCATCGTGCCGAGCGACGAAACCGCGATCACGATGTACGAGGCCGGCGAACTTGACGTGCTCAATCTGACCGGCGGAGGCGGCGACGTCGCGCGCCGCGCCATGCGCGACAGTCGCCTGAGGCCGCAGGCGATCACGTCGCCGGTCGCCCAGATCAATTTTCTTGGGATGAATCAGAACCTCTATGCGCCATTTCGGGACCGGCGCGTACGCGAGGCCTTCTGCATCTCGATCGACCGAGAGGCGATGAGCCGCGGCCTTTTCGGCGGCCTCGCGGTGCCGCTATATGGCCAGATCACGCCGGGCGTGGCGGGCTACAGTGCCACCAACATCCCGCCGATACGCTATGATCCGGACCGGGCTCGCCAGCTTCTTGCCGAAGCCGGGTTCCCTGGCGGGCGCGGCCTGCCGCCGCTGAAGATCGCCAACCTTCCCCAGTTCAGGAACGAGATCGCCTACTTTGCCGACCAGTGGCGGCAGATCCTCGGCGTGACCGTGGAACTCGAAATCATGGAGCGCGCGCTCTTCCTGCGCTCGCTCAATGCGGGCGAAGTCCCGTTCTTCAACTGGGGTTGGACCGCCGGCTATCCGGACGCGCTCTATTTCCTCTCGCAGGTCTGGCACAGCCGCAGCCCCTTCAACCGGGCCCGCTACGCAAACGCGACATTCGATCGGCTGATCGACCAGGCGCAAAGCACCGCAAACGACGCGGCTCGCTACAGCCTCTACCAGGAGGCGGAGCGCGTGCTGATCGCGGATTGGGGAACCTGCGGTCTGTACATGCGCACGATCGTCGCGGTCGTTCGCCCGAACGTGCGCGGCGTCGTGCTGTCGCCGTTCCGCTTCCTGCCGTTCGACAAGGTGGTCATCAACTAGTCCACCGATCTCCCGTCGCAGCCGAGCGCGCCCCCTCCACTGCGGAGCGGGGCGCGCCGCGATCGGACGATCGGGGATTTCCGCTTCGGGCCCATGGTCACCTACATTCTGCGCCGTCTGGCGACACTGCTGCCGGTCCTGTTTGCGGCGGTGATCCTGACCTTCGTCGCCAACCAGTTCGTGCCGGGCGACCCCGTCCTGATCATGCTCGGAGACCAGTCCGCCGACACGGCCCAGGCGGACCGTCTGCGCCGGGAATACGGCCTCGACCGTCCGATCCCCGAGCAGTTCATCGGCTACGTCTCGCGCCTGGTCGTCGGTGACCTCGGCCTTTCATTCCGCTTTCCCGGTGTGCCGGTCACCCAGGTAATTCAGGACGGGCTGGCGATCAGCCCATTCCTCGCCGCCGGCGCGCTCGCCCTCGCCGTCCCGATCGGCCTTGCCCTCGGCATCTTCGCCGCCCTACGCCGAAACACGATGGCCGACACCGGCATCATCATGGTTCTCGTCGTCGGCATGTCGATTCCGAACTTTGCCATGGCGGCGCTGCTCGTCTGGCTGTTCAGCGTCCAGCTTGGCTGGCTGCCCGTCGCGGGTTGGGGGCGCGCGAGCCAGGCGATCCTGCCGATCGTCGTCCTGGCAATTCCCGCCGCTGCGTACGTCGCGCGCCTCGCACGCACCTTCATGCTCGAGGTCCTCCAGCAGGACTACATCAGGACGGCGCGCGCCAAGGGCCTGCGCGAGCGCATCGTGATCTGGCGCCACGGGCTGCGCAACGTGCTGGTACCCATCCTGACCGTGCTCGGCGTGATTTTCGGCGGCCTGATCACCGGCACGTTCGTCATCGAGACGCTGTTCAACATTCCGGGCCTCGGCCGCATCGCGATCCAGTCGATCTTCGCGCGCGACTACCCGGTGACCATGGGCATCGTGCTGCTCTTCACGGCGCTCTACGCTTCGATCAACTTCGTCGTCGACCTGCTCTACGGCGTCATCGATCCGCGCATCCGCCTGGAGGCACGGCGATGAACGCCGCCGAAGCGGTGCTCGAGCCGACAGGGCTGCGCGACTTCCTGCGCCGCTTCGTCCGCAACCGCAGTGCCATGATCGGGGCGGCGATCGTAGTCTCGATCGCGACGGCCGCGATCGCGGCGCCCTGGATCACGCCGCAGGACTATCAGCGCACCAACATGATCTTCGTCTGGGAGCCGCCGGGCGAGGACTACGTCCTCGGCGCCGATCAGCTCGGCCGCGACATCCTCAGCCGCCTCATCGTCGGCGCACGCGTCTCGCTGATCGTCGCGTTCTCGGTGCTGGCGATCGCGATGGTCGTCGGGGTCGCCGTCGGCATGGCGGCGGCGTGGCGGGGCGGCTGGGTCGACACGGTCGCGATGCGTGCGGCCGACATCACCTTCGCCTTTCCCGAACTCATCATCGCGATCCTCATCGCGGCGATGATGGGCCCCGGCATCCCGACGGTGATCATCTCGCTCGCCCTCGTGAGCTGGCCGGGCATCGCGCGCATCACGCGCTCGCTCATCCTGTCGCTGCGCAATGAGCTCTTCGTCGATGCGGCGATCGCCTGCGGCACCCGGCCGGTCACGATCCTGCTGCGCCACTGCCTGCCCAACATCGTCGCGCCGCTGATCGTGCGCGCGTCGGTCGGCGTCGGATTCATCATCATGGCGGAGGCGACGCTGAGCTTCCTCGGCATCGGCATCCAGGAACCGCTGCCGAGCTGGGGCGGCATGATCCGCGACGGACTTGTGGCGTTGCGCACCGATCCGCACATGGCGCTGTTCAGCGCCCTCGTTCTGGGTGCCACCATCGTCGGGTTCAATCTCCTGGGGGATGGCCTGCGCGACCTTCTCGACCCGCGGATCCGCGATCGATGACCGCGCTGCTCAACGTCGCCAACCTGTCGGTCAGCTTTCCCGGGCCGCGCGCGCGGATACGGGTGATCGAGGACGTGTCGCTGCGAATAGGCCGCGGCGAGATCGTCGGTCTCGTGGGCGAAAGCGGGTCGGGCAAGTCCGTCACGGCGCTT
>JAEUKZ010000119.1 GCA_016793045.1 Alphaproteobacteria bacterium
ATGCCGGCGACGAGGCGGTAGAGCGCCGCGGCGCGGTTGACGTAGGAGGCCTCGCGGCCGACCGCGAAGGAGCTGGCGCCGTCGCTCACCCGCGTCGCGGTGTAGGCGCCCCACACGCCGGGGCGCAGCTTGCGGATGAACATCACGACCTGCAGCGAGCCGCGGTCGAACAGGGTGACGAAGCGGTAGCGGATCGGCGTCACGTTCTCCATCTCGACCACCGCCTGGTCGGGGCCGCTCGCGCGCACGCGCAGGCGATAGACGATCGCGCCGCCGGCGCGGCCGTCGTCCTGGCTGTAGTAGACGCTCTCCCCGCGGCGCAGCTCGGCGGGCGCGAAGTCGGCGCGGCGCGCCGCCGCGTCGGGTCCGGCGAGCGCCGCGGCGTCGCTGACCAGCGGGCGCCACGCGCCGTCGCTCACCGACCAGTAGCGCTGGCGGCGCAGGCCGGAGATCGCGCCGATGCGCGCCAGCAGGTCGTCGAGCGTGCCGGCGAATTCGAACGTGCCAGCGAGCGTGACGATCAGCCGCGAGCGCGACGCCGCATCCCAGCCGGCGCAGCGCGGCGGCGCCCACGCGGCGGCGCGCAGGTCGCGGTCGCGCCAGACGCCGATGGCCGGGTTGGCACCCGGCGTGGCGTCGGCGGACCACGCGGCGCCGTCGCACGGCAGGCGCGGACCCGGCGACTGCGCCATCGCGAGGCCTGGCCACAGCAGGATCAGCAACGCGGCGAGTCGGGTCATGCAGGACGGCTCCTCGGAAAGGGCGCGCGGTTCGGCTTCGTTCTTTGCAGATGAGCAGTGGTGTCGCCCGGCGCAAGGGCCGCCGCGGCACTGCGACGCTTCGCCGCCCTTTCCGCACGCGACCGCGGGCCGCCGCAACCGGCGCGCGAGTCCGGCGCTAGGCGGCTTCCTCGCCGGCCGGCACCGGTTCCGGCGCGGGCTCGGGCGCCGGGCCGTCGTTGAAGCGGCGCAGCATCTCGCTCGCCAGCATCACATAGGCCTGCGCGCCGGCGCAGCGCACGTCGTAGAGGATCACCGGCTTGCCGTGGCTGGGCGCCTCGGAAACCTTGATGTTGCGCGGGATCACGGTCTGGTAGACGCGCTCGCCGAACACCGCGCGGACATCCGCCTCGACCTGCTCGCAGAGATTGTTGCGCTTGTCGTACATCGTCAGCACGACGCCTTCGAGCTGCAACCGCTGGTTGAAGCGTGCGCGGATGCGTTCGATCGTGCGCACGAGATGGGCAAGGCCCTCGAGCGCGAAGAACTCGCACTGCAGCGGCACCAGCACGAAATCCGCCGCGACCAGCGCGTTGAGCGTCAGCAGCGTCAGCGACGGCGGACAGTCGATCAGCACGTAGTCGACATCGACGTCGTTCGCGGCGGCGAGCGCGCGCGCCAGCCGCGATTCGCGGTGCTCGAGATCGACGAGTTCGATCTCCGCCCCGGACAGCTCGACATTCGCCGGCACGATGGTCAGTCCCGGGACCATGGTGCCGATCAGGGCGGTCGCGAGCGGGGCGCTGCCTTCGAGGACTTCGTAGCTGCCGGTCTGGCGCTGCTCGGGCGTCAGGCCGAAACCGGTCGAGGCGTTGCCCTGCGGATCGAGATCGATCAGCACGACTCGCTTGCCCGCGGCGGCAAGGCCGGTAGCGAGGTTGATCGCCGTCGTCGTCTTGCCGACCCCGCCCTTCTGATTGGCAATGGCCACAACGCGCGGCTTTTTATCAGGATAATCAATATCTTGCATGCTGTCAGACGCGGCCGATATCGTGGATGCGGAGGATGGTGCCCGAGGAGTCGGTACGGCTCGGCACGCGTTCGACCGCCATTGTCCAGGTTTCACCGGCACGGGTCAATTCAGCGTCGACCGCGGCGCCCTTGAGGAACACGCAGATCCCGTCCGGTTGCAGGAAAGGTTCAGCCAGGGCCAGCAGCTCGTCGACCGGGGCCAGCGCGCGCGCCGTGACGATGTCGGCCTTGAAAAGTCCCGACCGGCCGAGCGCTTCGGCCCGCAAGGCGTGGACGGTCACCGCGGTTTCCGTTGCGCGCGCGACCTCCTGGAGGAATGCCGCCTTGCGCTGATCCGACTCGACAAGATGGACCGCGAGCGGCACGCCGGCGCCCGACGCCATGATCGCCAGCACCAAGCCCGGAAAGCCGGCACCGCTGCCGAGATCGGCGAGCACGGGGTTCGGGCGGCCCGAAATGTCGCGTTCGATCAGCGGCCAGAGCTGCGCGGAGTCGAGAAAGTGACGCTGCCAGGCATCGTCGATGGTGCGCGGTCCGACCAGGTTGACCGCACGTTGCCACTTGACCAGCAGCGAGTGATAGGTCCGGAAGCGGTCCAATGTTCCACGTGGAACACCGGTCGCCTCGGCAAAGGATTCAGGGTTCAAGCCGCATTCCGCCGTGCGTGCCGAAGCAGGATGGTGAGCGCGGCCGGCGTTACGCCCGAAATTCGCGCCGCCTGTCCGATCGTTGCCGGGCGCGCTGCCGCAAGCTTTTGGCGCACTTCCATCGACAGGCTGGTCAGCGCCAGATAGTCGAGTCCGTCCGGCAGGCGCAGCGCTTCGTCCGCCCGGTAGGTGCGGATGTCATCGTCCTGGCGCTGCAGATAGCCCGCATACATCGCATCGATGGCGATCTGCTCGGCGATCTCGGGCGCAAGCGATCTCAGTTCAGGCCAATAGGCGCTGAGCTGGTCGAGCCCGATCCCCGACCCGCCGAGCAATTCGCCGGCGCTGCGCACGACCCCGTCCTGATTCACGGCGAACCCGGCCCGGGCGAGCTTGCTGGGCGTCTCGCGGAGGCGGTCGACGAGGTTGCGGCCCTCGACCAGGGCGGCAGCCTTATCCGTATAGG
>JAEUKZ010000132.1 GCA_016793045.1 Alphaproteobacteria bacterium
AGCCGGTCGTACATCACCAGCGCCCCGGCGAGCGCCAGATTGATCGAGAACTTGGTCGGGATGCGCACGACGTGGCGGCAGCGCGCCAGCATCTCCGCCGACAGACCGCCGCGCTCGGGCCCGAGCACATAGGCGGCAGCATGCGGGTGGCGGAAGCTTGGCAGGTCGATCGCGTCGGGGACGATCTCGATGCCGACGAGGATGCAGCCCTGCGGCAGGCGCAGCGACGCGACGTCGGGATATTCGTAGAACGGCACCGCCCCCGGCGCGTCGGAGGTATCCGCCGCCTTGCCTTCCTGGCGCGGATAGGCGGCCGCCACCGAGAAGGCGAAGCTCGCCCCGAACGCGTGCGCGGTGCGCAGCAGGCTGCCCAGATTCATCGGCTTGCTGATGCCTTCGACGCCGATTCCGAAATAGCCGCGCATTGAGGGGTCGAACTCCTGGTCCGGTCGTGGCTGCGTTCTTGCCATGGCCGCCCGCAAGCGGCATGGTGCGGTCCCTTTCACCACGCCGGCCCCTGCAATGACAAGCCTGCATGCCCCGCCGATCCTGGTCGAGGTCACGCGCGGCGACGCCGTCGAGTGCGCGCATCGCGGCTCGATCGCCGTCGTCGATGCCGATGGCCGGGTCGTCTTCGCCACCGGCGACATCGACAAGCCCGTCTACGCGCGCTCGGCGATCAAGCCGATCCAGGCGCTGCCCTTCGTCGAATCGGGGGCCGCCGACAGCGAGGAGCCCGAGCAGATCGCGCTCGCCTGCGCGAGCCACTCGGGCGAGAAGCAGCACACCGAGCGCGTCGCGGCCTGCCTGAAGCGGCTGGGGCTCGACCACCACGCGCTCGAATGCGGCGCGCACATGCCCTATCACGCGCCGACGGCGGAGGCGATGATCCGCGCGGGCGAGCAGCCGAGCGAGATCCACAACAACTGCTCGGGCAAGCACACCGGCATCGTCGCGACCTGCGTCAAATGCGGCGAGCCCGTCAAAGGCTACATGGCGCCGGCGCATCCGGCGCAGCGCCGCATCACCGCGGTCTACGAGGCGATGTGCGGCCTCGACCTCACGCGCGCGCCACGCGGAATCGACGGCTGCGGCCTGCCGCAGATCGGCATCCCGCTGCGCGCACTGGCGCTCGGCATCGCGCGGCTGGGCACACCCGACAAGCTGCCGCCGGAGCGGGCGCGCGCGTGCAAGCGCATCGCCGCGGCGATGATCGCGCACCCCTCGCTGGTCGCCGGCACCGGCCGCTTCTGCACCCGCGCGATCGAGGCGGCGGGCGGCAAGGCGGTACTCAAGACCGGCGCCGAGGGCAATTTCATGGGCGCCATCCCCGGCACCGGCCTCGGCTTCGCGCTCAAGATCGAGGACGGCGCCGCGCGCGCGAGCGAGATCACCGCCGCGCAGGTGCTGCTGCGCTTCGCCGATCTCGACGCCAAGGGCCGCGAGGCGGTGACTGCCCTGTCGCGCACCCCGATCGCGAACCGGGCCGGCCTGACGGTCGGCGAGGTCCGGCCGGCGGCGTGGTGAGGCGATGCGCGCCGTCGTCTGCCGCGAATACGGCCCGCCCGAAAGCCTCGTCGTCGCCGACATTCCATCCGCGCCGCTCGGCCGCGGCGAGGTTCGCGTGCGCATATCGGCTGCGGCGCTGAACTTCGCCGACACGCTGATCATCGAAGGCAAGTACCAGGTCAAGCCGCCGGTGCCCTTCGTGCCGGGCTTCGAGGCTGCGGGCACGGTCGTCGAGGCGGCGCCCGATGCCGGCATCGCGCCGGGCACGCGGGTGATCGTCGTGCTCGACCACGGCGCCTTCGCCGAAGAGGTGGTGTGCCCGGCAGCGCTCGCTTTCCCGATTCCCGACGGCATGGACTTCGACGTCGCCGCCTCGTTCCCGGTCGCCTACGGCACCGCGCATGCGGCGCTCGCGCTGCGCGCCCATCTGCGCCCGGGAGAAGTCCTCCTGGTGCTCGGTGCGGCTGGAGGCGTCGGCCTCGCCGCGGTCGAGATCGGCAAGGCGATGGGCGCCACGGTGATCGCGGCGGCGCGCGGCGCCGACAAGCTCGCCCTCGCGCGCGCCCATGGCGCCGACCACGCCGTCGACTACGAGCGGGAGAACCTGCGCGTCGCGGTGCGCAAGGCGGTCGGCCGCGGCGTCGACGTCGTCTTCGACCCGGTGGGCGGGGAGCTGTTCGACGTCGCGCTGCGCCTGCTCGAATGGGAGGGCCGCATGGTGGTGATCGGCTTCGCCGCCGGCGGCATCCCGCAGATCCCGGCCAACGTGCTGCTGGTCAAGAACATCGGCGTGCTCGGCCTCTACTGGGGCACCTACTGGAAGCGCGCGCCCGAGCGCGTGCGGGCCGAATTCGAGCAACTGCTTGCGTGGTGGCAGGCAGGCAAGCTCAAGCCGGTGGTGTCGCGGCGCTTCCCGCTCGACGCGGTTGCCGCGGCGATGGCCGAACTCACGGAGCGCCGCGCGACCGGCAAGGTCGTGCTGCGGATGCAGCCATGACGACCGACGACCGCGTGCGCGGACAGTACGAGGCCCTGCCCTATCCGCCGCGCGACCCGCGCGACGAGGCCAAGCGGCTGGTCGTCGGCAGCCCGAGCAACCTGCCGGAGATCGAGCACTTCGTCTTCGGCGGCCGCATCGACCGCCTCCGCCCGTTCCGCGCGCTCGTCGCCGGCGGCGGCACCGGCGACGCCACGATCATGCTCGCCCAGCAGCTCGCCGACGCCGGCATCGCGGGGGAGGTCGTCTATCTCGACTGGTCGGCGGCCTCGCGCGGCATCGCCGAAACCCGCGCCGCGGTGCGCGGCCTCAAGAACCTGCGCTTCGTATCGGCCTCGCTGCTCGACCTGCCGACGCTCGGCCTCGGGCGCTTCGACTACATCGACTGCTGCGGCGTGCTCCATCATCTCGACGATCCCGAAGCCGGGCTGCGGCTGCTGCGCGACGCGCTGAGCGAGGCGGGCGGCATCGGCCTGATGCTCTACGGCGAGCACGGCCGGCGCGGCGTCTACGACGTGCAGGCGGTGCTGCGCGCGGTCGCCGATCCCGGCGCCGAACCGGCCCAGCAGGTCGAGCTCGCGCGCCGCCTGCTCGCCGCCCTGCCGGCGACCAACTGGTTCAAGCGCAACCCCTTCGTCACCGACCACCTGACCCAGGGCGATGCCGGGCTCGCCGACCTGCTGCTGAGCCCGCGCGACCGGGCCTATACGGTCGGCGGCGTGCGCGCGCTCGCCGACGCCGCCGAGATGCGCATCGTCGGCTTCGTGCCGCCGGCGCGCTACGAGCCCGAGCGGATGGTCTCCGACGCGCGGCTCAAGGTGCGCCTCGCGCGCCTCGCCCCGCTCGACAAGGCCGCCGCCGCCGAGGACATCGCCGGCAACATCAAGAGCCACACCTTCTACGTCGTGCGCGCGGACAATGCGGTCGCACCGCCCTCGCCGGACCGGCGCGAGGCGATCCCGGTGCCGTTCAACGTCGACCTGCCCGCGATGGCCAAGGGCATGAAGCCGGGCGGCGCGCTGTCGGCGTCGATCGACGGGCTGCAGTTCAGCTTCGCGCTGCCGCGCCGCGCGCCGGCGATCGCGGCGCTGATCGACGGCAAGCGCGACCTCGGCGCGATCCACGACGCCATGGCGGCGACCAGCCCCGGCTTCACCTGGGACGATTTCGTCGCCGAGTTCGGCGCTTTCTTCGCCAGCCTGCACGCGCTCGGCAAGCTGATGCTGCGGCTGCCGTGAGCGCCACCGGCTGGGCCGCGTCCTGGACCGCGTCGGCGCACGGCCCCTATCCGGCCGGCAACCCCTCGGCGCAGCCCGAGCAGGGCTTCGCCCTTCCCGACCCCGCCGCGGGCGCGCGCGACCAGACCATGCGGATGATGGTCCGCCCCGATCTGTGGGGCCGCACGATCCGCCTGCGCTTCACCAATGCCTTCGGATCGCGGCCGCTCGTCCTCGACGGCCTGCGGGTCGGGCTGCAGGCGGTCGGCGGCACGGTCGTTCCGGGCAGCGGCACGCGCATAGGCTTCGCCGGGGCCGACGCGGTGACGATCGCGCCCGGCGCCGTGCAGTGGAGCGATCCCGTCGACCTGCCCTTCGTGCGCGACCCGGCGGATCCGCTGCTGGTCGGCAGGCGGCTCGCCGTCAGCTTTCATCTTCCCGGCCCAACCGGCCCGATGACTTGGCACGCCAAGGCGCTGACCACCGGCTACCTCACCGCGCCCGGCGCCGGCGCGCATGCGGCGGACGAGAGCGACGCGGCGTTTCCCTACACCACGGCGTCGTGGTTCTTCCTCGACATGGTCGACGTGGCGGCGCCCGGCACCTTCGTCGTCGCCGGCTTCGGCGATTCGATCACCGACGGCACCGGCTCGACGATGAACGGCGACGACCGCTGGACCGACGCGCTGTCGCATCGGCTGCATGCGCTGTACGGCCGCCGCGTCGCAGTGGTCAACGCCGGCATCGGCGGCAACCGTGTCACCACGCCGGC
>JAEUKZ010000165.1 GCA_016793045.1 Alphaproteobacteria bacterium
GCGGCGTCGATGTGCTCGAACTCCTTGATGCCGCCGGCGAAGCGGTAGTCGCCGTCGGTGCCGGCGTGGCGTTCGAACGACACGGTGCCGAGGTCGACGCGGAACTGGTTGAGCGAGATCCAGCCGGTGCTGAAGCTGCGCGAGAACCCGTCGACGCCGACACGCACGCCGACCCGGAGCTGCGGCACGAGACTGAGATTGAGGCGATACTCGGGGTCGGCGATGCGGAATCCGAAGCGCTGACGCACGCTGTCGCCGACGCGGCCCGCCGGCAATGCGGGCAGGGTCTCGGCGATGGTCTGGGCCTCGGCGCGGTAGAACTCGAGCCGCTGGCGGCGGCGCACCTGATCGCCCCACAGCGCCTCGTAGTCGAACCCGACGCGGCCGCGGCCCTGCAGGCCGATGCCCGCCTGCGCCTCGCCGCGCAGCACGCCGAGATCGAGCCGCGTGTTGGTGAGCGATGCGGGAATCTCGAGCCGTACCAGGTTGCGTTCCGGGCCCGAGAGCGGCGGCGTGAAGTCGTCGCTGAAGTCGAAGCCGATCTCGCGGCGGCGGATGTGAACCCAGTCGTGCCAGAACACACGGAACTTCAGGCCGTAGTAGAATCGCGCCTCGAGCACGAATTCGTGGCCGCGGCGCACGAGATCGTCGTCGAGGCCGGCGCGGCGGTAGAACGCCGCATCGGCGTCGAGCGTGCGCGCGGTCGCGTTGAGGCGCACGACGTCGTCGCGGTCGCGCGCATCGCGACGGCGGATATGCGCGGGTTCGAGCTGCCCGGACAGCTCGATCGGGATGCGCACGCCGAAGCCGAAGCTGGCGCCGAGGCTGATGCGGAAGAAGCCCGACGTGTAGCGCCAGCGCTTCTCCCATTCCCAGGCAAGGCCGCGGGTGAAGCCGGCGAGAAAGCCCTGGCTGAAGCGATGGCGCCCGTCGGCGTCGATCGTCGCCTGCTCGCGCAGGTCGCGCGGCGCGGCAGGCGGCTGGGCGCGCCGGCCGATGCCGGCGCCGAGCGCGCGCAGCAAAGCCGATTCGGAGCCGACGAACTGGCCGTGCAGCATCAGCCCGTCGCGCATCAACAGGTGCTGGACGCGCCCGTCGACCACCGGCAGCGGCCGCGTCGGCAGCACGATCGTGTCGATGACCTCGAACTCGCCGCGGCCTTCCGCGATCGCGCGCAGCACCGCGTCGGGTCCCTGGCGCGCGGCGATCGCGATCGGATCGTCGGGCGGCAGGGTCGCGACCTCGCCTGCCATGAAGCGGTCGAGGCCGGCGCGGCTTTCGGCCGACAGGGCGTCGCGCCGGATCGGCAGCGGCCCGCGCTCGCCGAGGAACGTCCGGAAAGCTGCCGAGCCGCGCGCCAGCGCCGACGGGTCGCGCACGACCACGCGGGTCGAGCGCATCAGCATGACGCTGTCGGGCAGCTCGAGCGCTTGCACCGCAACGTCGGGGCGGCGCTGAAGCGCCGCGCCGGAATTCTGCGCCTCGCGCTCGAAGCCCGCATTCTCGGCGAAGACGCGGGTCGCGACCGCCTGCAGGTCCTCGGTCTCGCGCTCGCCGACCACCACCGTGCGCCCGCGCAGCGCTTCGGCGCCGAGCGTGCGCAGCGGTGCGCGCAGCGCGACGTGGCGGACGGCGAGCGCGTCGTCGTCGAGCCGTGCTGCGAAGGTGCCGAGCGGCAAGGCGAGCGGTCCGCCTTGCGGACGCGGCTGGGCGGCGGCTGGTGCGGCCGCGCCCGCGGCAAGCAACGTTGCGGACAGGATGGCGAGATGGAGTCTGGCGCGCATATTCCCCCACACGCGCGCCGTCTGCGGCACGCATGGGACATAGCCTGAAGGAAAAGGCTTAATCTCCTATTGCCGGCCGTGGCCGGGCCTTCCGGTTGGTACGTTAATCCCTTGAAATCTTGCGCATATCTGCCCGCCTTGCCGGCGCGCCGCGTTCAACCCTGTGGATACCGACTGCCTTGGCGGCGCGCGGGACAGGCGCCATCATGATCGCCGGCAGCGGCTGAACACGGCTTTCCAGGGAGGCGGTCATGGCATTGCGCTGGTTCGCGTTGTTGGTGGCGGCGGTGATCTTCGCAGGCGTCGCGCCGGCGCAGGCGGGGCGCGACAACCTGGTGATCGACCTGGTCGACGAACCGTCGTCGCTCGATCCGCACGTGCAGTGGAACCCCGACAGCTACAACGTCTACCGCAACATCTACGACAACCTGCTGACGCGCGACGACGACGGGCGGATCGTGCCGCAGATCGCCACCGCATGGCGCGCGATCAGCGAGACGGAGATCGAGTTCGACATCCGCCAGGGCGTCAAGTTCCACGACGGCACGCCGCTGACGGTCGAGGACGTCGTCTTCTCGGTGCGGCGGATCATCAATCCGGAATTTCGCAGCCCGCAGCTCTCGCAGTTCAACCGCATCGCGTCGGTGGAAGCGGTCGGCACCGACAAGGTCCGCATCCGCACCAGCGGCCCCTATCCGGTGCTCCTCGCCCAGCTCGTCAAGCTGTCGATCGTCTCGCAGGCCTATGTCACGCGGCTCGGCAACGAGGAGTTCAACCGCCGCCCGATGGGCAGCGGGCCCTATCGCTTCGATTCCTGGCAGCGCGGGGTGCGCGTCGTCCTCGTCGCCAACGCAGACTACTGGGGCGGGCGGCCGTCCTTCCCGCGCGTCGAATTCAACGCCGTGCCGTCGGTCGCGACACGCGTCGCCGACCTGCGCAGCGGCCGCGCCGATCTCGTCGTCACGCTCGGCCCCGACGAGGCGCGCGCGCTGCAGAACGACCCGCGCGCGCGGCCGCTCAGCGTGCTGAGCGAGCGCGTCGCCTACTTCCGCATCAACACGATCGCCGGCCCGACGCAGGACCTGCGCCTGCGCCGCGCGATCGCGCACGCCATCGACCGCGCGCTGATCGTCGAGGCGCTGCTGGGCGGATTCGACCGCGTCGTCGATCAGATCGGCTCGCCCGCCAGCTTCGGCTATGTCGAGGGCATCCAGGGCCCGCGCTTCGACCAGGCGGAGGCGCGGCGCCTCATTCGCGAGGTCGGCGCGCCGGCGCAGCAGGAGCTGGTCCTGATCACCTCGCCGGTCTTCGACCAGCGCATCGTCCAGGCGATCCAGCAGATGCTGATCGAGGTCGGATTGCGCGTGACGATCTCGTCGTCCGACATGCAGACCTATCTGCGCCGTTCGACGAGCGGCGTCGCCAATGCGGCCAACGCCGGCGACGTGGCGTTCGGCCGCTGGTCGTGCGCCTGCCAGGACCTCGACGGCATGCTGGAGCCGCTCTATCACAGCCGCTCGATCTGGGCGACCTACAGCAATCCGGAGATGGACGCGGCGCTCGAGGCCGCGCGCTCAACGCTCGATCCGCAGGTGCGGCTCCAGCACTATCGCAAGGTGCACGAGCTGATCGCCCGCGACGTGCCGGCCGTGCCGCTGTATCAGGCGGCAATTCTGTACGGCGCCAACCGCAATCTCGAATGGCGTCCGACGCCGAACGAAAGCATGTTCATCGCGCGCATGCGCTGGCGCGATTAAGCTGTTGGTCACATCCCCGCGCTAGGATGCGTTTGCTCCTCTCACAGGGGGATGCGACAGCGACGACGCTTTCGCCCCGGCCGATCGACGCGTTCGGCCGGGGCGATTTCGTTCGCGGCTTTATTGCCGACACTTTGCGTTTGATAGTATTTTAGATAAAGCTTCCGACGAATACTGTCGTCTCATCCAACGGCCGTCACTGATTTACGCGTCATTAAGCTTTGTCTTCCAGTATCGGTGCGCCATCAATCCTTGGGAGCGTTCCGATGCTGTCTCTGGTCCAATCCTTCGCCCGCGACGAATCCGGCGCGACCGCCATCGAGTACGGCCTGATTGCCGCGCTGATCGCCGTCGCCGCAATCGCCGGCATGGGTTCGCTGGGTACCCAGCTCAACAGCATCTTCAATCGCGTCGGCACCACGCTGCAGAACGCCGGCACCTGATCTTCGGCACCGCGCGGGGCCGCCGGCCGGCCCTGACGCCGCCGCGCTTCGCGGCGCGGGCACGCATGGTTTGCGGGCGGCGCGCGAATGTGGCAAGCAAGGGCCGATGCACACGACGACCCTTGCCGCCCGGCCCCTGCCGGGCCGTTCCTGATGTCGGCCGACCAGACCAAGCGTCTGGGGCGCGGCCTGTCGGCGTTGCTCGGCGACGCGGCGGCGGCTGCGGTGGCCACCGCACCGGCTGCGCCGGCGCGCGGCCTGCGCAATCTCCCGGTCGGCGACATCGCGCCCGGCAAGCTGCAGCCGCGGCGGCACTTCGCCCCCGAGGCGCTGCAGGAGCTCGCCGAATCGATCCGCACCCAGGGCGTTCTCCAGCCCATCGTGGTGCGGCGGCGCGGCGATGACCCGAACAAGTACGAGCTGATCGCGGGCGAGCGGCGCTGGCGCGCGGCCCAGCTTGCCAAGGTCCACGAGATCCCGGCGATCCTGCGCGACCTCACCGATGCCGAGGCGCTGCAGATCGGCCTCGTCGAGAATCTCCAGCGCAGCGATCTCAACCCCGTCGAAGAGGCCGAAGCCTATCGCCGCCTGGTCGACGAGTTCGGCCACACCCAGGAAGATGTCGCCGAGGCGGTCGGCAAGAGCCGCAGCCACATCGCCAATCTGCTGCGCGTGCTCGAATTGCCCGAGGCGGTGCGCGCGATGATCGCCGACGGGCGCATCAGTCTCGGACACGCCAAGCTGATCGCCGGGCAGCCCGATCCGGCCGCGCTCGCGGAGACGATCGTCGCCCGCGGGCTTTCGGTGCGCGCGACCGAAGACCTCATCCAGGCGGCGCGGCCGAAGCGGCGCGTCGCGGCGCCGGCCGGCGACGCCAACCTGCGCGATCTCACCGCGCGGCTGCGCGAGACGCTCGGCCTCGCGGCGTCGATCGAGCACAAGCCCAACGGCAGCGGCCGGCTGGTCATCCAGTATCGCTCGCTCGACCAGATCGACGACGTGCTGCGCCGGCTCGGCGTCAAGCTGTGACGATGCGGGCGCCGTTCGCGCTTCCCCTGGCCGCCTTGGCGGTCGCGGCGACGGCCGCGTCGGCCCAGACGCCGGTGCCGCCGCCCGCCGCCGCGCCGGCCCAGGCGCCGACCGGCCCGGCGGCGGATTGCGACCGCCTCGCCGCGCACCCGCTCGATCCCGACCGGCGGGCCGCGGCGGGCGTGATGATGGAGGCGATCGACCCGGCGGCGGCGCTGGCGGCCTGCGAGGCCGCGACGGCGGCGGAGCCGGCGGCCGCGCGGCTGTGGTTCCAATGGGCGCGCGCGCTGGAGGCCGCAGGCCGCGACGCCGACGCGGCGGAGCGCTATCGGCGCGCGGCCCAGTTCGGTTCGGTCGCCGCAATGTCCAATCTCGGCTTGATGCTGATGGAAGGCCGCGGCGTCGCGACCGACGTTCCGGCGGGCATCGAATGGATCCGCCGTGCCGCGGAACGCGCCTATCCGCCCGCCCAGGTGAGCCTCGGCAGCCTTCACGAGGACGGCCGCTTCCTGCAGCGCAGCGACGCCGAGGCGGCGCGCTGGTATCGCAGCGCTGCGGATGCCGGCGATCCCTCGGGCCAGAACGCGATCGCCTGGATGCTCGAGCAGGGCCGCGGCGTCGCCCGCGACGAAGCCGAGGCGGAGCGCTACTACCGCCTGGCGGCGGAGCAGAACTACGCCGAAGCGCTCAACAATCTCGCGTGGTTCCTCAACGCGCGCGGCCGCGAGCCCGAGGAGGCGCGTGCCTTCGCCACGCGCGCCTTCGAGGCGCAGCCCGACAATCCCGCCTTCGCCGATACGCTCGCAGCGGTGCTGATCGACCAGGGCTATCCGGCGGAAGCGCTGCCGCTGGCGCAGTTCGCGGCCGAGCAGGAGCCGGGCAACGCCGAATATCACGAGCGCCGCGGCGACGCGCTGTGGGGAATCGAGCGCGGCGCCGACGCCCGCGCCGCCTGGCAGCGCGCCCTCGAACTCGCGACGTCGGATACGCAGCGGCGACGGCTGCAACAGAAGATCGAACGGCAGTAGTATCTGCCTCGCCAGACCGGCCCGGATCGAATCCTTCAGCCCGTGAGGTCACAGATGCCCATCGCTTCGAGAGCGCTTGCCCCCTGCATGACGCTTGCCGCCGCGTTGCTGCTGCCGCTTGCCCCGCGCGTCGCGATGGCGCAGCTGCCCGAAGAGACGATTCCCGCGCCGGTCTGCGACATGCTCGCCGCGCATCCCTTCGACCCCGGCCGCTTCGGCCGCGGCACGACGCTGCACCAGATCGATGCCGACCGCGCCGTCGGCGCTTGTGCCGCCGCGGTCGAGGCCGACCCGGGCAATTCGCGGCTCATCTACCAGCTCGGCCGCGCGCTTGAAGCCGCCGGCCAGGCCGACGAGGCGCAGGCGCGCTACACGCGCGCGGCCGATACCGGCTATGTGCCGGCGATGAGCAGCCTCGCCATCCTGATGCTCTATCGCGAGAACGCCGCGCTCACCGACGCGCCGATCGCGCTCACCTGGCTGCGCCGCGCCGCCGATGCGGGATTTGCGCCGGCGCTGGTCACGCTGGGCGATCTTCATGCCGAAGGCCGCGCGGTCGAAGCCAACCCGGGGACCGCCGTCGGCTTCTATCGCCGCGCCGCCGACACGGGCAATCCGGAGGGCCAGCTGGCGCTTGCCGGCGCCTATGCCGACGGCACCGGCGTGACGCAGGACGATGCCGAGGCGGAACGGCTCTACCGGCTCGCGGTCGCGCAGAACTGGGGCGACGCCCTCAACGACTACGCGTGGTTCCTCTATCAGCGCAACCGCGACCTGCCGGAGGCCGAGCGGCTGGCGCGGCGCGCGCTCGCTTCGATGCCGGAGGACGGCAATGTGAGCGACACGCTCGCGGCGATCCTGACGCGGCGCGGCCGCGCGGTCGAGGCGCTGCCCTATGCGATCTACGCCGCCGCGCGCAGCCCGGAGAACGCGGAGTTCCACGAGCGCCTGGGCGATACGCTGCGCGACGCCGGCCGCATGGACGACGCCGTGACGGCGTGGCGCCGCGCGCTCGAACTCACGCAGTCGGACGATCAGCGCCGGCGCCTCAACGAACGCCTGAGCGCCGCGCCCGCCGCGGCACCCGCACCCGCGCCCGCCAAGTAGCACGCGGGGCATCGCCGGCCGGGAATCCGTCCGCATTCAGGAGGCACGATGGGATCCGCTTTGCCGTTGGCGCGCGCCGCATTCCTCTTCCTGTGTCTGGTGCCGGCCGGCGTCGCCGCGCAGAACCCGGACACGGCCATCCCGGCCGCGGTGTGCGATCTGCTCGCCGCCCATCCCTTCGACCCCGACCGGATCGGGCCGGGCGTGGTGTCGTGGGACATGGATCACGAGCGCGCCCTGCCGGCCTGCGAGGCGGCGGTGGCGGCGGAGCCCGACAACGTGCGGCTGGCGTTCCAGTTCGGCCGCACGCTCGAACGCGCGCAGCGCTACGACGAGGCGCGCGCGCAGTTCCAGCGCGCCGCCGATCGCGGCCACGTGCCGGCGATGTCGAGCCTCGCGCTGATGCTGCTCTATCGCGAAAACCCCTCGCTCACCGACCTGCCGGTGGCGCTGGCGCTGCTGCGCCGCGCCGTCGATGCCGGCTTCGTGTCGGCGATCATGGCCTATGGCGACATCCTGCGCGAAGGCCGCGGCGTCGCGCGCGACGATGCGGCGGCCGTGGCGCAGTATCGCCGGGCGGCCGAGATGGGCAATCCGCTCGCCCAGATGCGGCTCGCCGCGGCGCTGATCGCGGGACGCGGCGTGACGGCGGACGAGGCGGAGGCGGAACGCCTGCTGCGGCTCGCCGTGGCGCAGAACTGGGTGGGCGCGTTCGCGGACTACGCCGCGTTCCTGCTCGAGCGCAACCGCGACCTGCCGGCGGCGGAACGGCTGGCCCGCCGTGCCCTCGCGGCCAACCCGGAGAGCGGGCTCTATTCGCACATTCTCGCGTCGGTCCTGCTGCGCGCCGGGCGCTCCGCCGAAGCGCTCGTCTACGCGCGCTACGCGGCGGAACGCGCGCCGGACGAGGCGGTGGCGCACGAACGGCTGGGCGATGCGCTGCAGGCGACCGGCGACAACGCCGCCGCCGCCGAGGCATGGCGGCGCGCGCTCGAACTCGCCGGCGACGCCGCGATGCGCGGCCGGCTCGAACAACGCCTGCGCGCCGCGCCCGCGGCGCCGCCCGCGCCGGGGAAGTAGGCTTTCCGCTCAGCGCGCGAGGCGCGGCGCCACCAGCGCGTGGACATAGGCGACGGCGATGCCGAAGGCGGTCCCGATGAGGGCCCCGATCAGCATGCGCAGCGGAACCCAGCTCGAGAACATCGGATTGCCGCGGATCAGCGCCACGGCGATCCAGTTGCCGAGGAACACGTGGATGCCGAAGCCGAAAACGAGGCCGCGCACGAGCGTCGACCAGCCGGCGGGAAAGCGCGGCGCCACGAAGGCGTAGAGCACGCCCCACAGCCCGCCCCAGAACATCGAGTTGATCAGCGCCGGCACGCCCCACGGATTGGGCCGGAACGAATAGGGCGCGTTGGGAATGAACCCGGTCAGGTGGAGAACCAGCACCATAACCTGGTGCCCGATCACCACCGCGACGGCGCCGGCGATGAAGCCGGCCAGTGCCACCCCGGCAGGGGATCCCTGCCGGGTCATCTGCATCGTACTCATGCTTCGCCCTCCCTTGGTCGGCGCGCGAGCGCGCCCCGTACTCCTTACGTCCTGGATAGCGAACACCGATGCGCGTGGAAAATTCACGTCCGCGTGTGCGGACGAGGGGCGTCGGCGCTCAGCGCCGGCGCAATGCGGCGACCGCCAATAGGCAGTCGCGGGCGGCGAGTTCCTGCGGCATTCGGCCCGACTTGGCGGCGATCTCGCCGTCGAGCAGGCGCGACAGCGCGGCGCCGAGATTGGAAAGGCTCCAGCGGCCGAGCTGCCCCTTGAAGCGCGGCACGTCCTTCCAGAACACCGGCGGGCGCAGCGCCGCCATCGCGGCCTGTTCGTCGCGGCCGGCGGCGACATGGCCGGCGGCGAGGTGCAGGCGGATGAAGTGGCGCTGGACCGCGCGCAGGACGCCGACCCCGGTGCCGCTTTCCGCCAGCAGCCGGTCGAAGGCGCGTTCGAGCGCGGGCAGGTCGGCCTCGGCGACCGCGTGGGCGACGTCGTCGAGCCCGATCTCGGCGCTGTCGCCGATGACCGCCTGGGCGTCGGCGAGGCCGGCCTCGCCGCCCGGCCCGACATAGAGGGCGAGCTTTTCGATCTCGCCCCGGGTCAGGCTGCGGTCGCCGCCGAGCCGTTCCTCGAGCCAGCCGATCGCGTCGGGCGTGGCGCGGACCTTGAAGCCTGCCAGAGTCTCGCGGATCACCTCCGCAAGCGCACGGCCCTCGTCGCGGTAACAGGCGATCGCCGCCGCATCGTCGGCGCCCTCGAACAGCTTGCGCAGCGCGCTGCGCCCGTCGATGTCGCCGCCCTCGACGACGACCAGCGCCTCGCCCGGGCTCTCCAGCAGGATCTCGCAGGCCGCCGCCGTCTCGGCGCCGCCGGCGCGCACGCGCACCACGCGCCGGCCGCCGGTGAAGGCGAGCTGCGACGCCTCGTCGGCGAGCGCCGCCGGGTTCTCCTTGAGCGCGGCGGGCCCGAGTTCGGCATAGCGGAACGGATCGGGCGGGCTGCCGGCGACCCCAGCGATCAGCGCGCTCGCATACTCCCGCGCCCGCCCCTCGTCCGGCCCGTAGAGCAGCACGGCGCGAATCCTGGGATCGGGCTTCCTGATGAAGCCGGGGATCTGGCGGTCGTTGAGTTTCACGCCCTGCCGCGTCTCAATTCCGCCAGCGCATGCGGTTCACGAACATGCTCTCCTGCGGCGTCGGGCGCCATTCGAGCTGGCGCGCGGTGCCGTAGATCACCGCGTTCTGGTAGAGCGGCATGATCGGCACGTCGCGGGCGAGCAGCTCGTAGACCTGGCGGTAGGCGGCAAGCCGCGCGTTGGGGTCGAGCGTCGAGCGGCCGGCGTCGAGCAGGCGGTCCATGTCCGGGTTGCGATAGCGCGTCCAGGTCGACGTGCTGCGCAGGATCGGCTCGAGGATGCCTTCGACGTCGGCGCAGGTGCAGGTCCAGCGCTCCATCGTCATGTCGCCCGATTCCTCCGGGTTGCCGGTCGCGCGGCGCATGTAGGCCGCGGTGTCGAACATCGCGATGCGCACGCGCAGGCCGATCTCGCCCAGCATCTGCTGGATCGCCTGGACGACGCGCTGGTCGAACACCGGCGCGGTGTTGAACACGAGTTCGGTCTGCGCGGCGGCGCCGGCCTCCTGGACGAGCCGGCGGGCGAGCGCCTGGTCGAAGCGCGGGCCCTCGACGCCCTCGACCCAGCCGAACGAGGCCGGCGAGCCGAAGATCGGCACCACGCGGTCGATTCCGCCGAGCAGCGCGCTGACGATCAGGTCGCGGTCGATGCCGTGCCCCACCGCGCGGCGCAGGCGGATGTCGGTGAGCGGCCCGAGCAGCGTGTTCATGCGCAGCACCGCCACGCGCTCCGACAGTACGACGACCGGCTGGGCGCGGCGGTCGTTGCGCAGCTCGCCCGCATGGTCCGGCGTCAGGGTGACGATGAGGTCGCTGCGCCCGGTGCGCAGATTGGCCATGCGCGCGGCGGCGTCGGGCACCTGGTTGAACTCGACGCGGGCGAATGTTCCGCGATCGCCCCAGTAGTCGGGGTTGACGGCGAGGGTGACGCGCTGGCCGCGCTGCCACGACACGAAGCGATACGGTCCGCTGCCGATCGGGTTCTGGATGAACCCCGCCTGGCCGACGCGCTCGACATAGGCGCGCGGCACGATCGACAGGTTGACGAGCTGGGCGAGCAGCACCGGATAGGCGGTCTGGGTGCGCAGACGCACCTTGTTCGGGCCGGCGAGCTCGGCGCCGACGATGCGGTTGAAGTTGGAGAGCTGCGGGCTGCGCAGCTCGGGATTGATGATCCGGCGCACCGAGTAGACGACGTCCTCGGCCGTCAGCGGCGTGCCGTCGTGGAACTTCACGCCCTCGCGGATGTCGAACTCGATCTCGGTGTCGGAGATCTGCCGCCACGCGGTGGCGATCTGCGGCACGATGCGGCCGTCGTCGTCGCGCGTGATCAGGTTGTCGAAGATGTTGCGGTAGACCGCGATGCTGTCGTGGTTGGCCTGCATGTGCGGGTCGAGCGTCGCCGGCTCGTTGACCAGATCGACGTTCAGCACGTCGCCCGCGGCGCGTGCCGGCGCAGCCGGCCAGGCCGCCAGGCCGATGACGATTCCGGCGGCATACGCCGCCATGCGCAGCGCGGTGAACTTGACCATGTCTTGTTGCCCCCACCCTCGTGATTTGCCCGCGGTCCGGCATCCCGCCGGCGCGATGGCGCGACCGTGGCACGGCACGGCCGGCCGTGA
>JAEUKZ010000208.1 GCA_016793045.1 Alphaproteobacteria bacterium
ACGCCGGCGAAGTTGAGCGCCTCGGCGACGTCGCCCTTCGACGTCGCGCCGTCGCCGAAGATGCTCACCGCGGCCCGCTTCTGCCGGCGCAGCTTCATCGCCAGCGCGATCCCGGCGGCGTGGGGCGGGTGGCTGCCGACCGGAACGCTGATCGGGAAGTCCTGGCGCGGCCCCTTGAAGTCGCTGCCGCGCTCGTCGCCGCCCCAGTAGAGCAACAGCTCCAGCAAGGTCACGCCGCGCCAGAGCTGTGCGCCGTGCTCGCGGAAGCTGGGGACCAGGACGTCGTCGGGCGCCATCGCGCTGGCGGTGCCGATCGATACGGCCTCCTGGCCGAGCGCCGACGCGAAGGTCCCGAGGCGGCCCGTGCGCTGCAGCGCGATCGCCTTCGCATCGAAGCTGCGGGCAAGCACCATCGCGCGATACATCCGCACGAGCTCCGCCGGATCGGACGCGAACGCCGGGAGCGGCGCGACAGCTGTGCCGGCGGGGTCGAGACAGCGCGTGTGCTCGATCGTGAACGTCGCAACCGGTGTGACCATGGTGCGCTCGGCTTTCGGCTACATCGTCATTTCCGGCTCGGGCGTGCGCTCCTTCCGCGGCTCGGGAAGCTCGGTCATCGTCGCGTCGCTGAGCAGCAGAACGCTCGCGATCGAAACCGCGTTCTCGAGCGCGATCCGGACCACCTTGGTCGGGTCGATGATGCCGGCTTCGACGAGGTCGACATACTCCTTTCGCGCGGCGTCGAAGCCGACATTTCCTTCGCTGCCGATCATGCGGGCGACGACCACGCCGCCGTCGACCGACGAGTTCTCGGCGATCTGCCGGGTCGGCGCCTCCAGCGCGCGGCGGAGAATCTGAACGCCGGTCCGCTCATCGCCCTCGCAGGCGGGCTCCTGGCGCGCGACCGCGTCGATGCAGCGCAACAGCGCAAGGCCGCCGCCTGGTACGATTCCTTCAGCCACCGCCGCCTTTGTCGCGCTGATCGCGTCGTCCAGCGCCTCCTTCTTGGCTTTCATCTCGGCCTCCGCCGGTGCGCCGACGCGGATGACGGCGACGCCGCCGGCGAGCTTGGCGAGGCGCTCTCGCAGCTTCTCGCGATCGTAGTCGCTGGTCGTCTTCTCGATCTCGTGGCGGACCTGCTGGACGCGCGCCTCGATCTCGGCGTGACCGCCGGCGCCGCCGATGATCGTCGTGTTGTCCTTGTCGACGACGACACGTTTCGCCCGCCCGAGCTGGGCAAGGCCGGCGCTCTCGAGCTTGAGGCCAAGCTCCTCGGAGATGATCATGCCGCCGACGAGAACGGCCATGTCCTGCAGGATGGCCTTGCGGCGATCGCCGAAGCCGGGGGCCTTCACCGCGCAGCTCTTCAGGGCGCCGCGGATCTGGTTGACGATCAGCGTCGCCAGTGCCTCGCCTTCGACGTCCTCCGCGACGACCAGCAGCGGGCGCCCGGACTTGGCGACCTGGTCGAGCAGCGGAATGACATCCTTGAGGCCGCCGATCTTGCGGTCGGCAAGAAGGATGTAGGCATCTTCGAGGACGGCCTCCATCTTCTCCGGCGCGGTGATGAAGTAAGGAGAAAGGAAGCCGCGGTCGAACTGCATGCCCTCGACGACGTCGAGCGCCGTCTCGGTGGTCTTCGATTCCTCGACCGTGATCACGCCGTCGTTCCCGACCTTCTCCATCGCCTCGGCGACGAGTTCGCCGATCTGCGGGTCGTTGTGGGCGGAGATCGTCGCGACCTGCGCCTTTTCCTTGCGGGTCTTGACCGGGGCCGACATCGCGCGCAGAGCCTCGACCGCCGCCTTGGCTGCGCGGTCGAGTCCGCGTTTGACGTCGATCGCGCTGGCGCCGGCGACGACGTTGCGCACGCCGTCGGCGAAGATCGCCTGCGCGAGAATAGTCGCCGTGCTCGTCCCGTCGCCGACGAGATCGCCGGTCTTCTCTGCGGCCTGGCGCAGCATCTGGGCGCCGAGATTTTCCTCCGGGTCCTTGAGTTCGAACTCCTTGGCGATGGTGACGCCGTCGTTGCAGACGATCGGCGCGCCCCATTTGCGCTGAATCAATACCGACTTCGACCGCGGACCGAGCGTCACGCGCACCGCGTCGGCGAGCTGGGTCGTGCCGCGGAGGATCTTGTCGCGGGCAGCGGAGCGGAAGAGGACCTGCTTGGATGCCATGGCGAACTCCTCAGGCGTGGCTTGCTGCTTGTCGGGCTCGGCGCCGCCGTGCCGAGCCCGGGCCGCATTGGAGCCACGACCCGTCTCGGCATCGTCGTCGGGAGGGGCTACGGAGAATCACCCCGGCTTGATCGTGATCTTCTTTTCCGCCTTCAAGGCGTCGGCGGATTTCGGCAATGTGACGGTCAGCACGCCGTTCTTGAACGCCGCGGCGACCTTGTCGGCGTCGACGCCATCGGGAACGCGGAAGCTTCGCTGGAACGAGCCGTAGCGACGTTCGGAGAGGTGGTAGTTCTTCTTCTTCTCCTCGTGTTCCTCTTTCTTCTCGCCGGTGATCGTGAGCATGCCGTTGGCAAGCTTGACGTCGATGTTGCTCTCGTCCATGCCGGGCAGCTCGGCTGTCACTTCGTAGGCCTTGTCCTTCTCGACGATGTCGACCGACGGTGCCGCGGCGAGGTTCAACGCCGCCCCCCAGCGCGGCGTGTCGAGCAGCGAGCGCCCGAACAGACCGCGGCCGAAACCGCGGTCGAACTCTTCGAACAGGCGGTCGACCTCACGCCTCAGGCCTTCCATTGGCCACCACTCCGTGGCCTTCGGCGATGGTGCGGTTTCCTTCGGGTCGCTCTTGACTGGAACCTTGGTTGGCGTATCAGCCATCGTCCGTTCCTCCTAAGGGGTGGCAGATGACATTGATCAGTATTGCGGATGGCCGGGGGCGGCATTGATCCGGGTAAAACCTGCTGCGCTCAAGGACGTCGGCGCCAATCCGGTCCGGCTGATCCAAATCAATCGGTGGTAGAGGTGGCGGGCTCAAGCTGCTGCCCGTCGCAGTCGATCGGCGCAGTATCGCGTGATCGCGGCTCGAGCGGAGGTTTGCCATGGTACGTGGCGGCGCACGGGCGGCCGGCTGGTCGCATTTCCCCCACGGCGCCGATGTCGGCGTGCGCGGCGTGGGGGCGACGCCGGCGCTTGCCTTTGCGGAGGCGGCACGAGCGCTGTTTGCGGCTGTCGTCGATCT
>JAEUKZ010000218.1 GCA_016793045.1 Alphaproteobacteria bacterium
ACGACAACCTCGCCGCGCTTGCGGTGTCGCTGACCCCCGCCGACATCGCCGAGCTCGAGGCGGCATTCGCGCCCGGCACCATTGCCGGCGACCGCTATCCTGCCGGCGCGATGGCGCGGCTGGAGCGATAGAGGGCGCTACTGGCTCCACACGATCGTCGCCGCCGCGCGCGGGGTGGGGGCTGGCAGGCTGCGGCGGTGGCCGACGACGATCGGCGCCACCGGCCGCCATTCCGCCGGAATGCCCAGCGCGGCCTTCGTGGCCGGATCGTTGAGCCACGGCCGCGCCAGCCCGATCCAGCACGTGCCGAGACCGCGCGCATGCGCGCCAAGCATCAGATTCTGCGCGGCGAGACAGCAGTCCTCGGCGGACTGCTGGTGGTCGTCGCGCGCGCAGACGGCCACCAGGGCCGGCGCGCCGTAGAACACCTCGAACCGGGGGTCGGCGAGGTGCGCGGCGAGCGCGGCATTGCCGGCGAAGTGGGACAGCGCGGTCCGCTTCGCCGCGTCCGCATGCGCATGCAGGCGCGCGGCGCCAAGAACCACCGCGAAGCCCCAGGGCTGCAGGTTCATGGCGCTCGGCGCCAGGATCGCGTCGCCGATCAAGGCCTCGATCGTCGCGCGGTCGAGCGGTTGATCGGTGTAGTCGCGGACCGCTCGCCGGGTCCGTAGCGCATCCTCGATCATCATGGCGGTCGCTCCCCTTGGCAGGCCGTGCAGCCGTGGGGATGATCGATCGCCGAGGCCGCCCCGGCGTTTACGCACGTCAAGGCGCCGCCGCCGTCGCGCGTTCAGCGTCCCACCGCGCGCATCAGGCCGACCATGCGCTCGACCAGCACGACGATCGCGATCGAGCCGGTGATCATGAGCGCCGACAGCGCGGCGATCGCGGGATCGGTGCGCCGCTCGACATAGTGGTAGACCGCGACCGGCAGCGTCTGCAGCCGCGGGCCGGAGATGAACAGCGAGATCACCGTCTCGTCGAAGGACAGCAGGAAGGCGAGCGCCGTCGCGGCGATCAGGCCCGGCACGACGAGCGGCAGAGTCACCCGGCGGAAGACCGTGAACGGCCGGGCGCCCAGCGTCGCGGCGGCGTCCTCGACGTCCGGTGTCAGGTTCGCGAAGGCCGTGGTCAGGATGCGGATGACGAAGGGCAGGGTGACGGTGAGATGGGCGAGCACGAGGCCGGGCACCGTGGCCGCGAGCCCCCAGGGATGGAAGGCCAGCAGCAGGGCCAGCGCCAGCACCAGGGTCGGCAGGAGCAGCGGCGCGGTGAAGAATCCGAACAGCGCATCGCGGCCGCGGAAGCGATGGCGCGCGATCAGGAACGCCGCCGGCATGCCGCACGCGAGCGCGAGCACGGTCACGAGGGCCGCCAGCATCACGCTGACGCGGAACGCCTCGAAGAGCGTCGGCGTGGCCAGCAGCGTGCCGTACCAGCGCAGGCTCCAGCCGCTCGGCGGGAAGACGATGTAGTTGTCGGCGCTGAACGACACCGCCAGCACGATCACGATCGGGATCAGGATGAACCCGTAGACGAGCGCGACGACGAGGCGCAGCACGGGGCCGGTGGGCTTCATCGCTCGACCCTGCGCGTGAGCGCGCCGTAGGCGCCGAGGAACAGCAGCAGCAGCACGAGCATGTAGACCGAGAGCGCGGCGGCGAGCGGCCAGTTGACGGTGTCGACGGCCTCCTCGAAGACCTGCGTGGCGAGCACGAAGACGCGGCCGCCGCCGAGCAGCTTGGGCGTCACGAAGGCGCTCATCGCCAGGATGAAGCAGATCAGCCAGCCGAGCACGATCGCCGGCAGGCTGAGCGGCAGCGTCACGCGCACGAAGACCCGCCAGGGCCGCGCACCGAGGCTCATCGCCGCCGCCTCGACCTCGCGGTCGAGCCGCCCGAAGCCGGCGAGCAATGCGAGCACCATGTAGGGCAACAGGCTCTCGGTGAGGCCGATGGTGACGCCGGTCCAGTTGTAGATCAGGCGCACCGGCTCGCTGACGAGGCCGAGCGCCAGCAGGGCGCTGTTGACGAGGCCGCGGTCGCCGAGCACGGCGATCCAGCCGAACACGCGCACGACGCCGTTCACCAGCAGCGGCCCGATCGCGATGATCGCCAGCAGGCTGCGGAAGCGCGATTCGGTGCGGAACAGGAACAGCGAGACCGGATAGGCAAGCAGCAGCGCGAAGGTCGTCGCGGTGAAAGAGAGCTGGATCGAGTTCAACGTCAGTTCGAGGTTGAACGAATCCGCCGCCATCTCCGCATAGGTCGCGAGCGTCCAGTCCGGCTGCATCGCACCGCCGGGCAGGGTGCGGTTGAACGACATCCGGGCGAGCCCGAACATCGGCGCGACATAGGTGAAGAGCAGGACCGCGGTGGCCGGCAGCGCCAGCCACAGCATGCCCGGCCTGCGCAGCAGGCTCATCGGGCTTCGGGCGGAAACACCAGGGTGTCGGCGGCGCTCCACGCGACCGCGACGCGCTGCCCGACCGCG
Source organism: Alphaproteobacteria bacterium (assembly GCA_016793045.1). GTDB lineage: Bacteria > Pseudomonadota > Alphaproteobacteria > CACIAM-22H2 > CACIAM-22H2 > JAEUKZ01. The sequence goes on from JAEUKZ010000218.1 coordinate 2,494, forward strand.
AGCGTGTGCCAGTCCGGGCCCGTCGTGGTGCGCTCGGCGACCAGCGGCCCCGCCGGCGTGTCGACCGCAACCTGGATGACGTCGCCGATATAGACGATGCGGCCGATCGTGCCGGAAACGCGGTTCTCGCCGGCAGCCGCCGCGACGTCTTCCGGCCGGATCGTCATGCGATGCGGCCGTACCATCACGTCGACGGTGCCCTGCGTGCGCGGCGCGTTGGCGACCGCGACCGGCGCGCCGGCGACCGCCAGCGAAGCGCCGTTCGCTTCGCCGCGCATCACGTTGATGCGGCCGACGAAGTTGGCGACGAAGCGGTTGGCGGGCCGCTCGTAGACGTCCTCCGGCGTGCCGACCTGCGCGAGCCGCCCGCGGTCCATCAGCGCCACGCGGTCGCACATCGTCAGCGCCTCGACCTGGTCGTGGGTGACGAAGATCGCGGTGATGCCGAGCCGGCGCTGGATCTCGCGGATCTCGATGCGCATCTGCTCGCGCAGCTTGGCGTCGAGGTTCGAGAGGCATTCGTCGAGCAGCAGCACGTCGGGGCGGATGACCAGCGCGCGCGCGAGCGCGACGCGCTGCTGCTGGCCGCCCGAGAGTTCGCGCGGCCGGCGCTTCTCGTAGCCCTCCAGGCGCACCATCGCCAGCGCCTCGGCGATGCGGCTGGTCTGCTCGCTGCGCGGCAGGTTGCGCATCTCCAGCCCGAACGCGATGTTGTCCGCCACGCTCATGTGCGGGAACAGCGCATAGTTCTGGAACACCAGCCCCATGTTGCGCCGGTAGGGCGGCAGGCTGGTCACGTCGGCGCCGCCGACGGTGATCGTCCCGCCCGTGGGCGGGACGAGCCCCGCGATCATCCGCAAGGTGGTCGTCTTGCCGCAGCCCGAAGGGCCGAGCAGCGCCAGGAACTCGCCGCGCTCGACGGTCAGCGTGAGGTCGTCGACCGCCGGCGCGTTGCTGCCATAGACCTTGCTGAGCGCGTCGAGCCTGACATGGGACATCGCGGCGCTCACCGGCTGCCGGCGGCGATCACTTCGCGGCGCCAGCGGTTGTTCCACTGGTCGCGCACCGTCGCCATCCAGGACCAGTCGACCGGAATCATGCGCGCCTGGTTCTCCGGCGAAGCGGCGGTGCGGGCGAGCGCGGCCGGCGAGATCTGCGCGCGCGCGTTGGTCGGCCCGTAGAACATGCGCTCGGTGAACGCCTTCTGCGCTTCCTGGCCGAGCGCGTAGTTGGTGAAGGCGAGCGCCGCGGCGCGGTTGCGGCCGCCGCGCGTCACGTTGATCGTATTGATCTGGTAGACGCTGCCCTCGGGCGGCAGCAGCACGCCGAGCCGGCCCTGCGACTGGTCATGGATGAGCTGCGCACGCGCGTTCCATCCGGTGGCGACGCGGATCGCGCCGTTGAGGATCAGCGTGTAGCCGTCGGGGCTGGGATCGAAGGTCTGCACCGACGGTGCGAGCTCGCGCAGCCGGCGGATCGCCGGGTCGATGGTCTGGCGGTAGTCCGCGCCTTCCATCTTGGCGACCATGACGGTGAGGGCGAGGCCCTGGATGTTCGGTGGCGCCGAAACGCCGAGCTGCCCGCGCAGCGACGGGTCCCAGAGCTGGCGCAGCGTGGTGAGCGGCGGCTGCACGCGCTGGGTGTCGTAGACGAGGACGAGATGGTCGAACGTCACGGCCGGGCCGAATTCGCCGCCGGCGGCGCGGGCTTCGGGGAAGAGCTCGTTCAGGCTCGGCACGTCGGCCGGGGTCAGGCGCTCGAACAGGCCTTCGCCGTTGCCGATCATCGACACCGAGGCGTCCATGATGATGACGTCGGTCTGCGGGTCGTTGCGCTGCGCACGCGCGGTGCCGAGCATCTGCGCCGAGGTCCCGCCGGGGAAGTAGTTCACCCGGACGTTGGGAAAGTGGCGCTGGAACGGCTCGACCACCGTGGCGACGTAGTTGTCCTGGAAGATGCCGGCATAGGCCACCAGTGTGATCGTGCCGCTGACCGCGGTGTTGGGTGTCTGTCCTTGCGCCTGCGCGGACGGAGCGACGAACGCCGCAAGCGCGATGAGCGCTGCGGTCGACAGCCATTTCGCAATCATGTGATCCACTCCCGGTTCAACCCTGTCGACGGCGATTGTTGCCGGACGGGCGAGGGCTGTCCAGCAGCCATCCCATCCGTAGTGTTTCGTAGTGCCGCTGGCTGAAACCCGGCGCCCGGCAGGCGCCGAAGGCGATGCGCGAATGGCGATTGACTACGTAGATTTATTACATTTGTCGCCCGTTCCAATCGCAAATCCCACCATCAACGCAAGTTTGTGCTTCCCGGTTTCGAAATCTTGTGTAAATTTCCAAGCAATGATTTCCGTCATCCGGCAGATGCAAGGCGGTCTCTCTCCGGCGTACGAGCGCGTCGCCGCGGTGATTCTCGCCCGTCCCGAGGCCGCGATGCGCAGCTCGATCACGGCCATCGCCCAGGATGCGGGGGTGAGCGAGCCGACCGTGCTGCGATTCTGCCGCCATGTCGGCTGCACGAGCTTTCCGGAATTCAAGCTCGCGCTGATGCGCGCGATCGCGGCGCCGAACGAACCGCGCCCGCAGCCGCGCGTCAGCAGCGGCGACGACATCGCGGCTGCGACCGACAAGGTCTTCCAGGCGACGATCGACACGCTCGAACGCATCCGGCGCGAAATTCCGCCGCAGGCGCTGCAGCGTGCCTGCACCGCGATCGTGCGGGCGCGCTGGGTGCACGTCTTCGGCTTCGGCGCCTCGGCGACGGTCGCCGCCGATGCCCAGCACAAGCTGTTCCGGCTCGGCGCGATGTCGATCGCGCACGGCGATTCGCACATGCAGGCGATGGCCGCGGCGACGCTGGGGCCGGAGGATGTCGTGCTGGCGATCTCCAGCACCGGCCGGGTTCGCGAACTCCTCGAAACCGTCGCGGTCGCGGCCGAGGTGGGCGCGACGATCGTCGCGATCACCCGCTCGGGCTCGCCGCTCGCCCTGCGCGCCTCGGTCAACCTGCCGGTCGACGTCGACGAGCGGGCGGAAATCTACACGCCGATGACGGTGCGCACCGCGCACGTCGTCGTCGTCGACGCGATCGCGGTCGGCGTGGCGCTGCTGTCGCCGCCGAGCATCGTCTCGACCCGGCTCAACCGCATCCAGCGTGCCATCAACCGCCGCCGCATCGATCCCGACGGCGCGGTCGCGGCACCGGCGCACGAACCCATCATCGCAACCCGCAAGACAGGTGAAGCATGACCGAGGCCGCGGCGGCGCAGGCGCCCGCACAGCAGAAGACCGGCGGCAAGCCGTCCTACGACTGGATCCGCGCCCGCATCGCGCAGGTGCCGCGGGTCAAGATCGCGATCACGCCGACGCCGCTGATCGAGGCGCCGAACCTCGCGAAGCATCTGGTGCCGAGCGGCGACGGGCCGCGGATCTTCGTCAAGCGCGACGATCTTACCGGCGTCGCCTTCGGCGGCAACAAGCTGCGCAATCTCGAATTCCGCCTTGCCAAGACGATGGAGGACAAGCCCGACACGGTGATCGTCGGGCTCGACCTGCAGTCGAACTCCGCGCGCCAGACCGTCGGCGCCTGCAACAAGCTCGGCCTGCGCACCATCCTCGTGCTCGAAGGCCAGCGGCCGGCGGAGGTGCAGGGCAACCTCCTGGTCGACTACCTGCTCGGCGCTGAGGTCCATTTCGCGCGCGACCGGGCCGACCAGCGCCGCCTGCTCGACGAGCTCGCCGCGAAGGTGAAGGCGGCGGGCGGGCGCCCGCACATCCTCAACGACAACCCGATGTTCGACGTCGCCTCGGCGCTCGCCTACATCGAGACGACGATCGAGGTGCTCGAGCAGCTCGAGGCCGAGAACCTCAAGCCCAGCTGCTTCTACATGTCGTCGAGCGGCAAGGGCCAGGCCGGCATCGTGCTGGCGCAGCGCCTGTTCAACGCCGGCTTCGCGATGCACGGCGTCACCGCGACGTCGGAATTCGACGTGCCGTCGCGCACCGCCGACATCGCCAACCAGACCGCGAGGACGCTCGGCCTCGACATCGTCGTCAAGCCGTCCGACGTCGTGAACTTCGAAGGCTTCGTCGGGGAACGCTACGGGGTGCCGAGCGAAGCCGGCAACGAGGCCGTGCGGCTTTTCGCGCGCCACGAGGGCATCGTGCTCGACCCGGTCTACACCGGAAAATGCGCGGCCGGGATGATCGCGCACGTCCGCGAGGGCCGGTTCAAGAAGGGCGAGATCGTCGTGTTCGTCCACACCGGCGGCATGCCGGCAATCTTCACGTGGAACAAGCTCTGGCTCGACCAGACCGCATAAACCCAAGACAGGGAGACCGACTATGGATCGTCGTTCCGTACTCAAGCTCGCGGCCGGCGCCGCGGCAGCCGCTCCGCTTTCCGCGCTCAATCTGCGCCGCGCGATCGCGCAAGGTGCGGCCGGCCGGCCGATCACCTACGGCCAGAGCACGTCGCTCACCGCGCTCGACCCGGGCCAGGGCGGCTTCCTCAACTATCCCGCCGGCTACGAGGCGGCTCTGTGCCTCTACGACCGGCTGATCGACTTCGACGAGAACCTGCGCTTCGTGCCCCAGCTCGCCGAGAGCTGGCAGATCGCCGACGACCTCAAGTCGATCCGCTTCGTCCTGCGCCGCGGCGCCAAGTTCCACGACGGCACGCCGATCGACGCGGCGGCGGTGAAGTTCAACATCGAGCGCACGATGGACCGCCAGCGCACGCCGACCAACCGGCCGATCTGGGACCCGATCACCGCGGTCGAGGCGCCCGACGACCGCACCGTGATCGCGCGCACGACGACGCCGTTCTCGCAGCTCCTCAACATCTTCGCGCACGGTTCGGCGGCGATGGTTTCGCCGACGGCGATCCAGCGCAACGGCGAGCGCTCGATCGCGCAGAACCCGGTCGGCTCCGGGCCGTTCATGCTCGAATCGTTCAATCCCGGCCAGCAGCTGATCGTGAAGGCGTTCGACGACTACTGGGGCGGCAAGCCGGCGACGCCGCGCATCACCTTCCAGTTCATCGCCGAGGCGGCGACGCGCGTCTCGGCGCTGCGCACCGGATCGGTCGACGTCATCGACGCCGTGCCGGTCCAGCTCATCCAGAGCCTGCGCCGCGAACAGAACATCGAGGTCATCACCAAGCCCGGCCTGCGGCCGATGGGCTTCGTCATCAACCTCACGCGCGCGCCCTACGACAACGTGCTGGTGCGCCGCGCGCTCAACTTCGCGGTGCCGGTCCAGACGATCGCGGAGCGCGTGTTCTTCGGCTTCGCGCGCGCATCGGATTCGCCGCTCGCCTTCAACACGCGCGACTACCGCAAGGCCGGCGATCCGGTGTTCGACGCCGCGCGTGCGCGCGCCCTCCTCGCCGAGGCGGGCTGGCGCGACATGGTGAACAACGTGCTGCACAAGGACGGCCAGCCGCTCAAGATGACGCTGCAGACCTCGGAAGGCCTGTTCCCCGGCGACGTCGCGGTGACCGAGATCGCCGCGCGCGCCTGGCAGCAGATCGGCATCGACGTGACGATCAACAAGATCGACCGCAGCGCCTACTGGGACACGCTGCGGCAGGAGCGCGCCAATCTGCGCTTCGACCTGGCGATGTTCGGCTTCAATCCGTCGAACGCGTCGGGGCTCTATCACCTCGAATCGCTGTTCAAGTCGAATGCCGACGACAACGCCCGCCTCGACGTCTGGAACATCGGGCGCTACCGCAATGCGCGCGTCGACGAACTGCTGCGCACCGCCAACGTCACGCCCGACCCGGCGCGGCAGACCGACCTGCTCGGCGAAGCGCAGCGCATCATCTGGGAGGACGCACCCTACGTCTGGCTGCAGGTGAACGAGAACGCCACCGCGATCAAGCGCGGCGTGTCCGGCGTCGAGCTGTGGCCGATCGTCTTCACCAGCGTGCGGAAGGCGCGGGGGTGAGGAGAGGCGCAACGATCGAGCGCGCGGACGGCCCCTCACCAGCCCACGCGCTTTGCGCGCGGCCGACCTCTCCCGCAAGCGGGAGAGGTGAGGGACGAAGCCTCTTCCGGCCCCCTCTCCCGCTTGCGGGAGAGGGGCGGGGTGAGGGTGCTTCCGCGCGACCGATGCCCACTGAGCAATGATGCCCGTGATCTCCTTCGTCGCGCTGCGCGTGCTGCGGATCGTGCCGATCGCGTTCGGCGTGGTGACGATCATCTTCCTGATCTTCAAGGCGGTGCCGGGCGACCAGGCGACCTTGATGGTCGGCGCCACGGCGACGCAGGCGGAGATCGACGCGATGCGCGTGCGCCTCGGCCTCGACCGCCCGATCCTCGAACAGTACGTCTCGCACATGTTCGGGCTGGTGCAGGGCGATTTCGGCTGGTCCTCGACGTTCCGCGGCAACCCGTTGCCCTACATTCTCGCGCGGCTGCCGGCGACGCTCGCGCTGATGCTCTCGGCGATCGCGCTCACCATCGTGATCGGCGTGCCGGCCGGCGTCGTCGCCGCGGTCCATCACGACCGCTGGATCGACCACCTGCTGACCGGCTTCGTCGTGGCCTTGCTGGCGGTCCCGAATTTCTGGCTCGGCCTGATGCTCGTCGCCGTGCTCGCGGTGCAGATGGGCTGGCTGCCGAGCCACGGTTTCGAGGGGCCGGCCTCGCTGATCATGCCGACCCTGGCGCTCGCCGCGCGGCTGATCGCGCTCGTGGCGCGAATGACCCGTGGCGTCATGCTCGAGGAGCTGCGCAAGGATTATGTCCGCACCGCGCGCGCCAAGGGCCTGGAGGGCCGCACGATCGTCGTGCGCCACGTCCTGCGCAACGCGATGATCCCGACGGTGACGGTGATCGGCCTGCAGATGGGCTATCTGCTCGGCGGGTCGACGGTGGTCGAGCGCATCTTCGCCTGGCCCGGCGTCGGCGACCTGCTGCTCAACGCGATCGGCATGCGCGACTACACGCTGGTCCAGGGCATCGTCGTCGTCTACGTCGCGGGCTTCATGCTCATCAATCTGGTGGTCGAGGGGCTCTATCTCCTCATCAACCCGCGGCTCCGCCATGCCTGAGGTCGCGATGCCGGCGGCGGCGAACACCTATCGCGCCAAGCGCAGGGTGCGGCTGTGGGCCGGCGCGGCGCTGGTCGGCACGTATGTCCTCATCGCGTTGATCGGCGACCGGCTTGCGCCCTATCACCCCGACGAGCAGGACCTGTTCAACATCCTCGGCGCGCCGGACGCGGCGCACTGGCTGGGCGCCGACAACATCGGCCGCGACCAGTTCTCGCGGCTGCTGGTCGGCACGCGCTTCACGCTCGCGGTCGCCTTTCTCTCCGTCGTTCTGGCGGTGACGATCGGCGCCACGCTCGGGCTGATCGGCGGCTACTTCGGCGGCCGTGTCGATGCCGCCGTCACCGGCCTCGTCGACCTGCTGCTGACGGTGCCGGAGCTCATCCTGGCGATCGCGATCGCCAGCGTGGTCGGCGCGGGGATGACCGGCCTCATCGTCGCCACCACCGCGAGCTTCGTGCCGCGCCTCGCGCGGCTGATCCGCGGCCGCGTGCTCGAGATCCGCGAGGAGGAGTACGTCCAGGCCGCGATCACGGTGGGGATGAGCGACGCCCGCGTGCTGCTGCGCCACGTCATGCCCAATGCGGTGACGGTGATCGTCATCGAGGCGAGCCTGCTCGCCGGCCAGGCGGTGCTGGTCGGCACCGCGCTCGGCTTCCTCGGCCTCGGCGTCCAGCCGCCGGCGCCGGAGTGGGGCACCATGCTCGGGGCGGGGCGCGAGTATCTCGACGTCGCCCCGCATCTCGTCGTGATGCCCGGCATCGCGATCTCGCTGCTGATCTTCGGTTTCAACCTGCTGGGAGACGGGCTGCGCGATGCGCTCGATCCCCGCTCGCGCGCGTAGGAGAGGACACCATGCACGACATCATCGACTGCCACGCCCACATCTTTCCGCCGCTCGCCGAGGCCTGCGGGCTCGAGAGCCCGGAACGCCATCTCGTCCATCAGCAGCGCGCGATGCACGTCCACGGCAACCAGCCCTATCGCCGGCGGCGCGACAACGCGATCACCGACATCCGCCCGCTCTGGGATCCCAAGGACCCGTCGGAGGCGGGCCGCGCGCGCGACACGAATTTCCGTGTCGGCCGCTACGGCCGCTTCGAGTGGGACAAGGACGGCGAGAGCTACTACGTCCAGTTCCTGCCGCCGAGCATGTTCGACCTGAGCTGCCCGGCCGACTACATGGTCACGCAGATGGACTACGCCGGCGTCAAGTCGATCGTGCTCCAGAACGACCACATCTACGGCAATCTCGGATCGTATTTCGCCGAGGCGATGCGCAAGTACCCGGGCCGCTTCATCGGCCTCGCCAATGTCGACGAGGCCTTCGCCTACACCGACGAGCAGATGGCGATCCTCGAGCGCCAGATCACCGTCGACCGGATGTGCGGGCTCTACTTCACGATGACGGCGTACTTCCGCAACGGCTACGCGAAGCTCTACGACGATCCGGCCTACGACCCGTTCTGGAAGCGCGTCGCCGCGGCGAAATGGCCGGTGTTCTGGGTGCACTCCGCGAAGTCGCCGCTCGGCGACTACGGCGACGAAATGCGCATCTTCCGCCGCTTCCTCGACCGCCATCCCGGGATGAAGCACGTGCTCGTCCACGGCATCCCGACCAGCGTCTTCGCCGACGAGAAGGAGAAGCTGAATTTCCCGAAATGGATGACCGAGGTGATGGACAACTACCCGGTCTACTCGGAGATCCTGTTCCCGATCATGTGGGGCGGCAAGATGAACTTCCCGTTCGCGCGCGCGCACGGGCACATCCGCCAGCTCTACGACCGCTTCGGGCCCGACAAGCTGCTGTGGGGCTCGGACATGCCCAACGTGGAGCGCTACTGCACCTATCGCCAGACCTTCAGCTACGTCTGGGACTATTGCGACTTCCTGACCGAGAGCGACCGGGCCAAGATCTTCCGCGACAACACGCTCGGCCTGTTCGGGCAGAACGTCAGCGCCCGCGCCGCGGCCGATTGAACGTGGCAACCGAGCCGGTCCTTGCGGTCCAGGGCCTGACGACCGGTTTCGACACCGCGCGCGGCCGGCTGGTCGCGGTCAACGACCTGTCGTTCTCGCTCGCGCGCGGCGAAACCTTGGCGATCGTCGGCGAGTCCGGCTGCGGCAAGAGCGTCGCGGCGCTGTCGATCATGCGCCTGCTCGAGACGCCGCCGGCGCTGATCCTCGGCGGTACGATCCGCTTCGCCGGCCGCGACCTCGCGCAGGCCGACGAGGCGACGATGAGCGGGCTGCGCGGCGCCAAGCTGTCGATGATCTTCCAGGAGCCGATGACGGCGCTCAATCCGTCGATGAAGGTCGGTCTGCAGATCGCCGAGCCGCTGATGCGCCATCGCGGCCTCACGCGCGAGGCGGCGCTCGCGCGCGCGGTGGAGATGCTCGATCTCGTGCGAATCCCCGAGGCGGCGCGGCGCGCGGAGGACTATCCGCACCGGATGTCGGGCGGGATGCGCCAGCGGGTGATGATCGCGATGGCACTGGCCTGCGAGCCCGACCTGCTGATCGCCGACGAACCGACCACCGCGCTCGACGTCACGATCCAGGCGCAGGTGCTGGAGATTCTGCGCGCACTGCAGGCGCGCATGGGGGCGGCGGTCATCCTGATCACCCATGACCTCGGCGTCGTCGCGGAGGTCGCCGACCGCGTCGTCGTCATGTACGCCGGCCACAAGGTCGAGGAAGCGGACGTCGCATCGCTCTTCGCGCGGCCGCGCCATCCCTACACGCACGGCCTGATGCGCTCGGTGCCGCGCGTCAACGCGCCGGGCCGCGCGAGCGGCGGCCGGGTGCGGCTGCCGGAGATCGCCGGCATCGTGCCGGCACTCGACCAGCGGCCGCCTGGCTGCCCGTTCGTGCCGCGCTGCCCGCTCGCGTCGGCGCGCTGCGCCGAGATGCCGCCGCTCGCCGAGCATTCGCCCGGCCACTGGGCCGCGTGCTGGCACAGCGACGCGGTGGGGCAGGCGGCGGGGGCGGGCCATGCCTGACGGCGGATCGATGGCGACCCCCGTTCTCGAGGTTCGCGATCTCGCCAAGCACTTCAATCTGGCGCGCGAGGGTCTGTCCGCCGGGCGGCGGACCGTGCGCGCGGTCGACGGCGTCTCCTTCGCCATCGCCGCGGGCGAGACGCTCGGCCTGGTCGGCGAAAGCGGCTGCGGCAAGTCGACGGTCGGCCGCATGATCATGCGGCTGATCGACCCGAGCGCCGGCACGGTGACGCTCGACGGCACCGACGTCACCAAGCTGTCGCGCGCACGGATGCGCGCCTTCCGGCCGCGCCTGCAGATGATCTTCCAGGACCCCTACGCCTCGCTCAATCCGCGCATGACCGCCGCGGCGATCGTCGGCGAGCCGCTGCTCGTGCACGGGGTCGCGCGCGGGGCGGAACTGCGCGAGCGCGTCGCGGCGCTGTTCGCGCGGGTCGGGCTCAGGCCCGACCAGATGGCGCTCTATCCCAACCAGTTCTCCGGCGGCCAGCGCCAGCGCCTGTCGATCGCGCGCGCGCTCGCGCTGGGCCCGCGGCTGATCGTGGCGGACGAGCCGGTTTCGGCGCTCGACGTCTCGATCCAGGCCCAGGTCGTCAACCTGCTCGCCGACCTCCAGGACGAGCACGGGCTCGCCTATCTCTTCATCGCCCACGATCTCGCGGTCGTGCGCACGATCAGCCATCGCGTCGCCGTGATGTATCTCGGCCGCATCGTCGAGCTGGCGCCGACGGAGGATCTGTTCAACGCGCCGCGCCATCCCTACACGCAGGCGCTGCTGTCCGCCGTGCCGGTGCCCGACCCGAGCCGCCGCGGTGCCAAGCGCGTGCTGCCGCAGGGCGAGCTGCCGAGCCCGATCGCGCCGCCGCCGGGCTGCCATTTCCATCCGCGCTGCCCGCATGCGGTGGAGCGCTGCCGCAGCGAGGTGCCGGCGCTGCGGACGCTCGCGGACGGGCGCGCGGCCGCCTGCCATCTGCTAGACTGAGCTCATGCCCGATGACGGCACAACCACGCCCGCGATCGCCGCGGACGAGATCGAGGCCTTCTGGCGCGACGGCATCATCTGCCTGCGCGGCCTGATTGACGGCGATGCAGTCGCGGCGCTGCGCGCGGAGATCGAGCGCGAACTTGCCGCGCCCGGGCCGCTGAAGCTCGATCTCACCCGCGGCCAGAGGGGCAGGTTCTACGGGAATACCTTCGTCTGCCATCACCGGCCCGGGTTCCGCGATTTCGTCGACAACGGCCCGGCCGCTGCCGTCGCCGCACGGATCCTGCGCTCGCGCACTGCGACGCTGCTGTTCGACCAGCTTCTCATCAAGGAGCCGGGCACCGAGACGCCGACGCCCTGGCACCACGATCTGCCCTATTGGCCGGTGGCGGGCGACCAGGTCTGCACGGTGTGGATCGCCCTCGATCCGGTGACGGCGGAGAGCGGCGCCGTCGAGTACATCAAGGGCTCGCATCGCTGGGGCCGGCGCTACGCGCCGACGGCCTTCGTCGATGACGGGCTCTACAAGACCGACCTGCCGAAGATGCCGGATGCAGCGCGGCTCCGCGACGGCCACGCGATCGCGCAGTTCGAACTCGCGCCGGGCGACTGCACCGTGCATCACGGCCTGACGATCCACGGCGCACCCGGCAATGCGCGCAGCGATGTACGCCGCCGCGCCTACATCCAGCGCTGGTGCGGCGACGACGTGCGCTGGGACCCGCGGCCGAACATCCAGCCGATGCTCCGCGACCCCGGCCTTGCGCCCGGCGATCCGCTGCCCTGCGGGCTGTTTCCGCAGGTCTGGCCGCGCGACGCGCGCTAACGGCGGATCGACTGGCGAAACGCGCATTCGCGGGTGGACGGCGCAAAGCGAACACCGCATTAATCGGGGCTCATCGACATTGCGGCGCGCGGCGGGACGCCGGCCGAACCGGGAGACAAAGCATGAGCACGGAGATCGCCAGGGCCAGGGCCGAGCAGATCTGGCGCCTCGTCGAGGCCAAGACCGGGCCGTTCAAGGCGCTGAGCGACGCGGTGTGGGACACGCCGGAACTCGCCTACGACGAACACCGCTCGGTGGCGGCGCATCTCGCGGCGCTGGAGCGCGAGGGCTTCCGCATCGTCAGGGACGTCGCCGGCATCGAGACCGCGGTGATGGGCGAGGCGGGCGAAGGCGGCCCGGTGATCGCGATCCTCGGCGAGTACGACGCGCTGCCGGGCCTGAGCCAGTGCGCCGGCCATGCCGAGCATCGCCCGCTCGAGCCGCACGGCAATGGCCATGGCTGCGGCCACAACCTGCTCGGCGCCGCATCGCTGCTCGCCGCGACGGCGGTGAAGGACTACATCGCGGCGAACGGAATTCGCGCGCGCGTGCGCTATTACGGCTGCCCGGCGGAGGAGGGCGGGGCAGCGAAGGGCTTCATGGTCCGCGCCGGCGCCTTTGCCGACTGCGACATCGCGATCTGCTGGCATCCGGCGGCGTTCTCGGGCGTCAACGAGCCGATCTCGCTCGCCAACACCCGCATCGACTTCACGTTCAAGGGCCGCGCCGCGCACGCGGCGGCGACCCCGCATCTCGGCCGCAGCGCGCTCGACGCGGTCGAGCTGATGAACGTGGGCGTCAACTACATGCGCGAGCACATGCCCTCCGACGCGCGCATCCACTACGCCTATCTCGACGCCGGCGGCATCGCGCCCAACGTCGTGCAGGCGCGCGCCAAGGTGCGCTACCTGATCCGCGCGCGCGACCTTGTCGAGATGACGGCGCTGGTCGAGCGGGTGAAGAACATCGCCCGCGGTGCGGCGCTGATGAGCGAGACCGCGGTCGACATCAAGGTGATCAGCGCGGTCTCCAACCTGATGGGCAACGGGCCGCTCGAGGCCGCGATGCACGAGGCGTTCATGCGCCTCGGGCCGCCGCGCTTCGACGACGCCGACCGTGCCTTTGCCGCCGAGATGCAGAAGACGTTCAAGGACGACGACATCGTCGCCGCCTATCGCCGCCACGGCCTGCCTGTCGTGCGCGGCAAGACGCTGTGCGACCTCATCGTGCCGCTGGAGAACAAGGGCTCGGGCGGGGTCGGCTCGACCGATGTCGGCGACGTCAGCTGGGTGGTGCCGACGGTGCAGGCGCGCGGCGCCACCTACGCGATCGGCACGCCGGGCCATTCCTGGCAGCTCACCGGCCAGGGCAAGGCGCCGGCCGCGCACAAGGGCATGGTCCATGTCGCCAAGGTGATGGCGGACACCGCGATCGCCGCGATCCATGACGAGACGCTGGTCGCGCGAGCGAAGGCCGATCTTGCGGCGCGCACCCGGGACCAGCCCTATGTCTGTCCCCTGCCGAACGACATCGACCCGCCGAAGGACATGAGCCTGGTGGCATAGCGGCGCAGCGCACCGAGCGGGCCGGTGGTTTCGCGCAGGCCCAGCAGGTCGGCGACGCGTTCGTCGGGCGCGCGCGCGGCCAGCGCCAGGAAGCGCGCCAGCCGATGGAGCATGGCGGCGGTCCCCGCCGGGTCGTGGAGGCCGGCATCGAAGCGCGCTATCAGCTTCACGGGCGAGCCAGCGGCTGCCGCCGTGATGACGATGGACAGGCCCCACGGCATGGCTTCCGCAGGATTGGGCAGGCGGCGGTGCGCGAGCGACCCGAACGGCTGGTGAGCCTGCTTGCTGCGCCGGTTGAAGGTGACGCCGAGCGCCGGCAACGCGCCGCCGGTCGACGCAAGCTGCGGACGGATCAAATCGTGCGGGACGGCGGCGTGCGCCGTGCCGGCCGCTACCTGCGCACGGACGCGGCGCAGCCAGTCCCGGAAAGTTAGCCCGGGCGCGACCACCAGAGGGATGAGCACGGGCGCGGTGAAATCGCCGAGCATCCGCTCCAGCGCCGAACGATTGCGCAGCGACAGATAGGTGCCGACGACGACGCGGTCGCTCGCGCACTCGTCGGCGAGCACCGCGGCGGCGGCCGCGAGCCCGGTGACGAACAGGGTAGCTCCGTTGGCGCGGGACACCGCGTCGATCCGGGCCGACGCCTCCGCGTCCAGCGCGACGGTCGCGTGGCCCAGCCTCGCGTCGAGCCCGGGCTGCGGCGCTGTGCGTCGGAACCGCGGGGCGAAATCGGGCCATTTCTCGCGAAGCGTTTCGTTCCACCACGCGAGTGCAGCCTGGACGGCGCGCCCGTCGGGCCGCAGCAGCCGCGACTGCCAGTCGGCATAGTCGACGTATTCCGGCAGGCCGTCCTCGCGGGCGCGGGGGGCCGCGCCGCGCCGGATGGCCGAATACGCGGCCTCGAGTTCGTCGAAGAATATCCGCCACGATTCGCCGTCGCCGAGGATGTGGTGGCTTATCCGATAGAAGATGTGGTCGTCCGCGGCGATGCGGACGAGGGCGAAGCGCAGCAGCGGCAGGCGCGCAA
>JAEUKZ010000261.1 GCA_016793045.1 Alphaproteobacteria bacterium
TCACCCCGTCGGATCGATCCCCATCGTCTGCATCAGGGCTGCGATGTAGCCGTAGCAGAACGCGAAGGCGACGCCCTGCGGGTCGCGGCCGGCGATCTTCGGCACGTGGTCGGGCATCACCATGTACTTGTAGCCGGCCTCCTTGTAGAGGCGCAGCGCGGCCGGCATGTCCATGTCGCCTTCCTCCGGGAAGGTCTCCTGGAAGTCGAGCTTGCGGCCCTTGATGTTGCGGAAATGGACGTTGAAGATCTTGCCGCGCGAGCCGAACCAGCGGATCACATCGGCGATCTCCGCGCGCGGATCGTCGAGCATCTCGCCGACGGTGCCCTGGCAGAAATTCAGCCCGTGATACGGGCTCTCGTGGGTCTCGACGAAGCGCTTGAGGCCGTCGACGGTGCCGAGCACGCGCGTGACCCCGCGCCACCCCGGCGGCGTGTAGGGGTCGTGCGGGTGGCAGGCGAGGCGCACCTTCGCCGCGGTCGCCACCGGCACGACGCGGGCGAGGAAGTACTCGATGCGCGCCCAGTTTTCCTCCGGGTCGACCGTGCCGGCGATGGTCGGCGGCGCATTCCTGTCGGCCTCCGCCCAGCGGAACGCTTCCGCGCGCGCGCCGCCGCGGCCGATGGCATCGGCGGTGCGCGGAATGCCGATGATGTTCATGTTGTACTTGGCGGACGGGATGCCCGCCTTCGCGAGCCGCTCGATGAGGGCGCAGATCGAATCGAGCTCGCGGTCGCGTTCGGGGCTCTTGCCCATCAGGATGTTCGGGCTCTGCTGGTTCTCGATCGGGCGCGAGCTCATCGGCAGCTGCACCATGTCGAGCACGAGGCCGAAGCTCTCGATCTTCTCGCGGTGGCGCTGGAGGTCGTCGAGCGACCAGTGATGCGGATTGCCGGGCGGGTCGGCGCAGACATGCTTGATGCCGAGCTGCGCCCACACCTGGTAGTCGCTGTCGTCGCGCGCCGCGACCTGCGTTCCGAGATACATCGCCAGCCGCTCCCTAAGCCTTCACGTCCCAGTCGCGCTCGGCAAACCAGGCGCCGAGCGGCGGCTTCCCGTCGATCCACGGATCGCCGGGCGCCGCCGCGATCGTCGCCGCGAATCGTTCGGCGTCGTCCTGCGGCCGGTAGCCGATCGTTTCCCAAAGCGGGTCGCGGCGCGGCAGCCGCGTGTTGTTCGAGAATCCGTAGACGACCGCGAAGCGCAGCGCATTCTGCGTGAGGCCGCATTCCGCAAGCCGCGCCATGTCGCCGGGCGAAAGCCAGGTCTTGAGGTCGCGAATCTGAACCGGGACCGGCTTGAAGGAGCCGATGCGGAGGCACAGCGCGGTCAGGCCGTGCTTGTCGACGTGGTGGCGCGCCATCGCCTCCCCGGCAACCTTGCAGATTCCGTAGAGGCTGTCGGGCCGCGGGGTAACGCCGCTCGCCAGCGCCTCGTCCATCGCCGCCATGCCGCCGGCATGGTTGGAACTCGCGAAGACGAAGCGCCTGGCGCCGGCGATCCGCGCGGCCTCGAACACGGTCCAGGTGGCGCCGATCAGCGCCCACGCGCGTTCCGGCGCCGCGCGCGTCTTGGGGTCGACGGCGAGATGGACGATCGCGTCCATGCCCTGCGCGGCAGCGATCATCGCCTGCTGGTCGGCGCAGTCCGCGACGATCGTCTCCTCGCCCGCGCCGGCCGGCTCCGGCGGCACGACGTCGAGCAGCCGCATCGCGTAGCGGCCGCGCCACGCCGCACGCAGCGTCCGGCCGATCGCGCCGGCGGCACCGGTGATGAGGACCCGCTTGATCGCCGTCATGGCTTGGACCCCTCGAAGGCGCGGCTGCGCCGGAAGCGCGTCTGCACGTAGAGATGCTCGCGTTCGGTGCCGGGCTCGTACTGCCCGGCGGCGTCGCCGACATTGCGCCGGCTCGGGAAGCGCGCCACCGCGGCCTCGTCGATGTCGACGCCGAGGCCGGGGGCGGTCGGCACCAGCGCGTGGCCGGCTTCGATGACCGGCGGGGCGGTGATGACCGTGTCGCGCTCCGGCCAGTCGTCCTCGACGCGCTCCAGCATCAGCGCGTTGGGGATGGCGGCGAGCAGGTGGATGGCGGCGAACTCGGCGACCGGACCGAGCGAGCCGGAATGCGGCGCCACCGTGATGTGATGCGCCTCCGCCATCGCCGCGAGCTTGCGCAGCTGCGACAGGCCGCCGAAGCGTCCGGTGTCGGGCTGGATGACGTCGACCAGCTCGCGCTCGATCAGCGGCCGCGCCCCCCAGATCGTGGCGAAGCGCTCGCCCGCGGCGAGCGGCAGGTCGAGCGCGTCGCGCACCCGTGCGAAGGCGTCGAGATTGTCCGGCGCGACCGGGTCTTCCAGGAACAGCAGATTGAAGGGCGCGAGCGCGCGACCCATCGCGATCGCGTCGGCAGGGGTCAGCCAGGGCGGTCCGTGCAGGTCGACCATCAAGTCCATCTCGGCGCCGACCGCGTCGCGGATCGCCGCCACCTTGGCGACGGTCCCGGCGACGCCGCCGGCCTTCACCGCGGTGTAGCCGCGCGCCTTAAGGCTCAGCGCCTTGGCCGGCGTGCTGGCATGGCCGTAGAGCCGGATGCGGTCGCGCACGCGTCCGCCGAGCAGGTTCCACACCGGCGTGCCCAGCGCCTTGCCCTTGATGTCCCACAGCGCCATGTCGAGGCCGGTGATCGCGCCGGCGCCGACCACGCCGGTCAGGCCGTGGCCCATCTGGGCGACATAGAGCTTCTGCCACAGCCGCTCGATGTCCTGCGGGTCCTCGCCGATCAACAGGACCGCGAGATCCTTGACCGCCGTCTCGACGACGCGCGGCCAGCCGCTGCATTCGCCGATGCCGGTGATGCCCGCGTCGGTGTCGATCTTGACGAACAGCCAGTTGCGCGACGACCCGAAGCTCGCCCCGGTCTTGCCGCTCCCGGGGCGGCCCGCAGCGCTCCACGCGGTCTCGCCGGGCGAGCCGGCCTGCATGAGGAAGGTCCGGACTCCGGTGATCTTCATGGCGTGCCCTAGTGGTGAATCGCCGCCGCTCGACGTTCAGCTGCCATGGCCTTCGAAGACGCGGCGGCGGGCGTTGTCGATGTGCGCGGCCATGGCGCGGCGTGCACCCTCGGCGTCGCCTTCGCGAATCGCGCGGCAGATCGCGATGTGCTCGTTCTGGACGCTCTCCAGCCGCTCGCGCGGGCGCAGCAGCGAGAGGTTGCGTGCGAGCGTCATGCCGAAGCGGATATGCGGCTGGAGCGACGCCATGGTGTCGGCGAAGAAGCGGTTCTGCGCCGCCGCGGCGATGGTCAGGTGCAGCTCGAAATCGGCATCGGCGCCGAGTTCGCCGGTCGCCAGGATCGAATCGAGCCGCTTGAGCGCGGCGTCGATCTTGGCGACCGCCTCGGGATCGCGCCGCTGGGCGGCGAGAAAGGCGGCCTCGCTTTCGAGTGCGGCACGGAATTCGAAGCACCGCTGCATGTCGGCGATGCTGGCGACCGGCGCGAAGCGCAGCACCGCGCTGTCGGGCTGGCGCTGGACGTAGCTGCCCGAGCCCTGGCGCGAATAGACGAGCCCGTCGTCGCGCAAGCGGGCCAGCGCCTCGCGCACGATCGGGCGCGACACGCCGAAGCGCGCGCACAGCTGCGCCTCGGTGGGCAGCTTGCTGTTCTGCGGGAACTCGCCGCTGACGATCCGTGCGAAGACCTGCTCGTAGATGCGATCGCTCAGCTTGGCGCGCCGGCGCTCGGTCTCGGAGTCGCCGTCGCGATCGACGATCGCGACATCGGCGCGCTTGGCGGCCAAATTCGCTTCCTCCGTCGCGTCTGGCTTTTGTCGTTTGGCGACCGATATCGAGGACGGCCCCGCCGCGACTGAACGGGAATCCGGCGATCCGGCAGCGCCAGCTTGGCCGCCGGCGGCCAAGTTGTAAAGTAGTCTTTGCAAATTTCCCCTTCGGGCGGCCTGATTGGTCAAATTTGTTTGACAAGTCCGCGGCCGTACGATCATCTATCGATAAGGCTGGCACCGGCGGAACGGGTGATCGGCCGCGAAGAAGCATTTGAAACGGTGAGGATGCGCCAGACATGGCCCCGGGCCATTCAGATCGCGAAATGACACAGCGACAGCAAGCCGCCCGCGGGACTCATTGCGCCCGCCGGAGCGGGAGCAGGCTGGCGGCGCGCCCTTGAAACGCTGAGATCCCGTCGGTCCGTCCAAAGGCGGCCCGGCCACAAGCACGAATATGGACAAGGAGGAAACCCAATCATGACCGACCGGACCGAATCATCCGAGCCTGCCGCCATCGCGGTGCCCGACCTGTCGCGCCGGCGGTTCGTCGCCGGCGTCGGCGGTCTCGCCGCCACCAGCCTCGTCGCCGGACCGGCGCTTGCCCAGGCGCAGGCCAGGGAGGCCCCGGCGCTCGCCCAGGCCGTCGCCGCGAACCAGCTGCCGCCGCTCGCACAGCGCCTGCCGCAGTCGCCGCTGGTGGTGACTCCGGTCGAACGCGTCGGCCAGTACGGCGGCACGCTGCGCCGCGGCCTGCGCGGCAGCCAGGACCACAACGGCATCCTGCGCATGGTCGGCAACCAGGGCCTGGTGCGCTGGAATCTCGAATTCACCGACGTGCTGCCGAACGTCGCCGAGCGCTGGGAAGTCAACCAGAACGCCACCGAATTCACCTTCCACCTGCGCCAGGGCATGAAGTGGTCGGACGGCAAGCCGTTCACCGCCGACGACGTCGTCTTCGTCTACGAGGACTGCCTCGCCAACAGCGAGCTCTACCGCTCGCCGCCGGCGCTGTACGTGGTCAACGGCCGCTTCGTCGAAGTGACGAAGATCAACGACCACACGGTGCGCTTCAAGTTCGCCGGCCCCTACGGCATGTTCCTCACCCAGCTCGCGACGCCGCTGGGCCAGCACCCGACGCTGTTCCAGAAGGAATACTGCAAGCAGTTCCACCCCAAGTACAACGCGGCCGGCCTGCCGGCGCTGATGCGCGCGGCGAGCGTCAACAGCTGGGGCGACCTGTTCCGCGCCAAGTGCGGCGACATCGAGATCCCGACGCGCTGGGGCAACCCCGAGAAGCCGACGATCGACCCCTGGGTCATCGCCGATCCCTATGCCGGCGGCGCCACGCGCGTGACGATGCGGCGCAACGCGTATTTCTGGCAGGTCGACACCGAGGGCAAGCAGCTGCCCTACATCGACGCCATCAACTTCTCGATCGCGCAGGACGTCGAGAGCCTGATGCTCGACGTCATCTCGGGCCGCATCGACATCCAGGAACGCCACATCGACACGCTGCAGAACAAGCCGACCGTGGCGCAGAACGCGCAGCGCGGGAACTACCGGCTGTTCGAGACCATCAACGCCGGCAGCCAGCAGGTCACGATCTATCCCAACCTCTGCCACAAGGACCCGACGGTCCGCGCGATCCTCAACAACCGCGACTTCCGCGTCGCGCTGTCGATCGCGATCAACCGGCAGGAGATCATCGACATCGTGTATCTCGGCCAGTCCGAGCCGTGGCAGCTCGGGCCGCGCCCGACGCATCCCTGGTATCACGAGCGCCTGGCGCGCCAGCACACCGAGCACAACCCGCGCGAAGCCAACGCGATCCTCGACCGGCTCGGCTACACGCGGCGCAACGCGCAGCGCATCCGCCTGCGCCCCGACGGCCAGCCGCTGTTCTTCGCGGTCGACGTCATCCCCACCCTCAACCCCGACCAGGTCGACACGCTCGAACTGGTCAAGCGGCACTGGGCGGAGATCGGCGTCGACATGAAGGTCAACACGATCGAGCGCGCGCTCTACTACACGCGCGGCGACAACAACGACCACGACTTCGCGGTGTGGTTCGGGCCGGGCGGGCTCGAGCCGCTGATCGACGCGCGCGACTGGGTGTGCATGCACCCGCAGGGCTCGCGCTTCGGCATTCCGTGGGCGATGTGGTACGCCTCGGGCGGCCGCGAGGGCCAGGAGCCGCCGGACAACCAGAAGCGCCGCATGCAGCTCTACGACCAGGCGCGCGAGACCACCGACGTGCGCCGCCAGGGTGACCTGATGAAGCAGATCCTCGATCTCGCCGCCGAGTCGTTCGACTGCTTCGGCCCGTGCCTCGCGCCGAACCTGTTCGGCATCGCGTCGAACCGGCTTCGCAACGTCCCGGCGCGGATGCCCTATGCATGGTCGTGGCCGCATCCGGGCCCGTCGATGCCGCAGCAGTTCTTCTTCACCAGCTGACCTGCCGCTGCGCAGGTTCGACCACGTCAACACGAGGAGGGGTTCGATATGGAGCGTCAGGACATGAAGGAAGAGCATCCGCGCGACCCGCACGTGACGCGTCGCGGCTTCATGTCCGGCGCTGCCGGTCTCGCGGCGGCGAGCGTGGTCGCCGCGCCTGCCGGGGCGCAGGCCCCGGCGCGCGAGGCCCCCGATCTGGCGCAGGCGGTGCAGGCCGGCCGCCTGCCGCCGCTCGCGCAGCGTCTGCCGCAGAATCCACTGGTGGTGACGCCGGTCGAGCGCGTCGGCACCTATGGCGGCACGATCCGTCGCGGCCTGCGCGGCAGCGCCGACCACAACGGCATCCTGCGCATGGTCGGCAACCAGGGCCTGACGCGCTGGAACCTCGAATTCACCGACGTGCTGCCGAACGTCGCCGAGCGCTGGGAGGTGAGCCAGGACTCGAGCGAATACACCTTCTATCTGCGGCCGGGGATGAAGTGGTCGGACGGCCAGCCCTTCGGCGCCGACGACATCGTCTTCACCTTCGAAGACGTGCTGGCGAACAGCGAGGTCTACCGCTCGCCGCCGGCGATCTTCGTCATCGCCGGCCGCCTGCCCACCGTCACCAAGGTCAACGACAGCACGGTGCGCTTCAAGTTCGCCGGGCCGTACGGAATGCTGCTGCAGCAGCTCGCCACGCCGCTCGGCCAGCATCCGACGCTGTTCGCCAAGCACTACGCGAGCCGCTTCCTGACCAAGTACAACGCGGCCGGCCTGCCCGAGCTGATGCGCGCGGCCGGCGTGCAGACCGTCGGCGACCTGTTCCGCGCCAAGTGCGGCGACATCGAGATTCCGGCGCGCTGGGGCAACCCGGAGAAGCCGACGCTCGACCCCTGGGTCGTCGCCGATCCCTATGTCGGCGGCGCCACCCGCGTGACGATGCGGCGCAACCCGTATTTCTGGCAGGTCGACACCGAGGGCAAGCAGCTGCCCTACATCGACGGCATCAACTTCTCGATCGCGCAGGACGTCGAAAGCCTGATGCTCGACGTCATCTCCGGGCGCATGGACATCCAGGAGCGCCACATCGACACGTTGCAGAACAAGCCGACCGTGGCGCAGAACGCGCAGCGCGGAAACTACCGGCTGTTCGAAACGGTGAACGCCAACAGCCAGCAGGTCGTGGTCTATCTCAACCAGACCCACAAAGACGCGACGATGCGCGCGATCTTCCAGAACAAGGAGTTCCGCGAGGCGCTGTCGGTGGCGATCAACCGGCAGGAGATCATCGAGATCGTCTATCTCGGGCAGAGCGAGCCGTGGCAGATCGGGCCGCGGCCGACCCATCCCTGGTATCACGAGCGGCTGTCGCGCCAGAACACGGAGTTCAACCCGGCGAAGGCGAACCAGATCCTCGACCGGCTCGGCTACAACCGCCGCAACGCGCAGCGCATCCGCCTGCGGCCCGACGGCCAGCCGCTGTTCTTCGCCGTCGACGTGATCCCCACGCTCTATCCGGATCAGGTCGACGTGCTCGAGCTGCTCAAGCGCCACTGGGCGGAGGTTGGCGTCGACGTCAAGGTCAACACGATCGAGCGCGCGCTGTTCTTCACCCGCACCGACAGCTACGACCACGACGCGATGGTGTGGCCGGGGCCGGGCGGGCTCGAGCCCATCACCGCCGCCTGGGACGCGATCTGCTATCACCCGCAGGGCTCGCGCTACGCGATCGCCTGGGCGCTGTGGTACGCAACCAACGGCCGCGAAGGCCAGGAGCCGCCGGAATCGCACAAGCGCCGCACGCGGCTCTACGACCAGGCGCTGGCGACGTCGGACGTGCGCGTCCAGGGCGAGCTGATGAAGCAGGCCTTCGACCTCGCCGCCGAATCGTTCGACGTGTTCGGCATCTGCCTCGCGCCAAACCTGTTCGGCATCGCGTCCAACCGGCTGCGCAACGTGCCGGCGCGCATGCCCAACGCGTGGTCCTGGCCGAACCCGGGGCCGTCGCTGCCGCAGCAGTACTTCTTCACGAGCTGAGCCCCCGCGGGCCGGCGGCTCTGCGCCGCCGGCCCCACGCTCCGCGCACGGAAATCGAAGACGCAGCCATGCTCGGGTTCATCGTCAAACGCCTGATGTGGATGATCCCGTCGCTGTTCGTCGTCAGCTTCTTGGCCTTCGTGCTGATCCAGCTGCCGCCCGGCGACTACGTCACCACCTATATCGCGACGCTCGCCGCTTCGAACGAGATCGTCGACCAGACCGCGGCGGCCGACCTGCGCGCCCGCTTCGGCCTCGACCAGCCTTTCATCGTCCAGTACGCGATGTGGGTGACGGGCATCGTCACGCGCGGCGATTTCGGCCTCAGCTTCGAATGGCAGCAGCCGGTGAGCGGCCTGATCTGGGAGCGCATGGCGTTCACGCTGCTCGTCACCGGCTCGACCCTGCTGCTGACCTGGGCGCTCGCCTTCCCGATCGGCGTCTACTCCGCCGTGCGGCAATATTCGATCGGCGACTACTTCTTCACCTTCCTTGGTTTTCTCGGCCTCGCGATCCCGAGCTTCCTGCTCGCCCTGGTGATGATGTACATCGCCGTGGTCGAGTTCGGGCAGGAGGTCGGCGGCCTGTTCTCCGACCGCTTCGTCAACGCGCCGTGGAGCTGGGCGAAGGTCGAGGACCTCCTCAAGCATCTCTGGGTGCCGGTCGTGATCCTGGCCACCAACGGCACGGCGAGCCTGATCCGCATCATGCGCGCGAACATGCTCGACGAGCTCCACCGGCCCTACGTCACCACCGCGCGCGCCAAGGGGCTTTCGGAATTCCGCCTGCTGGTGAAGTATCCGTGCCGGCTCGCGATCAACCCGTTCATCTCGACGATCGGCTGGCTGCTGCCCAACCTGATCTCGGGCGCGCTCATCGTCGGCGTCGTGCTCAGCCTGCCGACGGCGGGCCCGCTGCTGCTCCAGGCGCTGATGGCGCAGGACATGTATCTCGCCGGCGCGTTCATCCTGCTGATGTGCGGGCTCACGCTCATCGGCACGCTGATCAGCGACATCCTGCTCGCGCTGGTCGATCCACGCATCCGGCTCGAATGAGGGGCATCGTGCAATGAGCGATACGGCAGCGGCCGCGCCGGCCGTCGACCGCAACGCCGCGCGATTCGCCGCGGCGTCGCAGTGGCGCCTGATGTGGTGGTCGTTCCGCCGCCACAAGCTGGCGATGATCGGCCTGTTCGTCACGCTGGCGATCTACATCGTCGCGCTGGCGCCGGACTTCTTCTCGGTCAGCGACCCGATCCGACAGAACGCCCGCTCGGTCTATCATCCGCCGCAGATCGGCCTGCTGCACTTCTTCGACGAGGGGTCGTTTCGTCCGCACGTCTACGGCATGACGCTTCGTCGCGACCCGGTGACGCTGGCGCCGACCTTCGTGCCCGACCCGTCGCGCAAGATCTACCTCGGCCTGTTCGTGCAAGGCTACGAGTACAACCTGCTCGGGCTGTTCCCGGTCGAGACGCATCTCTTCGGTCCGGTCGACCCGCGCCAGAACATCTACCTTTTCGGCGCCGACCGGCTCGGCCGCGACGTGTGGAGCCGCATCATGGCCGGCGCGCAGATCTCGATGTCGATCGGGCTCGTCGGCGTGTTCATGTCGCTGCTGATCGGGATCGTGCTCGGCGGCATCTCCGGCTACTACGGCGGCGGCATCGACTTCGCGATCCAGCGCACGATCGAGTTCATCCTGGCGCTGCCGCAGATTCCGATCTGGCTCGCCCTCGCGGCAGCGCTGCCGCAGAACTGGCCGGCCACCTACACCTACTTCATGATCACGGTGATCCTGTCGCTGGTCGGCTGGGCGCAGCTCGCGCGCGTGGTGCGCGGCCGCTTCCTGAGCCTGCGCACCGAGGATTTCGTGGTCGCCGCACGGCTCGACGGGGCGTCGGAGATGCGCATCATCTTCCGCCAGATGCTGCCGAGCTTCATGAGCCACATCGTCGCCAGCGTGACCCTGGCGATCCCGGCCATGATCCTCGCCGAGACCGCGCTGTCCTTCCTCGGACTCGGCCTCCAGCCGCCGGTGGTGTCGTGGGGCGTGCTGCTGCGCGAGGCGCAGAACGTGCGCTCGATCGCCACCGCGCCGTGGCTGTTCGCGCCCGGCGCCGCTGTCGTCATCGCGGTGCTGGCCCTCAACTTCCTTGGCGATGGGCTGCGCGACGCGGCCGATCCGTATCAGAAATGACCCCAGCCGCGGATTCGAAGCCGATCCTCGACGTGCGCGACCTGCGCACGCACTTCCCCGTGCGCAACGGGGTGGTCAAGGCGGTCGACGGCGTGTCCTTCACGCTCCACCGCGGCCAGACGGTTTGCATCGTCGGCGAAAGCGGCAGCGGCAAGTCGGTGACCGCGCGCTCGATCCTGCAGATCGTCGAGCGGCCGGGCCGCATCGAAGGCGGGCAGATCCTGTTCAACCGGGACGACGGCACGACCGTCGACCTGGCCGCGCTCCATCCGCGCAGCGGCGCGATCCGCGCGGTGCGCGGGCGCGAGATCGCGATGATCTTCCAGGAACCGATGTCGTCGCTGTCGCCGGTCCACACGATCGGCAACCAGATCATGGAGGTGCTGCAGCTCCACCTCAAGATGCCGAAGGCGCAGGCGCGCGCGCGCGCGGTCGAGCTCCTGAAGGCGGTCGAGATTCCGAAGCCCGAGACCGCGGTCGACCGCTACACCTTCGAGTTCTCCGGCGGCATGCGCCAGCGCGCCATGATCGCGATGGCGCTCGCCTGCGATCCCGCGGTGCTGATCGCCGACGAGCCGACGACCGCGCTCGACGTGACGACCCAGGCGGAGATCCTCGACCTCATCGCCCGGCTGCAGGAGAAGCGCGGCACGGCGGTCATCTTCATCACCCACGACATGGGCGTGGTGGCGGAGATCGCCGACGAGGTCGTGGTGATGTACCACGGCAAGGTCGTCGAGCGCGGCCCGGTCGAGACGATCTTCCACGCCCCGCAGGATCCCTACACGCAGATGCTGCTGGGCTCGGTGCTCAAGCTCGAGCAACCCTCGGCGATCCGCGCGGCGCGCGCGCCGATGCCGGCCGAAGCGCCGCCGCTGCTCGAGATCCGCAATCTCAAGATGTACTTCCCGATCCGCCAGGGCTTCTTCAAGCGCGTGGTCGACCACGTCAAGGCGGTCGACGACGTCACGCTCGACGTCAAGCCGCGCGAGACGCTCGGCATCGTCGGCGAATCGGGTTCGGGCAAGACCACGCTCGGGCGCTGCCTGCTGCGGGTCTACGATCCCACCGAGGGCTCGCTGCGCTACCGCCGCGCCGACGGCTCGATC
>JAEUKZ010000273.1 GCA_016793045.1 Alphaproteobacteria bacterium
TGCGGTGGCGCCTGCTCAGTCTCGCAACTTGCAAGCCTTGGCTTCACGCAGCTCTCGGTATTCGAGAATGCGGTCCTCAATCCCTCTGCCAATGCCGTGTCGACCAGTGTTGTTGGCCGCTACGCGCTGATCGCGGGGCAATATGGGGAAAGCGACGACTACTTCAAGTTTGCTGGCATCACCAACATCGAGATCGAGGTGCCAGAGCCCGGCACGCTGGCGTTGAGCGTCGTCGGCCTCGCGGCACTTTGGAGCGCCCGCCGCCGGCGCATGCGCAAGTCAGCGTAACGGACCGGCGGAGGCGGTGGCGCAGCCGCCTCGGTCCGAAAAAGTCGCACTGCAACGCGTTCGATGATCGGGCCCCAAAGGGCCCGATTTTCGTTTGCACGGAATCGGTTGCGCGTCCGCGCTCCGCTGCCACAATGACCGCCCTTACAGCCGGTGGTCATCACGCGTTGATCCAGTCGAAGAACTTCGGCGATCTGTTCCGGTCCAGGGCGGCCACGCCAGGCGATGCCTTGGTCGAGCCGCTTGGCGGCCGCATCGTCACGTATTCCGCGCTCGACGCCGCCTGCGATGGCTTCGCGCGCGGCCTTAGCCGCGCCCGGCTGGGGCCGGACGCGCGCGTCGCCATTCTGGCCCTAAATCGCTGGGAGTACGTGGCGGCGCTGTTCGGCGCGATGCGTGCAGGGGTCGTGCCGGTGCCGATCAATACCAAGCTGCCGGCTGCGACGATCGCCTACATCTGTGAAGATGCCGGCGTGCGCTGCGCCTTCGTCGACAGCGCCCATGCCGATCGTGTCCCTGCCGGCATCCAGTCAATCGACTTCGATGCCGACTGGTCCGCATTTCTCGACGGCGGCACCTTCGCCAGCGCCGACGTGCAGGCCCGTGATGTCGCGCTGCAAATCTACACCTCGGGGACCACCGGCCGTCCGAAGGGCGTGCTGCTCGGCCATGAGGGCCAGATCTGGAATGCTGAGAGCCTCGCGCGCTCGCGCAGGCTCGGGCGCGATGCGACGATGCTGATCGCGGCGCCGCTCTATCACAAGAACGCGCTCGTCGCGGTGAAGATCGCGCTCGCCGCCGGCGGGCGCGCAGTGCTGCTGCCGCGCTTCGATGCCCGTGCCTATATCGAGGCGATCGGCCGCTATCGCGTCACCTCGCTCTCGGGCGTGCCGACCATGTACCAGCTCGTCCTGGCCGAACGCGAGCTGCTGGCGCGCACCGATGTCAGCTCCGTCCGCTCGATCAGCGTCGGCTCGGCGCCAGCTTCGACGGCACTGCTCGAAAGCCTGTCGCTGACGTTTCCCGCCGCCGCGGTCGCGGGCAATTACGGCCTGACCGAAGGCGGGCCGGTGCCTTTCGGGACCCATCCGGACGGAATCAGCCGCCCGCACGGGTCGATCGGCTTTCCGCTTGCCGACGTCGAATGCCGGCTGGTCGGCGGGTCCGGGCCGGACGAGGGCGTGCTCCATGTCCGCAATCCCGGCGTGATGCAGGGCTATCACAACCGGCCGGACGAGACGGCGAAGCGGCTCGTGAACGGCTGGCTCGACACCCAGGACGTGATGCGGCGCGACGCGGCCGGCTTCTACTATTTCATCGGCCGCGCCGACGACATGTTCAAGTGCGGCGGGGAAAGCATTTTCCCGGCGGAGGTCGAGGCACTCGTCGAGCGGCACGGCGACGTCTTGCAGGCGGCCGTGGTTCCCGTCGCCGATGCGCTGAAGGGCCAAGTGCCCGTCGCCTTCGTCGTCCGGCAGCCGGGCGGCGCCGTCGACGAAGCCTCCCTGAAGCAGTTCGCGCTCGCGCACGGCCCGGCCTATCAACACCCTAGGCGCATCATCTTCCTGGACGCCATGCCGCTCGCCGGAACCAACAAGATCGATCGGGCGGCCCTGCGCGCGCTCGCTGATGCCGCGATGCAGGCGCGCCCGCTGGAGCGCCGCGCGTGACGACTCCGTCGCTCGACCTCGCTGCATTCCAGGAGCGCATGCTGGCGGCGCCGTTCCATCGCTGGCTCGGCCTGAAACTCCAGGCGGCTGGCCACGATGGCGTCACCATCGTAATGCCGTGGCGCGAGGAAATGGTCTCCGACCCGGTGCGCCGCTATACCCATGGCGGAATTCTCGCAGCCCTCATCGACCTGACGGCCGACTATGCAATCGCCGCCCGGATCGGGCGCGGTGTCCCGACCATCGACATGCGCATCGACTATCATCGCGCGGCGATGCCGGGCGATCTGGTGGCGCGGGGCACGGTGATCAAGCTCGGGACGACCGTTTCGACCGCGGGCGCGGAGGTCCACGATCGCGACGGCAAGCTGATCGCATCGGGGCGCGGAGTCTATTTCACCGCCGAGCCGCGGAGCGCTCCGTGAACCCGACGGTCGACTGCCTCGATCACGTCGGCCTGATGGGGCCCGATCTCGGGGCGCTTGCGCGTATCTACGAACGGCTCGGCTTCGCCCTGACGCCGCTATCGCAGCACAGCGGTGCGCTCAAGCCGGGTGAGCAGCCGGTGAAGTGGGGCACCGGCAATCGTTGCGCTATGCTGCCGCAGGGTTACGTCGAACTGCTCGCGGTGATTGACCCGACCCTTTTCGTCAACCGCGTGCCCGAATTTCTTGCGCGTTACGCCGGCATCCACGTCGTCGCCTTCGGCTGCCGCGATGCGGCGGCCGAGGAGGCGCGACTGCGCGCGGGCGGCGTGAAGATCGTCGGCCAACTCGCGCTCGAGCGGGCGATCGAGGTCGACGGCGTCGAGCGGATGCTGCGCTTCGTCCTGATCCGCCTGGCACCGGACACCATGCCCGAGGGGCGCATCCTGCTGATCGAACACAAGACGCGAGACTTGCTCTGGCGGCCGGAGGTCACGGCGCACCCGAACGGGGCGCGACGGCTCGCAGAGGTCATGATCGCGGTCGCAGACGCCGACGAAGCGGCCGACCGCTACGCGAGGCTGCTGGGCTTTCCGGCCGCGCGCAACGGCGCAGCACGGACGATCCGCCTGCCGCGCGGGCGCTGCACGCTGGTATCGCCCGATGGCCTCGACGCGATCCTGCCCGGAGCAGCCGCACCGACGATTCCATTCGTCGCCGGCGTACGGATCGACGTCGCCGATGTGGCGGACATGGCGGCGCGCCTCAAGCGTGCCGGGATTCCGTTTCGACACGCCGACGGGCAGCTGATCGTGGCCGCCGGATACGCGGGCGGCGCCACATGCGTTTTCGGCCGCGCCGATGCGGGAGAGTGAAGAAATGAAGGAGACGATCACCGGCATCGACCACGCGATCATCCTGGTCGCCGACCTCGACCGCGCGGCGGCGACCTATCGCCGGCTCGGCTTTACGCTCACCGAACGCGGGCAGCACACGAAACTCGGCACGCACAATCACTGCATGATGCTGCAGGACGACTATCTGGAGATCCTCGGCGTGGCCGCACCAGCGATCGTCAGCCCGCGGTGGACCGAGATTCTCGCCGATCGTGAGGGCCCGGTCGCGGCGGCGCTGGCCACCGACGATGCGGAAGCGGCTGCGGCGGAACTCACCCGTCGAGGCCTTGCCGTCGGCGAAGCGGTGCGATTCGCGAGGCCGGTGGATCTGCCGGAAGGGACGCGGGAGGCGCGGTTCGTCGTCACCCATCTCGATCCGCGCGAGACGCCGGGCGCGTCGATGTTTTTCTGCGAGCACCTGACGCGCGACGTGGTCTGGCGCCCCGAATGGCAGCGACACGATATCGGCGCGATCGCGATCGCGGGCCTGCTCGCGATGCATCCGAACCCTGCCGAGGCGGGGCTGCGCTACGAAAGACTGGTCGGCGCCGACCGGGTCAAGCAAGGCCAGGGCCGCGTCGACGTCGCCTTTGGCCGTTGCGTCATGACCATCGTCGAGCCGGGACGAGTGGCCAGCCTCAGCGCGGGCATCGAGCCGGCACCGTCGCGCGCGTCGGCACGGCTCGTCGGGATGACCCTCCGCGTCGCCGACCTTGC
Source organism: Alphaproteobacteria bacterium (assembly GCA_016793045.1). Taxonomy (GTDB): domain Bacteria; phylum Pseudomonadota; class Alphaproteobacteria; order CACIAM-22H2; family CACIAM-22H2; genus JAEUKZ01. Next base: position 3,997 of record JAEUKZ010000273.1, read on the forward strand.
CGCGGCGCGCGCCCATCTCGGGCGCAACGGAATTGCTCATGTGGACGGGGAGGGTCGGCTCGTCGTCCCGCCGGCGGAGACGCACGGCGTCATTCTTAACCTTGTCTCCTGACAGGCCGGCAGACCGATCCGGCCGCCGAAGCGGCGGGATCGGCTTCCGGGGCCTGGTCAGCGGACCCGTACGTAACGCAGCGGGAAATAGTTGTCCGCCGGCTGGACGAGATCGATGTTCTCCTTTGCACCCCAGACGATGACCTGCTGGATGATTGGAATGTTGCCGACCTCGTCGCGTGCGATGACGAGCGCCTCCCGGATCATCGCATTGCGCCGCTCGACGTTCGTTTCGACCTGGATCTGGTCGGTGAGCTGGTCGAGCCGCGGGCTTGAATAGCCACCGACGTTGAAGACGCCGCGCGGGCTGCCCGGGGCACGAGTCACCAGGATGTTCAGCAACGTGTTGTGGGAGTCGTAGGTCGACGGCGTCCAGCCCACGTAGAAGAAGTTCGTCTCATAGGGCGGCGAGATCAGGCGGACATATTGCGCGAAGGGAATCGCGCGCAGGCTCGCGCGGATGCCGATGCGTGCGAGCATGCTCACGACTGCGGTGCAGATCGCCTCGTCGTTCACGTAGCGGTCGTTCGAGCAGTCCAAGCGCATGCTGAAGCCGTTCGGGTAGCCGGCCTCCGCCATCAGGCGGCGCGCCTGGTCGAGATCGCGCGACGGCGCGACGTTGATCGACGGATCGAACCCGTTGATGCCCGGCCCAGCCATCGTGTAGTTCGGCACCGCGAAGCCGCGCATCACGGAGTTGGTGATCGCCTCGGCGTCGATCGCCATCCGGACGGCTTGACGCACGCGGACGTCCTTGAACGGGTTGCGGCCGCGCACGTCGCTGTCGAACAGTTCGTCGCGCACCATGTCGAGCCCGAAAAACATCGTGCGAGTCTCGGCGGTCTGCAGCACGCGCAGATTGGGGCGGCTGCGCACCTGGGCGACCGCGGTCAGCGGCAGCGTGTAGACCATGTCGACCTCGCCCGAGAGCAGCGCAGCGGCGCGGGTCGCAGGATTGGCGAGCGGGGTGAATATCACCCGCGTGAGATTGTGTTGCGGCGTATCCCACCAGCCGGCGTAGGGCTCGAGTTCTGCGCGGCCGTCCGGCTGGCGGCTGACCAGGCGGAACGGCCCAGTCCCGTTCGCGTTGTTCGAGGCAAAGGTCTGCTGGTTCTGCGCGAGATTGGCCGTCTGGACCGCGTTGTTCGCCTCGGCCCAGCGCCGCGACATGATCAGCCACTCGGGGAAGTTCTCGGGCAGGATCGGATCGGGCGTCGCGGTAACGAACTCGACCGTGAAGTCGTCGACCTTGCGGATCTCGCGCACCGAGGCGAGCACGCCCGCCATGAGTGACCCGGGGCCGCGCGCGCGGTTGAAGCTGAACACGACGTCGTCGGCGGTGAAGGGCGAGCCGTCATGGTAGCGGACGTTGCGACGCAGCTCGAAGCGCCAGGTGTCGGGTGCGGTCGCGCGCCACGCGGTCGCCAGCGCGGCCTCGAGGCGGAGGTTGCGGTCGCGCCGGACCAGCGGCTCGTAGATGTTCGAAAGGAACGAGGTCGTCGCCGTGACGCGCCGGCTGTAGGGGTCCATCGATGCCGGGTCGGTATCGGCCGCCCAGCGGAAGACGTTCGCCTCCGCCGTTGCGCCTTGAAGCGCCAGGGCTGTCGCCGCGGCCAGTACGAGACTACGGATGACCGTCATCGCTGCCTCCTATGTGGATGTCTTGCCCGCGCGCGCCGCCGGACCCGGCGCGCTTTCAGTTCAGTGCCGCCTCCGCCGCCGCGCCCCGGCCGGCGATCCGGCCGCCGACGAAACACTCCGCGATGTTGCCGCCCGACATGTAGAGATGGCCGAAGACTGAACCGAGTTCGCCGGCGGCGTAGAGCCTGGGGATCGGCTTTCCGGCGGGGTCGAGCACGCGCTGGTACGAATCGTGGACCGGTCCGCCTTGCGTGTTGGAGACGATCGGCCAGACCGGCGCGTAGGTGAAGGGCGCCTTGCGGATCGGCACCATGCTGCTCGCAGGCCTGGCCCAGTCCTCGTCGCGACGCGCATCGCAGGCTGCGTTCCAGCGGCCGAGCGTTGCGGCAAGAACGGCACGCGGCACCCCGAGGGCTGCCGCGAGCGCACCGAGGTTGCCGGCCCGCTTGAGAATGCCGAGCGACACTTCCGCCTCATTGTCGCGGCTCCACTCGAAGGCGATGCCGCGCTCGTGATAGGTCGGCCGACCGAAGGGCCACAGCGCGTGGCCATCCGCGTCGGCGACCAGCCAGGCGGGCAGGGCGGCGTAATCCTGCGCCTGCGGATCGTAGCGGTCCAGCGGTCGTGCCCCGGTGTCCTGAAGATAGGGGTCGTACTCGTTCATGAAGCGCCGGCCGCGGCGGTCGAGCAGGATCCAGGGCATCCGCACCTCGCCGCGCGGGCCCACGCCCGGCATCCAGTCCGGCAGCCGCTTGGTGCGGATGCCGAACGGATAGGCGGGGTCGCTGTGCTTGAACCCGTAGGAGCCGTGGTAATGCCACATGTGCCAGAGGTCGGCGCCGACCGCCTGCGCCATGCGGATGCCGTCGCCGGTGTTGCCGCGGAACGCCGCCGACAGGACGGGCTGGCCTGGCCAGTATTGGCGCTGCATCGCGGGATCGCCTTCGAAGCCGCCGCACGCGAGGATCACGCCGCGGCGTGCAGCGATCGAGACACGTCTGCGACCGCGCCGGGCGATCACGCCGCGCACGCGGCCGGCGGGATCGCAGACCAGCGCCTCGACGGACGTCGACACTCGCGGTGCAAGTCCACGTCCGGCGAGATTGAGTTCCATCGTGCGGAAGAGCAGACGGCCCGCCGGCGAGCCCTTTGCCTGCGGATAGGCGCGGGCAGCATCGAAGTTCGGCACGGATTCGATCGAGACGAAGCCGAACGTCCTGGTTCCGGGAAACGGGTAGTTGGCGTTCGAAGCCCGGTAGGCGGTCCGGGCGCCGACGGCGCGAGCCAAGGCTTCGATACGCGCGGGCAACTCCGCCATCCCGCGCGCGAGCCTGCGCAGGACCGCGTCCGGCGCGGTGCCGCCATTCGTGCGCTGCAGATAGGCGAAAGCCTGATCCGCGTCCGCGGCGACGCGGACGCCGCCGACCGAGCAGATTGAAATGCCGCCCGGATCGGGCATCTTCTCGAGCAGAATGACGCCGGCGCCCGCATCATGCGCCGCGATGGCGCTCATCGCGCCGGCGAACCCACAGCCGACCACGACGACATCGGTGCGTTCGTCCCATCGCCGCGGGAGGGGAACGCGCACCGGCTTCAGCCCGGCTTGAACGCGTCGGGGAACAGTTTGCGCAGACCGTCGACGAGTTCGGCGGCCATGTCGGCGAGGATCGCTTCGCCCTTCTCCGCGGTGGCCAGCGTCGGGTCGCCGCGCACGCCGCTGACGCTGTAGTCGGAGCCGCTCGCTGGATCGCCGTCGAATACGACCGGTGTATAGAAGACCGTCTCCGGCTCCGAGAGGACATGGCCGTAGTCGACCACGGCACGGTCCATGCGGACGGACGAAGGCTCGATCGCAAGGATCATCGACGTCTCGGCCTCGTCGCCGTGCCCGCCGATCTTCTGCTTCATCAGGCCGCGGGTCTTGCGCCCGAGCATCCGGATGTCGGCGGTATGCACCCGGACGCGCGTCTGCTCGTAGATGTCGCGCACCGCGATGCGCAGGGGCCCTTCGGTCGACACGCCTGTGTTGATGACCGCGAGGCGCCGGACGCCGTCCTTGATCAGCTTGCCGAGGATGTCGTGCAACACCGCGATGAACGTCTCGGCGCGCAGGTGCTGGCTGCCCGGGTAGCCGACGAAAGCGGGGTAGTAGCCGATCGAGAGAACCGGCGCGACGACCACCGGCAGCGCCGCCGCGACCCGTCGCCCGAGGTCGCGCGCCACGAGATAGTCGGTCTTCAGCGGCAGCTGATGCCCGTGTTCCTTCGAGATCGCTCCGATCGGCACGACGACCACTGCGCCCGCATCGAAGCGCGCCTTGGCCTCGCTCCACGACAGATCCTCGAGCCATACGCCCGTCATTGTTCTTCCCCCTACAGCCAGCGTTCCAGGAAGCGCCGAACGTCCGGCCCCCAGATCTGCGGTCCGCGCCCCGCGAGCAGATGGCCCTCCCACGGGGTCAGGCCGAATGCGGGATAGATCTTCGACTCGACGACCTTGCCGCTTCCCGCCAGCGATGCCGCGAGTTCGCGGGTCGGCCGTATGGAGAAGTCGTTCGCCGCCTGGATGAAGAAGATCGGCATCGTCACGCGTTGCGCCGCGGCGATCATGAAGGCAGCAAGATCGGCGTTGCGGTCCCAGTTCATTGCCGCACCGGCGAACTCGACGGCGCAGCGGAAACCCGGATCCTTGCTTGCCGAAAGCAGCGTGTTCACACCGCCGAACGAACTGCCCATCACGCCGATGCGCTCAGGCTCGATTCCTGGCAGGCCGCGTACGAACTGGCGCGCGGCGATGACATCGGCACTCTCGCGATCGAGGCGGGCGATGATCTGGCGGTTGTACGCCGGGCTGAACGTCTCGGCCGGGCATTCGGAGCGCCAATCGGGACCGGGCGAATTGCCGTAGCCATGACGATGGGGATAGAAGCAGGCGATGCCCCAGCTCATCAGCGCCGCGGCGACGCCGGGCTGGACCACATCCTCCGCGCCCTGGGTGAGGCCGCTGCCATGATTGTAGATCATGCATGGAAAGGGGCCCGGCCCGGGCGGCAGATAGAGATAGCCCTTCAGGTCGTACGTGCCGCTGCGAAACGTGAACGCCTGCGGGACGATCGCCGTGCCGTCGAGGTCGATGTCGCCGGCCCAGCCCTTTGCGCCGGCGGAACGCTCCTCGCAGAGCCGCTCGAAGCGATCGATGAGACCGCGCATCGTCGCACGAACCGCCTCGAATTCAGCGCTGCTCTTGCGGGCATCGAGGTCGGCCTGATGCGCTGCGCGCGTCGGAAAGCCGCACTCCCATGCGACGTCGGGGCCGTCGGCGGCGGGGTCGGCCTTCACGCGGATGGTGCCTGCCGGCAGTCCGATCGCGACGCGGACTTCGCAGGCGCGACGGCGGTTGGCCAGGACGGCATCGCGCTGGCCGGGCTTCGCGAAGTAGTGGGTTCGTTCGACGATCATCGCAGTGTCTCCATGGGCGTCACGGAGCCGGGAAAGTGACAGCGCACGAAGCGGCCCGGCTCGGGCTCGGTGATGGCCGGGACTTCGCTTCGGCAACGGTCCTGCGCCGCCGGGCAGCGGGGATGGAATGCGCATCCCGGCGGAGGATTGAGCGGGCTCGGCAGCTCGCCTTCGACCGGGACGTGCCGGCTGCGGATCGTCGGATCCGGCTCCGGCACCGCCGCGATCAGCGCAACGGTGTAGGGATGGAGCGGGCGGCGGAAGAGCGCATCCTCGGCGGCGAGTTCGACCACGCGGCCGAGATACATCACCGCGATCCTGTGACTGAGATGGCGGACCACCGCGAGATTGTGCGAAATGAACAGTAGCGCAAGGCCGAAACGCTCCTGCACGTCCTTCAGGAGGTTCAGCACCTGGGCCTGGATCGACACATCGAGCGCGGAGACCGCTTCGTCGCAGACGATCAGTCGCGGGCTCGGTGCGAGCGCGCGCGCGATGCCGATGCGCTGGCGCTGTCCGCCGCTGAAGGCATGCGGATAGCGAACCATGTACTCGGCCGGAAGGCCGACGATCGCCATCACTTCCTCGACCCGGGCGACGATCCGGGCGCGCGTCCAGCCAAGGTTGCGCAGCGGCTCGCCGATGATCTCGCGTACCCGCATGCGTGGATTGAGCGAGCTGAACGGATCCTGGAACACGACCTGGAATGCCTGGCGCATCGCCCGCAGTTCGTCCTCGGGCAGATGGGTGATATCGCGGCCGTCAAAGCGGATGGCGCCTGCGGACGGCTCGAGCAGCCGGAGCACCATGCGGCCGAGCGTGGTCTTGCCGCATCCGCTTTCGCCGACGATGCCGAGCGTCTCGCCGGTTTGGAGGGCGAGCGTCACGTCCTCGACCGCGCGCAGTTCCTGGGTCGTGCGGCCGAGCACATCGGTGCGCACGACGAAGCGCTTGCAGAGGTCGGTGACTTCGAGCAGGGCGCTCATGGCGCGCGCGCCGATTCGAGACCGGTCTCGTCGGCCCGCCAGCAACGGACCCGGCGCCCGTCCGCGCGGGCGTCGAGCGGCGGCGCCTCGGTCCGGCAGCGATCGAGCGCATCCGGACAGCGCGGATGGAACCGGCAGCCGGAGGGAAAACGGCTCGGGGACGGGGTCGTGCCGGCGATCTGGTGCAGGCGCGCCTGCCTGACCGCGACGCGCGGCACCGAACGCAGGAGCAGCCGCGTGTAGGGATGGCGCGGTACGGCAAAGAGGTCGGCGGCGCTTGCCTCCTCCAGAATCTGGCCGGCGTACATGACCACGACGCGATCGGCCATTCCGGCGATCACGCCAAGGTCGTGGGTGATCAGCAGGATGCCCATGCCGTTGTCGTCGCGCAGCTTGCGCATCAGCGCGAGAATCTGAGCCTGGATCGTGACGTCGAGCGCGGTCGTCGGCTCGTCGGCGATGAGCAGTTGCGGCGAGCACGCCATCGCCATCGCGATCATCACACGCTGCCGCATACCGCCCGACAGCTGGTGCGGATAGTCGTCGACGCGCAGCTCGGGCGAAGGAATGCCGACGGCGCGCATCAGTTCGATCGCGCGCCGTCGCGCCTCGCGCCGGGTGATCTGCAGATGCGCCTCCAGCGCCTCGGCGATCTGGAAGCCGGCGCGGAACAGCGGGTTAAGGCTCGTCATCGGCTCCTGAAATATCATCGCGATCCGCTGGCCGCGCACCGCCAGCATCGCCGCCGCCGGCAGATCGAGGAGATTGCGGCCTTCCAGTGCGATCGAACCGGCATCGACTGCGGCCTGCGCGCCGAGCAGGCGCATCGTCGCAAGCGCCGTGACGGACTTGCCCGACCCGCTTTCGCCCACGAGACCGACGATCTCGCCGCGGCCTATTCGCAGCGACACGTCCTCGATCACCCGTATCCGCGCGCGCGGCCCGGGAAAGCTGACCGACAGGTTGGCGACGTCGAGCAGCGCGGTCATCGATCGCGGATCCGCGGGTCGAGAAGGTCGCGCAGGCCATCCCCCAGGAGATTGAACCCGACGATGGTGGCACCCAGAACGAGGGCGCTGAACAGCGCCATGTGCGGATCGGT
>JAEUKZ010000306.1 GCA_016793045.1 Alphaproteobacteria bacterium
CCCCTCGCGCCAGGGCGATCGCCAGTTCATCGCCTCGTGGGTCGCCATCGCGGCGCCCGCGCTTGCGACGTGCGACTGTGCCGAGAACGACATGAGCGCGCTCGAACAGGCGGCGATCGGGGTTTCGCTCGCCAATCTGCATGCTTTCCCGTGGATCGCCGATCGCGTCGCCGCGGGCACGCTCAAGCTCCACGGCTGGTGGTTCGATCTCGAGCACGGCCAGCTCTGGGCGCACGACCGGGAATCCAACGGCTTCAAGCTTCTCGCCTGAAGTCGGCGACGATGCAGATCCCCCTTGACGGCGCCCGTTATTTTTATATATTTGGAAATATGGAAATCAACGAAGCCGTCGCCGCACTCGGCGCCCTCGCCCAGGAATCCCGGCTGTCAGTGTTCCGCCTCCTCGTCCAGGCCGGCCGCGACGGGCTGTCGCCCGGTACGATCGCCGAACGGCTGACCCTGCCGGGCCCGACGCTCTCCTTTCACCTGGCCCAGCTGCGCCAGGCCGGGCTCGTCACGGTCCGTCGCGACGGGCGCTCGCTGATCTATGCCGCCGACTACGACGGCATGAATGCGCTCATGGGCTTTCTCACCCTCAACTGCTGTCGCGGCGATGTCGACGCGTGCGCACCGTCCTGCCAGCCGGCCGCGCCCGCGATCGCCGCGCGGCGCGCCTGAACCCTTCGTCGAGGAGATCATCGTCATGACCACCGCCCCGCTTCCCGTCGCCGTCATCGGCGCCGGTCCCGTCGGCCTCGCCGCCGCCGCCCAGCTGCTTGCACGCGGCGAGACGCCGCTGGTGCTCGAAGCCGGCCCCGCGGTCGGCGCCAGCATCCGCGAATGGGCGCATGTGCGCATGTTCTCGCCCTGGCGGTACAACGTCGACGCAGCGGCCGCGACGCTGCTGCGCGCCGCCGGATGGTCCGCCCCGTCCGACGACGAGATCCCGACCGGCGGGGAACTCGTCGCACGCTATCTCGAACCGCTGGCGGCGCTGCCGGCGCTGAGCCCGCATATCCGCCTCGGCGCGCGCGTCGTCGCCGTCACGCGCCGCGGCTTCGACAAGGTGCGCACCGCCGGCCGCGATGCGCAGCCATTCGTGCTGCGCATCGAGCGCAGCGACGGCGCGCAGGAAACGATCGAGGCCCGGGCCGTGATCGACGCGTCGGGAACCTGGCGCACGCCGAACCCGGCCGGCGCCGACGGCCTGCCAGCGATCGGCGAGGGCGATGCGGCCGACCGCGTCGCATCGGGCATTCCCGATGTGCGCGCCCAGCGCGAGCGCTATGCCGGGCGGACCACGATGGTGGTCGGCGGCGGCCATTCGGCGCTCAACGCACTGATCGATCTCGCAGCCCTGCGCGACGCCGATCCGGCGACGCGCATCATCTGGGTGATGCGCAAGGACGACATCGACGCCGCGTTCGGCGGCGAGCAGGCCGACGCGCTGGAGGCGCGCGGCGCGCTTGGCAGCGCGGCGCGCGCGCTCGTCGAAGGCGGCGCCGTCCAGGTGCTTTCGCCCTTCCGCATCGCCCGCATCGAGCGGCGCGCCGACAACGGGCTCACGGTCACCGGCGACCTGCGCGGCAGCGAGCGCCGCGTCGACGCCGACCGCATGATCGTCGCCACCGGGTTCCGCCCCGACCTCGCGATGCTGCGCGAAATCCGCCTGGCGATCGATCCGTGGCTCGAGAGCAGCGGCACGATCGGGCCGCTGATCGACCCCAACCTCCACAGCTGCGGCACCGTGCGCCCGCACGGCGCCAGGGAGCTCGCGCATCCCGAGCGCGACTTCTACATTGCCGGAATGAAAAGCTACGGCCGCGCGCCGACCTTCCTGCTCGCCACCGGCCACGAGCAGGCGCGCTCGATCGTCGCCGCGCTGTGCGGCGACGCGGCTGCCGCCGCGCGCGTCGAACTCGTGCTGCCGGAAACCGGCGTGTGCTCGACGCGTCCGAAGGCGGCCAAAGCCGAAGGCGCCGCATCAGGCTGCTGCGGCGGACCGGCGACCGTCGACGCGACGGCCTGCTGCGCCGCCGACGAGACCGCCAAGGCGGAAGGGCAAACGGGCTGCGGCTGCGGCCCCGAGCCGGCGAAGGCCGCCGCCGCGCCGGAGCCCGAGCGCGTCGCGCGCGTCGCCGTCCGCTATGCCAAGACCACAACCGGATGCTGCGGCAGCGCGGCGTCATGAGGGTTCAGGCGCGCGCGCTCGACGAGGAGGACCTGCCGATGCTGCGGGCGGCGCTCGCAGCAGCCGGCCTGCCGACCGACGACATCGACCAGCCCGGCCGCGAGTTCTACGCCGTCCTCGACCATCGCGGCCGGACGATCGGCTATGGCGGGCTCGAACGCCACGGCGCCGCAGCACTGCTGCGCTCGATCGTCGTGCCGCCGCGCGAACGCGGGCGCGGCCAGGGCAGCGTGATCGTCGAAACCCTCGAAGGCGAGGCCGCCAAGCGGGGCATCACCGCGCTCTACGTGCTGACGACCGACGCGACACCGTTCTTCGCCCGCATCGGCTACGCCTCGATCGACCGCGCCAGCGTGCCTGCCGCGATCGCAGCCACGAGCCAGTTCACGACGCTTTGCCCGGCGACCGCGACGGTGATGCGCAAGCGCATCGGCCCCTGACGGCGCCGCTGCCGGGCGGACAGGCCCGATCCGCGGTTCGTGAACACCCACCCCCCTCGTATCGCCTGCCGAGCCGTGGCATGATCAGGCGTCGTTCAAACCACGGGGCCTACCGCCATGCCGCGCCGCCTGCTGTCGTCGCTGCTCCTTTCCCTGGCACTCCTGTTCGCTGCCGGCCTCGTTCCGGCCTCTGCCCAGGACCGCTTCTCGATCACCATCCTGCACACCAACGACGTCCATTCGCGCCTCCAGCAGATCAACCGCTTCGACGTCATCTGCAATGAGCGCGAGGCGGCGGAACGCCAATGCGCGGGAGGCGCCGCGCGGCTGATGACGCGGGTGCGCCAGCTTCAGGCCGAAATCACCCAGCGCGGCGGGAACTGGCTGCTGCTCGACGCCGGCGACCAGTTCCAGGGTTCGCTGTTCTACTCGCACTACAAAGGCGAGGCCGAGGCGCGGATGATGACCGCGATCGGCTATCAGGCGATGGCGGTGGGCAACCACGAATTCGACGACGGCCCGGCCGGGCTCGCGCGCTTCATCGGCATGGTGCGCTTCCCGATCCTCAGCGCCAATCTTGACCTGTCGCGCGAGCCGTCGCTCCAAAATCTGGTGCGGCCCTACACGATCCTTGAGGTCGGCGGCCGGCGCATCGGCATCATCGGCGCCACCACCGAGGATACGCCGGAAACCTCCACTCCCGGGCCGACCGTCGGCTTCCGCCGCGCCGAGGAGATCCTGCCGCCGATCATCCAGCGCCTGCGCGGGGAACGCGTGAGCGCCATCATTCTGCTGAGCCATCTCGGCCTGACGCGCGACCAGCAGGTCGCCGCGGCGGTCGAGGGCATCACCGCGATCGTCGGCGGCCACAGCCATACGCTGCTGTCCAACCGCATCGCCGGTGCCGCCGGCCCCTACCCGGCGATGGCGCGCGGTCCCGGCGGCGCAAACGTGCCGATCGTCCAGGCGGCCGCGTTCGGCCGCTATCTCGGCCGCTTGGAGCTGACGATCGATGCCAACGGCGCCGCCGCAGCCGCGGGCGGCGATGTCGAGCTGCTCGGCCCCGATGTCGAGCAGGACCCGCAGATCCTGGCGGAGATCAACCGCCTCGCCGAACCGCTCGAGGCGGTGCGCCGGCGCGTGATCGGCGAGCTCGCCAACGAGGTAGACCAGTCGCTGTGCCGCCGGCAGGAATGCATGATGGGCAACCTCGTCTCCGACGCGCTGATGTGGCGGCTGCGCGGCCAGAACGTGCAGATCGTCTTCTCGAACGGCGGCGGACTGCGGGCAGGCCTGCCCGCCGGGCCGGTGACCTTCGGCGGCGTGCTGACCGTGCTGCCGTTCCAGAACACGGTCGCGACGATGCGCCTCAAGGGCGCCGACGTGCTCGCGAGCCTGGAAAACGGCCTGAGCCAGGTCGAGCAGAACGGCGGTCGCTTCCCGCAGGTCGGCGGCATGCGCTACACCTGGGAACGCTCGCGTCCGCCGGGCAGCCGCGTCGTCTCCGCCGAGGTCCGACAGCCCAACGGGCAGTACGTGGCGATCGACCCCAACGCCACCTACACCGTCGCCACCAACAACTTCGTGCGCCAGGGCGGCGACGGCTACAGCGCGATGCGCGACCGCGCCATCGA
>JAEUKZ010000375.1 GCA_016793045.1 Alphaproteobacteria bacterium
GCGGCGATCGCCAAGGCGCTGGCGGAGCACGGCGCCGCGGTGACGCTGCTGTCGGGCGGGCCGCCGATCGGGCATCTCGACCATGGCGCGGCGACGCTGGTGCAGCTGCCGCCCGTCACCGCCGCCGACGCGACGTTTCGCACGCTGATCGACGGCGCCGGCCGGCCGGTCGACGACGCCTTCAAGGCGCGGCGCCGCGCCAGCGTGCTCGCCGCCTTCGAGGCCGCCCGGCCGGACGTCGTGGTGACGGAGCTCTATCCGTTCGGCCGCCGGCTGCTCGCCTTCGAGCTCGAGCCGCTGACCGATGCCGCGCAGGCGCGCGGCGCGCGGCTGGTCTGCTCGCTGCGCGACATCATCGTCGCCAAGACCGACCCGCGCCGCACCGCCGCGATGCTCGCGCGCGCGGACCGCTACGCGACGATCCTGGTCCATGGCGATCGCGACCTGTTGCCGCTCGAAGCGAGCTTTCCCGCCGCGAGCGCGATCGCCGACAAGCTCCTCTACACCGGCTACGTCGAGGGGCCGGAGGGCCCGCCCCCGCCCGGCCAGGACGGCGTCGGCGAGGTGATCGTCTCGGTCGGCGGCGGGCGCGTCGGCATGGCGCTGGTCGATGCCGCGCTGGCGGCGCGCGCCATCACCCCGGCGCGCGAACGCACCTGGCGCATCCTGCTGGGCGGCGACTTCGACCCCCAGGCGCGCGCCCGCGCGGCGGCGGCGGCGCGCGACGGCGTGATCGTGCAGGCGGCGCGGCCCGACTTCCCGGGGTTGCTCGCCCGCGCGGCGTTGTCGATTTCGCAATCCGGTTACAATACGGTGGTCGACGTGATCCGCGCGGGCGTGCGCTGCGTTCTGGTCCCGTTCGCGGCCGAGCAGGAGCGCGAGCAGGGTTTGCGCGCGGCGGCCCTGGTGCGGATGGGGCGCGCGGTGATGGTCGAGGAGGCCGGGCTCACCCCGGAAAATCTGGCGGCGGCGATCGAACGTAGCTTGCAAGGACCGCCCCCGCCGTTGCATGAGGTGAGGATGGGAGGGGCCGCGACAAGCGCACGCGCGATCCTCGACCGCCCTGCACGGACCTGACGTGGCTCACTGGACCGATCTTACGCGCGAACTCGATCGCTGGGCCGAGGCCGGCTTGTGCGCCACGTTCTGGTGGCGCGACGACGACGCCGAAGACCGTACGCCCGCCCTCGACCGCCTGCTCGGTCTCGCGCGCAGCCACGATGCCGGCGTCGCGATTGCCGTCGTGCCGTCGGGTGCGACGCCCGGACTTGCCGAGCGCCTCGCCATTGAGAAGCGGGCGACCGTAGTGCAGCATGGCTATGCCCATCGCAATCATGCTGCACCGCACAAGAAAAAAGCCGAACTTGGCGCCGACCGTCCTGCCGCCCTCGTGCTCGGCGAGCTTGCGCGCGGCGCGCTCGCGCTCGACCGGTTGTTCGGCGATGCATGGCTGCGCGTCATGGTTCCGCCCCACAACCGGATCGCCGACGCCTTGGCGGCGGCCCTGCCCGCGGCGGGCTATATCGGCGTGTCGACGTTCGGGCGCAAGGCACGCGCCGCGACGGGACTGGCCTGGATCAACACCCACGTGGACATCATGAACTGGACGACGACGCGGGCCTTCGTGGGCGAAAGCGAGGCCCTGCAGGCGACGATCGGCGATCTGACCGCCCGCCGCGCCGGCGCGGCCGCTACGACGCCGACCGGGCTGCTCACCCATCATCTCATCCACGACGACGGCGCCTGGAGTTTCATCGACCGGTTCCTCGGCACGCTCAACGGCCATCCCGCCGCCCGCATCGTCGCACCGCGCCAGGTCTTCGCGGCATGAGCGAGCTGCGCTATCCCGCCCGCGCGCTGCTCGGCGACTATCTGCGTGCCGGTCTCGGGCTCGTGCTGACGCTGCCGCCGACGCTGGCGGTGCCGGCCGGGTCGATCGCGCAATACGTGCTCGGCGCGCTGGCGATCCTGTTCGCGTCCTTCGCCGCCCGCACGGCGTCGCGCCAGACCAGCCGGGTCACGCTCGAACCCGCGCGCATCACGCTTTCGGCGCTGCGCCGGACCAGCCTAGAATGGGCGGACTTGCGCGCGGCCAAGCTCAACTACTATTCGACCCGCGCCGATCGGGGCGAAGGCTGGATGCAGCTGACACTCAAGGGGTCGGGCAGCGGGACGGGCGGGACGATCCGCGTCGATTCGAACCTCGACGGGTTCGTCGAGGTGGCGCGCGCCGCCGCCGCCGCGGCGCAGGCGAACCGCGTGCCGCTTTCCGAAACGACGCGCGTCAATTTCACCTCGCTCGGGATCGCGATTGCCGAGCCGCCCCCACCCCCGGACGGACACGAGACCCCGGCATGAGCGACCTGATCACCGTCCGCGACCTCCAGGTCCAGTTCAAGGTCCAGGACCACACCGTCCGCGCGGTGGACGGCGTCAGCTTCGGGGTCAAGCCGGGCAGGACGGTCGCGATCGTCGGCGAATCGGGCTCGGGCAAGTCGGTGATGAGCCAGGCGATCATGGGCATCCTGCCGCGCTCGGCGCGGATCGCCGGCGGCGACATCATCTTCAACGATCCCAAGACGGGCATGCCCGTCAACATCGCCAAGCTCGATCCCGACGGGTCGGAGATGCGCAAGATCCGCGGCGGGCGCATCTCGATCATCTTCCAGGAGCCGATGACGTCGCTGTCGCCGCTCCACACGATCGGCGACCAGATCGGCGAGGCGCTGCATCTCCACCGCCAGGTCGACGAGAAGGAAGGCCTCGAGATCGTCGAGGACATGCTGAAGCGCGTCGGCTTCCCCAACCCGAAGCGCGCGCTCTCAACGTATCCATTCGAGCTGTCGGGCGGCCTGCGCCAGCGCGCGATGATCGCGATGGCGCTCGTCTGCCGGCCCGAGCTGCTGATCGCCGACGAGCCGACGACCGCGCTCGACGTCACCATCCAGGCGCAGATCCTCAAGCTGCTCGCCGATCTCCAGCAGGAGCTCGGCATGGCGATCCTGATGATCACGCACGATCTCGGCGTCGTCGCCAACATGGCGGAGGACGTCGTCGTCATGTATCGCGGCCGGGTGATGGAATCCGGCACGCAGGACCAGATCTTCCGCAATCCGCAGCACGACTACCTGAAGGCGCTGCTGCGCGCGGTGCCGCGCTTCGGCATGAAGCCGGGCGAACGCCTCGTCCCGCTGCGCGAAATCAAGTCCGAGACCGGCCACCTGATCGCCGCGCGCCAGGAATGGCCGGACGGCGCCGACGCGGCCGGCCCCCTGCTTTCGGTGCGCAGCGTCAGCAAGACCTTCTCGATCCGCAAGAGCGGCTGGTTCGGCAGCGGCAAGGCCCACCAGATCCTCGCGGTCGACGACGTCAGCTTCAACGTCGAGCGCGGCGAGTGCCTCGGCCTCGTCGGCGAAAGCGGCTGCGGCAAGACCACGCTGTCGAAGATCCTGATGCGCGCGGTGTCGCCCGATGCCGGCGCGGTCGCGTTCAACGACCGCGGCACGGTGCGCGACGTGCTGGCGCTCGAAGGCGACGCGCTGACCGGGTTCCGGCCGCGCATGCAGTTCATCTTCCAGGACCCGTACGGTTCGCTCAATCCGCGCATGACGGTGTTCGACATCATCAGCGAGCCGCTGGTGATCCACAGCATCGGCGACCATGCCTACCGGGTCGAGATGGTCGCGGAGCTGATGAAGCTCGTCGGTCTCGATCCGCGCTTCCTCAACCGCTACCCGCACAGCTTCTCCGGCGGCCAGCGCCAGCGCCTCGGCATCGCGCGCGCGCTCGCGCTCCGGCCCGACCTCATCATCTGCGACGAGCCGGTCTCGGCGCTCGACGTGTCGATCCAGGCGCAGATCCTCAACCTGCTGAAGGATCTCAAGGCCAAGCTCGGCCTCACCTACCTGTTCATCTCGCACAATCTCGCGGTGGTCGACTACATCGCGGACCGCATCGCGGTGATGTGCGCGGGAAGACTGGTCGAGTTGGCGCCGACCCGCGAACTGTTCGACCGGCCGATCCATCCCTACACGCGCGCGCTGCTCGCCGCCGTGCCGGAGCCCGACCCCGAGCGCAAGCTCGACCTCACGGCCCTGATGGAGGGCCGGGCGTCCAATCCGGCCGACTGGCCGTGGCCGTTCAAGATCGAGACGGGCTCGAAGCTCGACCTCATCGACATCGGCGACAACCACTACGTCCGCGCCGACCCGTCGGCCGACATCGCCAGCATCATGCATTCAACGGAGATGGTCGCTTGAACACTCTCCCCTTCCGCCGGCTTCTGTCGGGCACGATCGTTGCGGCGGCCCTCGCCGTCGGCGCAGCCGCGCAGACCGTGGCCTATGTCGAAACCCCCTCGCTCCAGGCCGAGGTCGCGGCGGGACGGCTGCCGGCGGTCGCCGAGCGGCTGCCGGCAACGCCGATGGCCGCGGATGCCGGCCGGCAGGGCATCGTCGCCGGCCGCCACGGCGGCGACCTGCGCATGCTGTTCGCGCGGCCGCAGGATACGCGACTGATCACCGTCATCGGCTACGCGCGCCTGGTGATCCTCAATCCGGCCTACGAGTTCGTGCCCGACATCCTGGAGAGCGTGACGGTCGAGGAAGGCCGCGTCTTCACCTTCAAGCTGCGGCGCGGCCATCGCTGGTCCGACGGCCATCCCTTCAC
>JAEUKZ010000407.1 GCA_016793045.1 Alphaproteobacteria bacterium
TCAACTCTTCCGTTCGACAACCCAGCGAGCGACGTCGCGCAGAAGGTCGGCCGACGGCCCGAACGGCTCAAGATGGGCGACCGCCTGATCGGCCAGCATGTCCGCCTGCGAACGGGCGCGGTCGATCCCGAGCAGCGACACGAACGTCGCCTTGCCCCGCGCCTGGTCCTTTCCGGTCGCCTTGCCGACCGTCTCGGCCGACCCCTCGACGTCCAGCAGATCATCGGCGATCTGGAACGCGAGGCCGAGATCGTGTGCATACCCGGCGAGAGCATGGCGCAGCGCTGTCGGCGCCTTGCCGAGAATGGCGCCGGCCTCGACGCCGAAATTGATCAGGGCGCCGGTCTTCATCCGCTGCAGCCGTGTGATCGCGCCGAGGTCGAGCGTCTGCTTCTCCGCCTCGATGTCGATCATCTGGCCGCCGCACATGCCCTCGGCCCCTGCAGCCAGGGCGAGCGCAAGCACCAGCTCGGCGCGAACCGCGGCGTCTCCATGCGTGGCGGGGTGCGCCATAATCTCGAAGGCGCGGGTCAGGAGCGCGTCGCCGGCGAGGATGGCGGTGGCATCGTCGAACGCCTTGTGCGTCGTCGGCCGGCCGCGACGCAGATCATCGTTGTCCATCGCCGGCAGGTCGTCATGGACGAGGCTGTAGCAATGGACCATTTCGAGCGCCGCGCCGGCCCGCAGTGCCGCCGGACCGGCGACCGAAAACAGCCGGGCACTTTCGGTGACCAGGAAAGGCCGCAAGCGCTTGCCGCCGCCGAGTGCGGAATAGCGCATTGCCTCGATGAGCCGGCGCTCGAGGCCGTCGGTCACCGGCAGGAGCTGATCGAGCACGGCTTCGATGTCGCGCGCGGCGGCGCTGACCGCGGTCTGCAGGCGTGGTGTCACTGATGATCCCCGAAACGAAGACGACGATGAACTAGCTGAGCCCGGCCGGCTCGCTGCGTACGCCACCATCGGCCGACAGCGCGATCTTCTCGATCCGAGCCTCAGCCTCTGCGAGCTTGCGCTCGCAATGGCGGCGGAGCGCCGACCCGCGCTCGTACGCCGCGATCGAATCGTCGAGCTTGCCCTTGCCCGCCTCGAGCGTGCGCACGATGTCTTCGAGCTGCTTGAGCGCGTCTTCGAAGCTCAGCTTGGCGATGTCGGCGGGAATCTCGTCGGACAATGTGGCGTCTCCGTGGGGCGCAGTATTAGCGGGCCGGCGCGCACGCTTCAAGGACGGCTCCATGACCTCACGCCGCCATCAGCGCGCCGACATGCGCCGCGGCCGAGCGCGCGAGCGCGTCCAGATCATATCCCCCTTCGAGCGCCGACACGATCCGACCTTTCGAATGCCGGCGCGCGACCTCGGCGATGGCGCTGGTCACCCAGGCGAAATCGTCATCCTCGAGCATCAGCCCGGCCAGCGGATCCTGCGCATGCGCATCGAACCCGGCCGAGATCAGGATGAGCTCCGGCGCGAACGTCTCGAGCGCGGGCAGCACGAGGCGTTCGAATGCGCGGCGATACCCAGGGCCGTCCGTGCCGCTCGGCAGCGGCACGTTCATGATATTGCCGACGCCGTGTTCCTCCGCCGCGCCCGTACCGGGATAAAGCGGCCACTGGTGCGTCGATGCATAGAAGAGCGACGCATTGCGCTCGAAGACGGACTGGGTGCCATTGCCGTGGTGAACGTCGAAATCGATCACGGCGACGCGGTCGAGCCCGTGCGCCGCGCGTGCGTGCAGCGCGCCGATCGCCACGTTGTTGAACAGGCAGAAGCCCATGGCTTGGGCGGGCTCGGCGTGGTGGCCCGGGGGGCGGACCGCGCAGAAGGCGGTCGCCGCCTCGCCTGCCATCACCGCGTCCACTGCGGCGACCACCGCGCCCGCCGCCCGCAATGCGGCTTCGCCTGATCCAGGGCTCACGGCCGTATCGCCGTCGAGCTGGTGCCGACCGGCCGGCGGGATCGCCCCGAGCAAGCCGTCGACGAACGGGATCGGATGGCACAGCGCCAGGTGGTGGTCCGCGGCGCGCGGCGCCTCGCGGCGCTCCATGGCGCGAAATCGACCATCGCCGAGGGCATCGAGCACGACCTGCAGTCGTTCCGGGCGCTCCGGGTGGTACCGGCCAGGATCATGTTCGAGACAGGCCGGATGGGTGAACAGCAGCGTCGTCATTGCGGTTAATTCTGACAGGCACGCGATCCATCAACAAGCTTGGCAGATTGCCTGGCCGCCCGCCAAGGCACGCCGCCGGGCGCCCGGGCCGGCTTGCCTTCGGCAGGAGAAATAGTCTTTTTAGTCAGCAGGTTACAAATGTCGATCTGTCGTGGCGATCGTGTCAAAGGCGGTCGCCGGTGATCCGAACCGAGCCGACCCGGTATCAGGTGCGAGTCGGAGAGCCGGGCGCGCCGACCGAATGGTCCCCATGTTCAGTTCGCCCTGCGAATTGAAGCAGAACCGGCATTTATTTTGCAGGTGTCGCACACTATGATGCCTACAACGCCGGGCTCGGCACAAAATGATCAGCCCGCGAACGTTGGGTTTTGGCTTTTTTCGTTTGGGGCGCCCGAATGCGAGTCATGAGCCAGATTGTCGTCGTTGCCGTCATGGCCGTTGGCGGCGCCGGCGGCTGGTACGCTTGGAAGGAATTCGGCGCTTCGGGCGGCGTCCGCGCCGGCCGCACGGGTGCCGTACCGCCCGTCGTCGTCGATGTGATGCCGGTGCGGTCAGGCACCGTGACCGAGCGGATCGAGGCGATTGGAACCTCCCGCGCATTCGAGTCGGTGGTCATCACCGCCCGGCAAACCGGCAACGTCGCGGCAATCAATTTCACGGAAGGCCAGCGGGTGCGCGCCGGCGCGGTCCTGATTGAGCTTGAAGGCCGCGAGCGACGCGCCGACATCGACCAGGCGCGCGCGGCGCGCGACGAAGTTCGCCAGCAGCTCGAGCGCGCGCGACAGCTGCGCGCGACGGGGGCCGCGACGGAAGCCCGCGTCGATCAGCTTGAGGCGCAGTTTCGCGCGAGCGAAGCGCGCCTGCGCGCAGTCGAATCGCGCTACGACGACGTCCGCATCGTCGCCCCGTTCGAAGGCCGCGTCGGCATGCGGCAGGTCAGCCTCGGCGCCCTGATCCAGCCGGGCCAGAACGTCACGACCCTCGACGACATCTCGCGCATCAGGCTCGACTTCAATATCCCGGAGATTCATCTCGGCCGGCTGCGCGAGGGGCTGACGGTCACCGCGCGAAGCGCAGCCTTCCCCGACCGCGCTTTCACTGGTCAGGTGACGATCGTGGACACCCGCGTCGATCCCAACTCGCGGTCGGTGCGCGTGAGCGCAGTCTTCGCCAACGGCGACGAATCGCTGCGCCCCGGCATGTTCTTGAACGTCGAACTCGGCCTAATCGAGCGGCCCAACGCAGTTCTCGTGGCCGAGGAGGCCATCGTCGCCGAGGCGACACGCCATTTCGTCCTTGTCGTACGCGACAATCGCGTCGATCGCCGCGAGGTCCGGCTGGGCCAGCGACAGCGCGGCGAAGTCGAGATCGTGCAGGGCCTGCAGGCCGGCGAGCAGGTGATCGTGCGGGGGGTCCAGCGCGTGCGGCCGGGCCTCGTCGTCAATCCACGCCCGCTGCAACCCAATTCCTGATCACCTGCGAGGAACGCCATGGTTCTCTCGGACGTCTCGATCAAGCGCCCCGTCTTCGCCACGGTCATCAGCTTGATGCTGGTCGTGCTGGGCATCGCGTCGGTGATGAAGCTGCCGATTCGAGAGTACCCAGCGATCGATCCGCCGATCGTGTCGGTGACGACGGTATATCGGGGCGCCTCCAACGAGGTCGTCGAGAGCCGGGTGACCGAGCTCGTCGAGCAGGCGGTTGCCGGAATCGAAGGTGTGCGCAACATCACGTCGACGAGCCGCGAAGAGCGCAGCAGCGTCACGATCGAGTTCCGCCTCGGACGCGACATCGATGCCGCCGCGGCCGACGTTCGGGACCGGGTATCGCGCATCATCTCGCGCCTGCCGACCGGGGTCGAGCAGCCCGTCATCTCGAAGGTCGACTCCGACGCGCGCGCGATCATTTCGTTCTCGCTCTCGAGCGACCAGTTCTCCCAGCTCGAGTTGACCGACTACGCCTCCCGCTATCTCCGCGATCAGCTATCCATCGTCCCTGGTGTCGCCTCGGTCTCGATCTATGGCGAGCGGCGCATGTCGATGCGCATCTGGCTCGACCGCACGGCTTTGGCCGCGCGCGGGCTGACCGTCGAGGACGTCGAGACCGCGATCCGCCGCCAGAACGTCGAGCTTCCAGGCGGCCGCATCGAATCGACCCAACGCGAACTGACCGTCAAGACGGATTCGCGCCTGACGACCGCACAGCAGTTCCGCGACATCATCGTGGTCAATCGCGGCGGCGTTCTCGTCCGCCTGAGCGAGGTCGCGCGCGTCGAGGTCGGCGCCGAGGACGAGCGCAACGAGCTGCGTGCGAACCGCCGCACGTCGATCGGCATGGGCATCCTGCGCCAGTCGACCGCCAACACGCTTTCGGTGGCCGGCGGCGTCAAGGCGGAGATGGAACGGCTGCGCCAAGGCATGCCCGAGCACATCCGCGTGCTCACCACCTACGACGAGTCGCTGTTCATCTCGCAGTCGATCTACGAAGTGCTGCACGCGCTGATGATCGGCATCATCCTGGTCGTCACGGTGATCTTCGTCTTTCTGCGCTCGATCAGCGCCACGATCATTCCGACGGTCGCGATTCCCGTCTCCGTCATCGCGAGCGCGACGGTGCTCGCGGCGATGGGCTTCTCAATCAACACCCTGACCCTGCTCGCCCTCGTTCTGGCGATCGGGATCGTCGTCGACGACGCCATCGTCGTCCTCGAAAACATCCATCGCCGGATCGAACTCGGCGAGCCGCCGCTGCTCGCGGCCATGCGTGGCGCGCGGCAGATCGCCTTTGCCGTCATCGCATCGACGCTGACCCTGATCGCGGTGTTCGTGCCGATCTCGTTCATGGAGGGCAATACGGGGCGCCTCTTCACGGAGTTCGGCATTGCGCTCGCCGCCGCGGTCACATTCTCCGGGCTCGTCGCGCTGTCGCTCTCGCCGATGATGAGTTCCAAGCTGCTCAAGGCGCATGACGGCGAGGGTTGGCTCTACCGGCACACCGAGCGCGGCTTCGAGGCGCTCAACAACGGCTATCGCTGGCTGCTCAAGCGCGCCCTCGCCGCCCCGATCGTCGTCCTCGCGGTCGGCCTGACGACGTCGCTGAGCGCCTACTTCTTCTTCACGTCGATCCCCAAGGAACTCACCCCGGTCGAAGATCGCGGAGTCTTCATCATCCGGGTCGTCTCCCCCGAAGGCGCGTCGATCGGCTACACGCGCCAACAGGTGCTCCGCATCGAGGAAATGCTCGCGCCGCTCATGGAACGCGGCGACGCCTTCGCGGTCATGAGCCAGATCGCGCCGGGCTTCCAGCGGCCCGCTCCGGTCAACGAGGCGCTCATCTTCGCGCGGCTCGCGTCGTGGGGCGACCGTACGCTGAGCCAGCAGCAGATCGTCGAGGAGGTCAGGCCGCAGGTGTCGAGCCTCCCGGGCGTTCGCGCGGTCGTCATCAATCCGCCGTCGCTCGGCCAGCGCGGACTGCAGCCGCCGGTGCAGTTCGTCCTTCAGGGCAACAGCTACGAAGTCCTGCGCGACTGGCGCGACCGGATCATGGCGCGCGCCACCCAGGACGGGCGCTACGTCGGCCTCGATTCGAACTATCGCGAGAACAAGCCCGAACTGCGCGTGCAGATCGACCGCGCGCGCGCCGCCGATCTCGGGATCTCGATCGAGACGATCGGCCGGACGCTCGAAGTGATGTTCGGATCGCGCGAGGTGAACACCTTCGTCGACCGCGGCGAGGAGTACAAAGTGATCCTCCAGGCTCGGTCCGAGGACCGCGCCAGCCCGCGCGACCTGTCCAATCTGTTCGTCCGCTCCCCGCTCGCGCCCGCGGCGCCGGGCAGCGGCGCGAACGCGGCGATCGGGCAGCTCATCCCGCTGTCGAATCTCGTGACGATCGTCGAGGCGGCCGGACCGCAGGAACTGAATCGCGTCGATCGCCTGCGCTCGATCACCATCACGGCGCAGCTCGTGCCGGGATTCACGCTCGCCGAGGCGCTCGCCCAGCTCGAACGCTTCGTCGCCGAGGAGCTGCCGACCGAAGCGCGCATCGGCTACCAGGGCACCAGCCGCGAATTCAAGGAGTCGTCCTCGTCGCTCTACTTCACGTTCGGCTTGGCGCTCGTCGTCGTCTTCCTCGTACTCGCCGCGCAGTTCGAGAGCTGGATCCATCCCCTGATCATCATGCTGGCCGTGCCGATGGCGGTGACCGGCGGCCTCGGCGCGCTCTATTTCACCGGGATCAGCCTCAACATCTACAGCCAGATCGGCATGATCCTGCTGATCGGGCTGATGGCGAAGAACGGCATCCTCATCGTCGAGTTCGCCAACCAGCTTCGCGACGAAGGCCGGTCGGTCTATGACGCCGTACTCGAGGCCGCGGTGGTCCGGCTGCGGCCGATCCTGATGACGTCGATCGCGACGGTTGCGGGCGCCGTGCCTCTCGCCTTCGCATACGGAGCCGGTGCGGAAAGCCGGTCGGCGATCGGCTGGGTCATCATCGGCGGCGTGTCGTTCGCCACCGCCCTGACCGGGTTCGTCGTGCCGTCGCTGTACCTGCTCCTCGCCGGCTTCACCAAGCCGGTCAACGCGATCGCGCAGGCCCTCACGCGCATGGATACCGAGCATCGGCCCGACTCCGCGCAGCACGTTCCAGCCGAGTAGAGAAAGCGGCTTTCAATGACGACGAGCGCCGACGTCACTGTCGACGTCGCGGTGATCGGTGCCGGCATCGCCGGCGCCAGCGCCGCATATGAGATTTCGAGAACCCACACGGTCCTGGTGCTCGAACGGGAGGACCAGCCCGGCTACCACACTACGGGACGCAGCGCGGCGCTCTTCACCGAGAACTACGGCAATGCGCCGATCCGTGCACTCACCATCGCCACGCGCCCGTTCCTGGAAACTCCGCCTGACGGCTTCACCGACCGCCCAATTCTCACGCCGCGCGGCGCCATGTTCATCGCCCCGTCCGGAAAGGACGACGCCTGCGCCCACCTGATCGAGTCTGCCGGCGATCCCAAACGGCTCTACGAGATCGCCGTGGACGACGCGATGCGCCGAGTCCCCATCATCCGAAAGGATTGGCTCGTCCGCGCGCTCTTCGAGCCGGACGCGATGGACATCGACGTCCACGCTTTGCACCAGGGCTATCTGCGCGGCCTTCGCGCCCGCAACGGCCAGATCCGCACCGGCGCCGAGGTGAAAGCAATGCGCCGGGAGCGCGGCCATTGGCGCATCGAGACCAGATCAGGGACGGTTGCTGCAGCGAAAGTCGTCAACGCCGCCGGGGCATGGGCCGACGAGATCGGGGGGCTGGCAGGCGCAAGGCCGATCGGGCTCGTGCCGAAGCGGCGCACCGCCTTCATCGTCGACCCGCCGCCGGGGCTCGACCCGGGAGCATGGCCGATGGTCTGCGACGCCGAGGAGCAGTTCTATTTCAAGCCCGATGCGGGCCGGCTGCTCGCCTCGCCGGCAGATGCTACGCCGTCGCCACCCTGTGACGCGCAGCCTGAGGAGATGGACGTGGCGATCGCCGTCGATCGAATCGAAACCGCGACGTCGCTCTCGGTGCGCCGCGTCGTCCGGAAGTGGGCCGGCCTGCGAAGCTTCGTTGCCGACGGCACGACGGTCGTCGGCGAGTCGGCCTCGGCTCCCGGATTCATCTGGCTGGCGGCCCAAGGCGGCTACGGCATCCAGACCTCGGCTGCGATGGCCCGCGTCGCCGCGGCGACGATCCGCTGCGACGGGATCGAGAAAGGACTGTCAGAGCGCGGGGTCACATTCGCCACGCTCTCCCCCTCACGGCTGGCCGCCTGATCGCTACTGGCTGACCGCACGCCAGTCCGATATACTTGCGTTATCAGGGATTTACCGATGATGACGCCCTCCGCGCTCGAAGCCAATGCACGCCTCGCAAGTGCGCTCCTCAAGGCCATGGGAAACGAGCGGAGACTGCTGATCCTGTGCCACCTCGCCAGCGGCGAAAAATCCGTCAGCGAACTGGAGCGCGTCGTCGGTCTGAGCCAATCCGCACTGTCGCAGCATCTGGCCCGACTGCGCCGGGACGGCTTGGTGACGACGCGCCGTTCCGCGCAGATGATCTACTATTCGCTGACGGGGCCGGAGGCGCGCGCGATCATGGAGACGCTTTATCGGCTCTATTGCGCGCCGCCGATCGGTCCAGTCGACGATCACCGTGCCGATTCGACGGCCCGGCAACCAGCCTGACGACGCCAGCCTGCGACCGCGACATTCGCGAAGCGCAGGATTAATCCTCCGTTAAGATTCTACGGGGCAAACTCCCCGCCTCGCACCCGACAATGAACGACTGTGCAGGAGGCTGGCATGGCCGACCATAGCGACCATGAACTCCGCGCGCTTCGCAGCGCCGCGCCAAGCGAATCCGGGGCCGTCCAGGATCTGACGCGATCGATCAATCTGTTTGCCATCAGCACGCTCATCGACGCCGCGGAGTCGGTGGATTCCACGACCGATGCGATCAGCGTCGTCGCCAGCGTGCGCGGCATGGCGCAGCGCCTCGCAACTTTGACACGCGACCTCGACATCGAAGCAACGCTCCTCGATGCCCCCGGCGGCCTGCTGACGCCACCCTTTCCGCCGCCGTCACGGCCGGTGTAGACTCCGCCGGACAAAAGGTCTGATCGGGAGTCGCGCAGCCTCTCAGATCATCGGCGACGTCGAAGGTGGGGGATGAGGCGATTCGTTGCGGTGTTCGGGCTCGCCGTGCTGTTGGCCGGCCCGGGCGGTGTCGAGGCCCAGACGACAAGCCAGCCGGCGCTTACGGCCGGAAGCGGTCTCGCCTATTCGACGAACTATCAGACGGTCCCCCAGGGAACCGGTCTGCGCGTGCGGGCCCTCGACGCGACGCCGACCAATCAGCGGCTGGTCCGTGTGGTGCGCGAGGCGATCGGGCGGACCCCGACCCCGGCAAACGAACTCAGCCCATTCGTTCTGAGCCTGGAAACCGAAGTAAACCCGATCGGTACGGGATTTCCGCGCGACCGCAGGGATGTCGATCCGCAGGGCCACTACTATCAGTTCAACCTGCCCCTCGGGCGTCGGCCAGGCGACACTCCGCCGCCTGGCGGGCGTCCACTGCCGCCGGCGACCCAGGGCTCGGTGCAGTTCGTCCTAACCCTGACGATCGACGATTCCAACGGTCGCCGGTACTGGCATGGACAGGCCTACTACACCGGCGCGCCCGACGACCAGGACGCGGCCTTCAATGGCATGGCCGGCATCCTCGCCGGCCAGATCGGCCAGACGATTAGGCAGCGCAGTTTCAGGCTCCAGTAGGCCGAGGCGGCGCATTGCGCCCCAGATCGACCGGCGGTGCCCGCGCGGACAAATGTGGTCACGGGATCGTGATGGCGCCATCGCGCCAAACGCGCGCATCACCTCGGGTCAGGAAATGGTGTCGCTCCGAGAGCGCTCCCCTATAATCTGAGCGCCGGAGACTGTGCCCGAAACGCGCGGAGGCACCGATGGCCAGCGGCGTTCGTGGTCTTGTTCTATTCCTCGCGATCGCCGCCTGCTTCGGCTCGATGACGGTGCGCGCGCAGCCGGTGGATCTCGCACTCGTTCTCGCCGTCGACGTTTCACGCAGCATCGACGACGACGAATTCC
Organism: Alphaproteobacteria bacterium; assembly: GCA_016793045.1. Classification (GTDB taxonomy): domain Bacteria; phylum Pseudomonadota; class Alphaproteobacteria; order CACIAM-22H2; family CACIAM-22H2; genus JAEUKZ01. The sequence continues at coordinate 9,809 of JAEUKZ010000407.1, forward strand.
AGCTCCAGCGCCGCGGCTATGCCGAAGCTTTCCGCAATCCGGCGGTCATCACCGCGATCCGGGGAACGCCGCGCGGCGCCATCGCGGTAACGTTCGTGGAATGGGCGGGCGCGGAGTTTCAGCGCGTCGTCGTCCCATGGACCGTCATCTCCGACGGCGAAAGCAGCCAACTCTTCGCCGAGGCAATCCAGCGAGAGCCGCGTTCGTTCTATGGCTGGACCTCGATCAGCGGCGCAATCGACTATGCCGTCCGGCTGATCGAAACAAGCGCCTATCGCGACGGCCCGGTGCGCCGAGTCATCGACATATCGGGCGACGGCGTCAACAACAGCGGGCGTCCCGCCGCTTCCGCGCGCGACGCCGCGATCGCGCGCGGCATCGCGATCAACGGGCTGGTCATCATGAACGACAATCCGAATCCAGGCTTCGGATCGGCCTTCCAGCCCGCGCTCGACCAGTTCTATCGCGACAACGTCATCGGCGGACAAGGCGCATTCGTCATCGCGGTGGACGACTTCGAGAGTTTCGCCTATGCCATCCTCAACAAGCTGATCCGGGAGATTTCCGCATTGCCCGTCGAAACGCGCCTGGCAGGGCTAGATCGCCCAAGCATGCGAATTGCGGCTCCGCGAGGTCGCTTCATATCGGGGCGTCTGACCCTTCGTGCTGCCGACGCCACCAACGACTGATTCGCACGAGACAGGGTATCTGGCAGCGGACGGCTTCGTTGACGAACTGGTCGCGGAGCTGAATGACGTTCGCGCCGTCCATGACCGGCTCGTGCTGGCAGCCGGCGGCGTCCAGACGGCAGCCTGGGCCCAGAATGTCTGGATCGCACCGCAGCGCATCCCAATTGCGTCGATTGCGGATGGCGCGCGCGCGCTTCGCGCCAAGCAGCGAAACTGGGCGCTCTACGCGACTGCATTCCACCGCCGCGCCGCGCTGATCGAAGCGAAGCTGCCGCCGTTCCGTCCCAAGCCCCTCGCCTTCCCCAATCCGCCGCCATCCGCCCCCATCGGCTCGTGGACGCTCCTCGCACCGGACGTGTTGCTGGCCGCGGCGCACTGCACCAGCCCGTTCCGGCACGGCGAAGCCTACTTCGTGGAGGATCGGCAGGCACCACCCAACCGCGCCTACTTGAAGCTATGGGAAGCGCTTACCCGTCTCGGCCTGCATCCGCAGCCGCAGGACCGCTGCATCGATCTTGGTGCAAGCCCGGGCGGCTGGACCTGGGTGCTGGCCGAACTCGGAGCCTCGGTCATAGCGGTCGACAAGGCCCCGCTGGATGCGGGCGTGAGCCGCCACCCCAGGGTGGAGTTCCGCCGGCAGAGCGCCTTCGCAATCGATCCGCGCGCGATCGAACCCCTCGACTGGATGTTCTGCGACGTCGCGTGCTATCCGCGGCGACTGCTCGATCTCGTCAGTCGCTGGATCGCGGCCAAGGCAGCGCGGCGGATTGTCGCGACGGTGAAGTTCCAAGGGCCGACCGACCTCGCGATCCAGCGCGAGTTTTCATCGATTCCCGGCTCGACGCTTCAGCATCTTTTCCACAACAAGCACGAACTGACGTGGATGTGGATGCGCCCTTGACCGATATTCGCGTCGAATCTGTCAATATCTTCCTGAGTGACCTGCTCCGCCAGAGCGCCTCGCGCGGGGCCGCGTGGCCCCCAACATTGCCGGGTCATGTTCTGCAGCATGCGCCGCCATGATGGAATCTCACCACGGTTCGGAGCAATCTAAGCGTACCAATCTCGTGATGGTTGCAATCGAGCTGCCGTCCGCGACCGCCGGTACCGCCGCGTCATGATCCTCGATTTCAACGAAGCCCCGGACGATACGAGCCTCGACGCCGATCTCTGCCTCATCGGCGGCGGCATGGCGGGACTGACGATCGCACGCGAGCTCCTCGACACGCCTTTGCGCGTCGCGGTCGTCGAGACGGGCGGCTTTGTGCGGTCGCCATCGACGGAGGCGTTGAACGAACTCGTCAACGACGGCCCGCTTCCGCTCGACACCGTTACGACGCGACCACGCGTACTCGGC